>CAIOSO010000145.1 GCA_903860985.1 uncultured Flavobacteriales bacterium
AACAGTAAAAGATTATATCCCGTTCGTAAAAAAGAAGGAGAAAAGTGAAGCGCCAATCATGAATACAAGCCTTCAGTTTGATATCCACAAAACGTATGCGGATCTCGCAGTGAAACGGAAAGACTATGAAGAAGCAATTAATGGACTTGTGCTCGCTATCGATAAATGTAAAAATGGCAAAGAAAAAGCGCGATTAAATTTTATTCTTGCCCAGTTATACCAACAAGCCAATCAATTGCCTGATGCGGAAAAGTGCTTTTCCAAAGCCATGAAGGCATCTGCTCCTTTTGACATTTCCTTCAATGCGCGTTTGAATAGAGCTATTGTTGGAGGTGGTGAAAAATTGGCCAAAGATTTAAAACGCATGCTGAAAGATGCGAAAAATGCGGAATTCAAAGATCAGATTTATTATTCCATGGCAATGGTAGAGTTAAATCGAAATGAAAAATCGAAAGCAAAGTCCTATTTGACAGAATCCGCATTTTATTCCACCACGAATAAACGTCAAAAAGCGATGTCCTATGAAAAATTAGGGGACCTCTCATTTCAAACAAAGGATTATGTTGCTGCCCAGAAATATTACGACTCCTGCGCTAGATTTATAAGTGACGATTATCCAAATGGAGACCTTATAAAAAACAAAGCCGTTAAATTAGCAGACCTAGTAAAGGCTATTGAAACCGCAATTTTTGAGGACTCGGTTCAGCGAATCGCTAAAATGTCTGAAGATGATCGTGAAGATTTCTTGAAAGAAACATTGAAGCAATTAAAACGTGAACAACAACGACGAAAAGAACAAGAAGCAGCAAAGCTGTTGGCGCTTCAACAAAATCAAACAACCACCGGAACAGTAAATAACGCCAATAAATTCATCTTTAATAACCCGAAACTGAGAGAAGATGGATACAATGATTTCCGTAAATTATGGGGACAAAGAGAAAATGAAGATGATTGGAGACGTAGCGAAAGAATTGTTCTGAAAGACCCAACCTTGAATGCTGGACAACAAGATTCTTCCGCAACCACTGCGCAAAATCAAGCGCCAAAAGATTCCTTGTCATTGGATGAGCTCCGAAAAAATATCCCGTTGACGGATTCTACTTTTGCACTTTCTGAACAACGCCTCTTGGAGGCTCGATACACGGCAGGAATACTGTATAAAGAAGTCTTAGGAGAAATGGAACTAGCCGCAGGACAGTTTCAAGCCATTCTTGATATGTTCAAGAAAAACCCAACCGATTTATCCGCAGCTTTTCAGTTGTATAAATTGAATGAAGGTACTGCGGAAGCAGAGACGTATAAGAATTATATCCTCAAAAATTATCCTTTATCGGATGCGGCTAACTTCTTTAGAGACCCCGATTTCTATGCGAAACAACGAGAAAGCGCGCTAAAGGATCAACAGAAATACATCAAAATATTAGAGAAATATAACCAAGAAAGTTATACTCAGGTATTGTCGGAAACACAAGTAGTTGTCGATAATGATCTTTCGAATGCGTTTAGAGCGGAATACATGCTGTTGAATGCCCTCGCTTTTGGACAGCTAACGGAAAATAAAAAAGACTTGATTCCACGTTTGAATCGCATCGTGGATGAAAAGCCATCTAGTGAACAAGCGACCAGAGCAAAAGAAATGTTAGCCATTATTAAGAATGGTTATTCATCCTCCGTGCCGGCCAACTTTGAAAAAAAATCCTTTTTCACCGATATTCCAAATGTCACTCAATTTGTCATTGTTTTACTCGATGAAGACGAGGATATTGAAGAAGCTAGAAATGCCATTTCGGATTTTTCAAACAAGGCATTTAAATTAGCAAAAGTGAAGGTTTCTCAAAAGATGACGGTCGCAGAAAAAGAATTTGTCCTAGTGCAAGAGTTTCAAACGGCCAAAATAGCAGGGGAATATATTAACGCCTATAAAGCGGGATTTGAGTACCTCGATGATTTCCAAAACAATAAAATTTACATAATTAATCAAGAAAATTTGAAAAAGTTAATAGAAACGTCGAAATTTGGGGATTATAAAGTTTTTTACGACGATAATTATTAGCCCGCTATGTTAAGAAAAGAGTTATTTGGTGGAAATGCAACACACGATCAAAGTGATCGATTAAATAAAATTTTATCTGGAACCGAAATCACAGGTGACATTGTTTCTGATTCAAACTTGTTGATTGAAGGTGAAATCATTGGAAATGTTTCGTGTTCAGGTAAAGTAGTGATTGGAACATCTGGAAAAATCAAAGGAAACCTCGTTTGTGTGAATGCCGAAGTAGACGGTGCAATGGATGGTGAATTAACCATTGAAAACTTGCTTGTTTTACGTACTACGGCAAGAATCAAAGGTGACATTCAAACCCTTAAATTGAACATCGAAGAGGGTGCGTATTTTGAAGGTGCCTGCGTCATGAAATCTCCGGTTTCAACGACAAGTATGAAATCAGATTTTGAATTCGATGAGTAATCGAAAAAAAAATCCCAAACTCAACAATTCCCCTTATTTGCGTTTAACAAGCGCCGGACTTCAAATGACCGGTGTGATCACTGCTTTTTCCTATTTAGGATATTATTTAGATAAGCGATTCAAGCTTTCTACACCCTGGTGGACCATCGTTCTTGGTTTAACAGGCGTTGGAATAGGATTATTTATCGTAATTAGCGAAGTCACTGAAATCTCCAAAAAAAATGATGAATAAATCAGCCCTCCGCTTAGGTTCCATTTACCTAGTAATTTTTGTGGTTTTCTACCTTTTTACCTTGTTAGGTTTTTCCAATTTAAGTTGTTCTGATTCCCTTTTTTGCATCGGGACATCTGCGTTTATCGGCTTGATTGGACTCTTGATTCTATATGTTAAAAAAGAAGCAGATGCTCAGGCGGATACTTTTCGCCTACTGATCATGATTACCGTTCAGTTATTGTCCTTCCTCTCCATTTGCCTAGCGCTGATTTATACCAATCAACCGAATCAACTGGTAATTCATCTACTCGCTCTAGCTCTTGCAATGATTGTTGTTCAAACAATTTATATCGCTAGACGCTTAAAAGCCACGAATGAATTCTAATAATAAGTATTGAAGCTCATCGAATTTATCGAAAGTCAAAGCGTCATATGTATCAAATATGTCATGGTAATGTTTATTTGGCCCCATGGTGTAAATGAAGAATGCAGGAACACCAGCCTCTGTAAAGAAATGATGATCTGAATTCGCGGCCTTACCTCTTGGTTTAATTAATGGCAAATAGTTGGAGGAATCGTTTAATTGAACCATCCGTTCAAACTCATTTTTAAATAGTGTCGAATTCACACAAGTAATCCCCTCTTCACCACTCCCCATAATATCTAGGTTCACTACAAAGCGAATCTTCTTTAAAGGAACAAGCGGATGCTCCACAAAGTACTTGGATCCTAACAAACCAATCTCTTCACCCGCAAAGGCAATGAAAACCACATTGTAATCATCCAACGGATTTTTAACCAACTCTTGTGCAATGGAAAAAATCATTCCATTTCCGCTTGCATTGTCATTAGCACCGGGGAAATAACTTGCTTGACCCATTCTTCCGAGGTGGTCGTAATGTGCGGTAATAAATAAAAAAGGCTTCTTCTTAGCGTGTTTTCTAGTTGGCACATATCCAATGACATTTTTTGCGACATGGTCTTTCAAAAGAAGCGTTTCTAAATGAAGTTCAATGGCGCCTTCATTCATTCGCTCAAATACCGAATCTTGTACTTGTACGAATGGATAAGCATTCGCCGTTTGACTCACAGACCAGGTAAATTTATCCCTAGTGATTTCCATCACAGACGCAAACGCACTCAATTCACGCAAACGTGTCTTGATGATTTTTAAACTGTCCGAACTCATCCCAAATGTCCGAACTGCCAAAATCACATTCCTTGGACACGGATAAAAACTCGCGGTGGATTTATACAGCGTCTCCATGTTACACGTAACCACGCGATATGATTTGCCTTTTTTACAATCGAACTCAGCACAAGATGGGCCAGAATTAGGAGCAACAAGAAAATGGACACCCGGAATCAAAGATTCACCATCCATTTTTAGTTCACACGCTCCTGGAAAGGTTTGTACAGGAAAACGAAACTCCTGGAAGTAGCCCCCTTCAAAAGGACTCAGTCCAATTTCTTGAAAACTCTTGGCAATATAACTTGCTGCTATGGAATCACCACCGTTGACATATCCTCTTCCATGAAAGGATGGGGAACAAAGTGTTTCAACAAATGATTTGGTCAGATTATTTTGACCAAAAACAGCGAATGAAAAGAAAAAATTAAGAAGCAGAAGTCGCATAACGACGACAAATTTTAAAAATAAAATCTTCCACAATTTCTGATTCTAAATCCCAATTATATGTTGAGGAAAACTCGCTTAGCTGTTCACGAGCTTGCGCCATGTTTTCACTAGCATCCAATTTTTTTGTTGCCGTTGAAAAAGCATCGCTTGAACCATCAAATAGTTCATTGATGAATTGTAGTTTTTCATTCAAAGAAAAAGATCCGATCAAGGTTTCTAAGGGAAAAACAGAACGATCAGAACGAATGGTTTGTTCGATTTGTAAAATCCATGCACTATTGATGGATGTAGATTCTGGATCCTGAATGTCGTCTAAGAAATTAGCTGCCGTTTCCGTGCTTATTGCTGGGACCTCCACATCGGGACTTTCTTCAAGAACAGCTTCCGCTTCTTTCTCTTCCGTTTCCTCCATTTCAACTGCGGGCGACACTATCTCGCTTTCTTCAAAAAGCTCCTCTTCGTGCACAAGTTCTTCACTTGCCTCTTCTTCCGGTGACTCAGTGGAAACCGCCGGTGTTTCCATCACTACGTCAAACAGACTTGCTTCTGCTGAAGGAATTTCAGGTTCTTCCATTTGAAAATCCATGACAGGTGCTTCTTCCTCAGCGGAAACTTCCTCCTCATTCATTTCGAATAAATCAAATGAAGCTTGTTCCACTTCCTCCATGATCGGATCAATGTGAGCCGACACCACTGATTCGCTTACTTCTTTTGGACCCAAGACATTCAATTCATAAATTTTATAGCGAAGTACAATCAAACGTTCATATAATTCTTTGGCGTCTTCCACCAATAATTCCATTTCTGCTTGTGTCAAATTCCCATTTTCTAAGACGGATAGTCTTTCTGTCAAGTTTGATAAGATTGTTTTCATCATAAGGACATGCTTTTTTCGGACTTTACATTTAAGTTACTAACTTCGTTATCAATTCATCTGCATGATTGAAACGTTGCTTAATCAAAATTAGAAAACATGCTGATTAACGCGACGTTTTACAGTCAATTCTTTTGAAATAAATGTTAACAAACGACTGATTTATGTTTTTAGAGCAATTTCCGTTAGATGGAAGAGCAAATGGTTGGGTTGAAGTCATCTGCGGATCAATGTTTTCTGGAAAAACAGAGGAGCTCATTCGACGTATTCGCCGGGCAGAATTTGCGAACCAAGGATTGATCCTTTTTAAACCAAAAATAGATAATCGCTTTAGTCAAAACCATGTGGTAAGTCATAAAGGAAGCTCGTTCGAAGCGGTCATTGTTGAACAGGCTATCGAAATATTAGCACATTGGAAAGATCAAAAAGTAGTTGCCATTGATGAAGCTCAATTCTTTGATGCAGCCATCGTCGAGGTTTGTAATGAATTAGCAAACAAAGGTGTTCGGGTGATTATTGCTGGACTAGACATGGATTATTCTGGTGTCGCTTTCGGACCAATGCCGCAGCTTATGGCCATCGCTGAATATGTAACGAAAGTACACGCCATTTGTGTTTCTTGTGGCAACTTAGCACATTATTCTCAACGTACGGTTCAGCAAACGGAACAAGTTTTAGTTGGGGCCATTGAAAAATACCGTCCTCTTTGTCGAACCTGTTATCAACAAAATAAAAAGTGAAAATAGATCTATCATACCAAGACTTTTGCTCCCAATTACAGGGTAGAAGTGAGGGGGTTTCTTTCACTGGATTCATCCAAGAAGTCGTATATGATTCACGGAAAATAAATCAATCCCAAGGACTCGCATTTTTTGCATTAAATGGACCTTTTCGCAATGGCCATGAGTATATTTCAGATGCCTACGAAAAAGGCGTTCGGATTTTTGTCGTTCATCAGGTCCCGACCAATAATTGGTCCGATGCCAGCTTTATCGTAGTTGAGGATGTCTTGTCCGCCTTACAAATACTTGCGGGAAACTACCGAAAACAATTGAATTATCCAATTCTTGCCATCGCAGGGAGTTTGGGAAAAACAACGGTAAAGGAATGGATGTATCACCTTCTTGCTGGAAAAATACATGTTTTTAGAAGTCCAAAAAGTTATAATTCACAGTTGGGAGTGGCACTATCGCTTCTACAACTGCCCAAAAAAGCGGATGTAGCCATTATTGAAGTAGCGGCTACAAAACCAGGTGAGATGAAAATTCTAGCGGAAATGCTCCGCCCAACTCATGGTATCTTAACCAATCTTCTTCCAACTCATTCCGGTGAATTCAAAGATTTCGCACAGTATTCAAGAGAAATATGTTCCATTTTTGATGAGGTTAAGTGGCTCATTACTACAGAGCCATTGGAATCTTTGACTGAGTTGAATGTAAAAAAGATTCCAATTCAACCTCTCGGACTGGATTCATTGATTCCTTTTCAAGACGAAATAAGTTTGCATCAGTCCAAATTAGCGATGGAAGCAGCTAAACAATGGATCCCTTTGGAAGAAGAACGAATTCAATCACTTCCGCATTTGGCCATGAGATTGGAAACGTTTGAAGGAAATGCTGGATCACTGATTATAAATGACACCTACACCATGGATAAAGAGGCATTTAAAAGCTCTTTGTCCTACCAACTTTCCATTGCTGGATTAAAACACCGCATTGTACTCATCGGACTCTCAGGCGAACAGGAGCAAATCGCAGATGAACTTCGCGAGCTTTGCCAGCAATTTGACGTCAACGACGTACATTTTTTACGACAAGATGAAGACCTACCATTGACACTGAAAAATGCGGTGGTTTTAGTCAAAGGTGCTCGCTTCATGCAACGCGTTGCCAACCGCTTGAAATTAAAACAGCACAAAACGCAATTATCCTACAACCTGTCCACCTTAAAACATAACCTGAATCAATATAAGAATAGCCTTCTTCCTGAAACGAAAATGTTGGCAATGGTCAAGGCTCAATCCTACGGTGCAGGTTTAACAACGATTGCTCAATTTTTGGAGAAACAAGGGATTCATTATTTTGGAGTGGCGTATTCCGACGAAGGTAAAGAATTGCGAAAAGCAGGCATAAAAACGCCAATTTTCGTAATGAATGCGGAGGAAGAGGGAATGGAAACCTGCGTGGAATATGACCTAGAACCTGCCATCTATGATTTTAATCAACTCGATGAGCTACTCAAAGTATTAATTGCACAGGAAAAAACAGCGTTCCCGATACACATCAAACTAGATACGGGCATGAAACGCTTAGGCTTTTATCCCGATCAGGTTCAACAGTTAATCGAAGTGTTAGCGGCCCAACCTGAAGTGCTGGTTAAAAGTGTCTATAGCCACTTGGCAGAAGCGGATGATCAGGAGTCCACATTCACAGCGCAGCAAATTGCTCAATTCGAAGAAATCTGCAAACAGTTCGAGTCTTATTTGTCTTATCCGTTCCTTCGACATATGTTGAATTCAGAGGGAATTGCACATTATCCCAATGCACAGTTTGACATGGTGCGCATCGGAATTGGTTTGTTTGGATTAAGCTCAAATCGTTCTTTTGAACAACGCTTGAAACCAGTGATTGATTGGACAAGCAGCATCTCGCAAGTGAAAATAATTCGCCCGGGAGAAAGTGTAGGTTATGGTCGCTCCTTTGTCGCCGAAAAAGAAATGCGTATTGCGATTATTCCCATTGGATACGCAGACGGATTCAAACGAAGTTTAAGCAATGGGGTAGGGGCCGTTTTTATTGATAATCAACGTTGTCCGGTAGTTGGACGCGTGTGTATGGACATGATCATGGTCGATTTAGGTGACATAAAGATTCATTTCAATACAAAGGTGGAAATCATTGGATCGAATCAGGGTTTAACACAATTCGCAAAAGATTGTCAGACCATTCCTTACGAAATACTTACCTCTATTTCACCTCGCGTTCACCGAAGTTATTACGAAGAGGAATAAAGCTTATTTTTGTTTAAATTTAGGCTTATGAAAAATATTTTCACACTTCTTGTCTTTCTTTTCATGGCCTTTCAAGGAAGTGAAATTCTTGCTCAAGTAACTCCTGCGGATACGAATTTATACCGTGTGGTAAAATCCAATAACCAAGAGTACATCGGTAGAATTTTGAATGATGATGGACGCGAAGTGTTACTAGAAACAAGCGCATTAGGAAAAATATACATCGTAAAGTCTGACATTCAATCCATTACGATTGTTCACCGCGAAATAGATTTTGTTGGTGATGAATACCGTGGAACAGGCGTGTTTACTACGCGTTATCAATTCAGCACGAATGCCTTCCCGCTCCAGAAGCATGATAACTATGCACTCGTTAACTTATATGGACCGGAAGTTCATTTTTCTGTTTCGAAGAATTTATCCGTTGGTGTCATGGCTACATGGATTGCGAGTCCGATTATTTTGGCACTGAAATACAGCATTCCAACAAAAAATGAGAAATTGAATTTTGGATTCGGAACCTTGTTAGGAAGCGTAGGTTATTTGAATAAAGGAAAAGGCTATGGCGGACTTCATTGGGGCATGGTAACCTATGGTGACCGTAAAAACAACGTCACCTTATCATTGGGTTATTCCTATTTGAATACGGGAATTCCATCGGGGGAACCAATGTATGAACCTGGAACATATCCTGCACAAATGACCAACGGTTATTGGAATTTTGGCTATCCTACACCAATCAATTTTAAAACGCCTTCAGTTAAAGCTACCGTTTTAGGCATAGCTGGATTGGCTTCGGTTGGTAAAAAAGCGAGTTTTGTGATTGACATGATGTTCACTTTCAGCAAAAAAGTCGAAGAATTCAGAAGTCAAACAGTGGATTATATTTATAATCCGTCTACTGGTAATCCTTCCTTTACATATGTGAGTCCCATAAATTCTGTAACAAGAACCACGAATGCGCTAAATTGTTTAATTATGCCTGGAATGCGCTTCCAGAAAACGGAGTTCACTGCTTTTCAAGTTTCGTTAGCAGGAGTTATTGGGATGACTACCTCTCAAACATCCTCCGGACAATTGGAGACAAAAAGTTATTCTTTTCCTTTTCCAATGTGTACTTGGTTTTATAAATTTTAAATATGCACAGACTTCAAACGGATCTGTTAAATTTAGTACGTGACAAATTAAATGGTGGCGACTCTATGGGATACGTGATTAGCGACGTATTGCACGTGAGTCAAGATGCCGCCTACCGCAGATTGAGAGGCGAAACAGTCTTAACCATTTTCGAAGTACAAAAGATCTGCAAGGCATTTGACATTTCCTTTGATGCACTCATTGAGCAAAAAGCTGGAAATGTCGTTTTTGGTTATACACCATTAAATGCCTACGATTTTAGCCTGGAATCTTATTTAGAAGGTATTTTGGAGTCATTCCAACGCTTGAAATCATTGGATGACCCACGAATTATTCTAACCATCAATAATGCCCACTTTTTTCAATTAATCAATGTGCCTCAACTATTGCGATTCCGCTTATTCTTTTGGGCCAAAACACATTTGCAGATTCCGGAATACCAGAATATCCTCTTTAAACACGAGAAAGTCACCGAACGCGCATTTGAATTAGGAATGAAAATCGTTTCGATCTATAATTCGATTCCGTCAGTGGAGATTTTTGACCCAGAGTTGATGCGTGGATTCATGCGACAGATTCTTTATTATTATAAGTCGAACCAGTTCGAAGATCCCTCCTACGCACTTTTTCTGTGTGACCGTGCCATCATGTTCTCACAACATTTAAAAGCACAAGCTGAATGTGGAAAGAAATTTATTTACGGTACGCATCCCCCTGAACAAGGAAACCAATTTGAAATGTACCTGAATGAAACCATCAACTCGGATGCAGCGTTCTATTATGAAAGCAAAGAGAAGAAAGGTTTGTACGTGACACATAACATCATGAATTACCTGCAAACGACAAATCCACAATACGTCTCTGATTCAAAGCAAGTGTTGGACAAACAATTAGCTAATTCTAGTTTGATTAGTGTCGTAAATGAAAAAGAACGCAATAACTACTTCTTTGAGTTCGAAAAGACCATCAATATGTTCCGTAAAAAGATTGAAGCGGATATTGAGTTCAATACATAGTTGCGAAAAACGCAAATAACTTCCCCGTCATTGCTTAATTCAGTTTTCATTTTCGTGAAAAATGCAGAAATATTTGCAGTATAAATTTAAAATTTAAAACGAGATGAAAAAAACACTTTTACTTCTTACTACTTGCCTTATCGGAATGATGAGTCAAGCACAAACAGAAAAAATGCCAACGATCGCCGTGGCAAATCCAAATGTAAATGGCTTAACGCTTAAGTCTGAATCAGTTGCGAAAATGATGCGTTTAGAAACCGTTAAGTTGAACAAATACAAAGTCTATGATGAGTATGATATGGCGGATGTGATGAAAGCGAAAGAAGAATTCAGAACAAATTGCTACGGTCAAAATTGCTTGATCAAACTCGGGACAGAATTGAATGTGGATTACATCATGTGTGGAAGCGTGGATGGATTAGGTAATAAAATCGCCTTAACCATTAAAATTGTCGATGTGAAAAATCAAACGTTATACAAGTCTGCTGTAAAAGAATTCGACAACCAAGAAACAGAAATTCAACGCATGTTGGAAATTGTGTTGTTTGAACTGCATGGCTTTACCGTAGATAAGGTAATTGCTGATCGCTTAACTTTCAAAAACGAGCCTATTACCTCAAATAACATCGGTAAAATCAATAACTCTGGACCACGTATTGGTGGTGCTGCATTGGTCGGATCATTGGATGAGTTTGCGAGAAGACCAACTTCTCAAGGGGGATTAGACATCGCTCCATTTGTTTCGATGATTGGCTACCAGTTCGAAGGACAATACGTTGGAACAGAAAACTTCTCTGCATTAGTAGAGGGAATTGTAAACGTTTCTGGTTTAGAGCAAGGTAAATTCCTTCCATCATTTACCTTAATGAATGGTTTCCGCTTCGGAAAAAGCGGATGGGAATTTGCTTTTGGACCACGTTTAAGTGTGAAACATACTTCCAACGGTTTCTTTGATGAGTATAATCAATATAGTACCAATGGGCAATATTTTTCTGAAAGCGATTGGAATCAATTCTCATTAAATAATCCAGTGACCTTAGATACCCGCTATACATTTGAGGAAAACCTTGACATGAGAGGGAGCACAAAACTAAGTACAAGCTTCGTCATTGCCTTTGGTCGAACATTCCAGGCAGGATCGTTAAATGTTCCCGTGAACCTATTTTATACTTCCCAAAAAGGCGGAGGATTTGCTGGAATAAACGTTGGATTCAATGTCCAAAAAAGCAAACAACCGATTAACAAACCAGCCCCGAAGAAAGGGTACTATTAATGGAAGGGGCTTCGGCCCCTTTTTTTATGCATTGTTCGCGTGTCGCGCCTTGGTATTTCGTAAATTTGCTCATAGTAATTGTTCCCACTAGCGCAAAAAATTAATGATTGAGTTAACACGAGAAATACATTTTTGGCAAACCTGGTGGTTCTGGGTCTTGACAAGCGTCATTTTATTTTTTGCCATCTTCATTTTTATTCGAAGTAGAATTGAACGCTCACGAAGAAATCAGGTGCGATTAGAAGTGAAAATTGCGGAAAGAACGAGGGAAATCCGCCTGCAAAAAACGAAGATTGAAGAACAAAACCGATTAATCGAAGAAGAAAAAAACAAAGTACTTCAGCAACAAGTGCTTCTTCAAGCAGAAAAGGATAGAACGGAACAATGGCTAAACAACACCTTGCCTTCGGAAGTGGTGATTGAATTAAAGCGCTCCGGAAAAGTGAAAGCGCAAGGATTCCAACAAGTATCGGTGATGTTTACCGACGTGGTTGGATTCACACGTATTTCTGATACGATGCAACCAAGTAGAATTGTATCGAAACTAGATATTCTTTTTCAGAAATTTGATGAAATCATCCAAGCAAATAATCTGGAGAAAATTAAAACGATTGGAGATGCCTACATGTGCGCTGGCGGAGTGCCAATTGAAAACTCCACCAATCCAATTGATGCTTGTACTGCCGCTTTGCAGATTCAAGCATTCATGGATAAACTCAAGTATGAGGCCATAGCTGATCATGAAGATTTTTGGGAAATCCGACTTGGAATCAACACAGGTCCCGTGATTGCCGGAATTATTGGAAATATCCGCCTAGCCTATGACATTTGGGGCTCAACGGTAAATCTAGCTCAACGAATGGAGATGCTAGGCGAACCTGGGAAGGTCACGATAACTGGAAATACCTTTCAATTGATTGAACCTTATTTTGAATGTGAATACAAAGGGAAAGCCTTAACGAAATCCCGTTCCAAAGTGGACACCTATGTCGTGAATCGCATTAAGCCTGAACTTTCGGTAAATGGCGAAGGACTTGTTCCAAACAATCGTTTTGAGGAAATTAAGAAATTACACCATTACAGTTCCATCAAATACTACAAAACGGAACATAATGTACTTTCCTTCATGGAGAAAAGTCTTCCTGAAAAATTGTACTACCATTCACTAAAACACACAAAGGATGTGGTCAAGTCTGTCGAGCGAATTGCTTTACTTGAAGGGGTTACAGACGAAGGACTCTTTTTGCTCAAAACCGCTGCAATTCTGCACGATGCTGGGTTCATTGAACGCTATGACAAGAACGAAGAAATCGGAGCGCGTATGGCCACTGAAATCCTTCCGAAATATGGCTATACCGAACAACACGTAAAAACTATCGTGGAACTCATACACGTAACGGAACTCCCGCATAAACCAATCAATAAATTGCAGGAGATTATCTGCGATGCCGATTTAGATTACCTAGGAACAGATGATTTTGAAGAAATCGCGGATCGACTTCGTCGTGAATTAATGGAAATGGGGAAACTAGAATCACGCAAACAATGGGACGAAATCCAAGTGAAATTTTTGAAACAACACCAATACTTTACGCAAACAGCTATTCAAATGCGTCAGGAAAAGAAAATGGAGAATTTACAGATTGTCATTGATCGATTGGAAGCAGATCAATACGAAGAAATTCCAGAGAATTTATAGAAATCGGGCATCCCTGCCTTTAGGAGCTTCTTCCTTTTTTCTCTCGCCAAGTGAATACGAATACGATAGATTCAGTATACTTCGGTTTACAGGATTAGCAACTTGGATTTTTTGATCATAATAGTATCCCACCTCTAAGTTGTGTGGGCCAGCTAATTCCAAAGCGACTCCAGCGTAATAACGAATGCGCGTAAATTGTTGACCTTGATAACCATTTGAAGGATTGTAAAAAAACTCACAACTCACTTTTGGTGTAAATATGCTCTTGTTGACGTCGTAAGTATAACTTGGTTTGAAGCGAAATGCTTGATCAAATTCAGGCTCATAGGTTTGAATTAACCGATTAAAGGAATATTGATAGCGAATTCGAAATCCAAATGATTGTCGCTTTTTCACATATGAAAACTGAAGATTTCCATTGATGCGATGACTTGCTAAGTAATTCCCATTTGATGCTCTGTTCATGATCATTCGGTAATCCACGGATGGACGAATGAATTTATTCAGTTTATATTTCACCGAAACTTGAGGGAAATAAGTCGCCACTCCGGCATTGCCAATACGCGTTGTTAAATCAACTCCATAGGTCAAATTTTTGTTCGCTTTCCCGCTTGTCCCTAATTCATTCCAAACCTGAAAAACAGTGGTTTGACTATACACAGAAGAAAATGAAAAGAGGAAAAAACTGAATAAATGAAAGAATTTCATTAGAGTTTTTCAATGTTAATGGTTCCCAAATCTTTCACTTCACTTTTCTCTGTGATTTCAAAGGTTTGTTTCACTACATTCTTGCCGCTAGGTTGATTGATATCGTCTTCGTAAACAAATAAGGTATAGGTCCCCTTTTGCAAGTAATTAAAGACAAACGAACCATCGTAACTTGTTTTAATATCATCGTCATAAAACTGATCCGTAGTACCATAAATTAAGTAAACACTTTGATTGGCTGCAGGATATTCAGCAATTATATTGCCAAGCGCATTGTATTTCTGTTCTTGGATAATGCCCTTAATAACGGCTCCACCTCCAACTCCTTCTACTTTTTTACAAGAATTATTGAAACTTAAAACGAGGATTGAAAAAAATATAATGAGTCCGTTTTTCATTTAGTGTGTTTTTTAATTCATGCAATTTTAACAAAAAAAACAACTTGGGTTCACTTTACACGTCTCCTAAATTGGAAATTGACCTGCTTTTCGTTAATTTTAGTCGCTCTTAACCTAAAACCATGAAACAACTCTTACTCAGTTTGATGCTATTTGCTTTTCATCAGATAGTATCTGCTCAAGTAATTATCAATGAATATTCTTGTTCAAACATCACAGGTCCATCAGATGCCTATGGTCAAAAAGAAGATTGGGTAGAACTTCTTAACGTAACAGCAGCACCTGTAGATTTAACAGGTTGGTATCTTTCTGACAAATCTACAAACTTGACAAAATGGATGATTCCCAGTGGTTCAATTGCTGCGAATGGATTTAAAATGGTTTTTTGTTCAAACCGTGATTTGGTGAATGGAAACGAATACCATCCAAATTTTACGCTTTCACAAACCGACGGAGATTGGATCATCCTTTCGAACACGTTCGGAAATGTGGTCGATTCCTTCAAAATTGTTCATATGACAAAGGCAAATCATTCTGTGGGACGCTCCACAAATGCTGCCGTTGATTTCAAATTGTTTACTACACCAACACCAAATGCAAACAATACTGGCACACAGAATTTTTACATACCGAAACCTGTTTTGAGTCTACAAGCCGGATTCTATCCAAGTGCACAAACGGTTACTATTACTTGTGCCGATCCTACTGCTACTATTCGATATACACTAGATGGTTCCGATCCTGTGGCGACTTCAACACCGTACACAGGACCAATAACCATCGCTACAACCAAAGTGCTTCGGGCAGCTGCTTTTGGGACTGGATTAACTTCATTTAATACAACAAATACTTATTTCATCAATGTAAGTCATACGATTCCGGTAGTTTCAGTATGTAGTCAAGGAGTCTTTAGTTTAGTCGCAAATGGAAATCAAAATCCACCCGACCGAATCGGATCACTTGAGTTGTTCGAAGACAATCAATTGTTTATGGATGAAGGAGAAGGGGATTTTAATAAACACGGAAATGATTCTTGGGCCTATCAACAACGTGGATTTGACTTTGTGATGAGGGATCAATATGGATATAATAATAACATTTCTGACACGATCTTCCCAGAATCCACACGCGGGAATTTTCAACGCTTAATATTAAAACCTGCAGCGAATGATAATTATCCCTTTTCAAATGGAGGAGCACACATTCGCGATGCATATGTACATACTCTTTCCATTCGCGCGGATTTAAAACTGGATGAACGTACTTGGAGACCATGTGTATTGTACATCAATGGTGCATATTGGGGGGTTTATGAAATTAGAGAAAAAGCAGATGATCATGATTACACCGATTATTACTATGGTCAATATAAATATGATTTACAATATTTGAAAACGTGGGGTGGAACATGGGAAGAATACGGAACTCCAAATGCCCTACCTGCATGGAACAGTCTTAAAAATTATGTTGCTACCAACAACATGGGAGTGGCGGCAAATTTCAACTATGTGGATAGTTTATTTAACTGGAAATCACTTGTAGATTACTTCGTGCTTAACTCCGTCACGGTAACAACCGATTGGCTAAACTGGAATACAGCTTGGTGGCGTGGTCGAGATACTACAGGTGAACATAGAAAGTGGGGGTACGCACTTTGGGATCTTGACGCAACTTTTGGTCATTACATTAACTATACTGGAGTTCCAAGTACACAGCCGAATGCTGACCCTTGTAATGTGGAAAATTTACCAAATCCAGGAGGCCAAGGTCATACCTCAATCTTACAAAAACTCATCAATGAAAACCCTTTTGTCGAACAATACTATATTGCACGATACATCGATTTATTGAATACAAAATTGTCCTGCTCCTTCATGATTCCTTTGCTCGATTCCATGTTGGCAGAAATCGCTCCAGAAATGCCTAGTCAAATTGCCAAATGGGGTGGTTCGATGGCCACCTATACGGCCAATGTAACAGCCTTACACAATTTTATAAATACGCGCTGTACCGCATTAACCCAAGGACTAATCGATTGCTATCAATTAACCGGACCTTATCCCGTGACATTTGATGTTTCTCCCGCTAACGCAGGAACAATCAAAGTGAACTCTATTTATCCACCGAATTATTCTTGGTCAACTACTTATTTTGGAGGTATTCAGACAAACGTAAAAGCAAAACCAAATCTCGGTTATGTGTTCGATCATTGGACCTACACGTCCGGACCAATGGGATTAGCAATTACACAAGACTCGAATTTCATCAATATCAATGGACCAGAAACCATCGTTGCGGTTTTTGTTCCGGATATTCCTGATTTAGATGGAGATGGATGCTTAAACACAGTAGAGATTGCTGCCGGGACAGATCCAAATGTGGTAGATACAGATGGAGATGGTGAAAACGATTGTGTCGAACTTGGACCAAATCCAGCAACTCCTCTCGATACGGATGGCGATGGAATCATTGATGCATTGGAATCCATTATCATTGACACAGATGGAGACGGTGTGATGGATGAATTAGATCCAGATAATTTGAATCCATGTATACCTAATGCCAACGCTGGACCATGTGATCAAGATGGGGATGGGCTTACAAATACACAAGAAGGATTGGCGGGAACTAGTCCAACAAATCCTGATACGGATGGTGACGGAATAAACGACGGTACTGAAGCAACCAATGGCTCTGACCCCTTGAATCCTTGTGACCCTAACGACACCCTGCCTGGTTGTCAAATCGACTCCGATTTCGATGGCCTGACAGATGCACAAGAAGCTGTATTAGGAACGAATCCGAATAATCCGGATACTGATGGAGATGGCTACAATGACCTATTGGAAATCACCCAAGGGTCAGACCCCTTGAATCCATGTGATCCAAACGCAAGTTCACCGGAATGCTCAGATGGTATTTATATTCCAACGGCATTTTCTCCGAATGGTGTTGGGAACCAAGACAATGATGTCTATCAAATCATCGTTGGTAAAAACATTGAAGCCATTGGATTTAAAGTCTTTGACCGTTGGGGGAACTTGATGTTTGAATCCACAAATAAACTTTTCAAATGGGATGGAAACTACAAAGGCAAACCGCTTAATACAGGAGTGTATGCGTACATCGTGGATGTTACATACGAAGGTGGCACCACGAAAAAAATGACAGGTAACATTACCTTAATTCGATAAGTGGGATGAAGTTTAAATTTTTAGGTTTCTTTCTTCTCGTCATTGGTTTTGTCCATGCTCAGGATTATCATTTGACTCAGATAGATAAAACGATGTCAATCTTGAATCCCTCTACTGTTTCCATGCACCAAGGTTTTGAAAAAATTAGCCTTCAAAACCGAAATCAATGGCTAGGATCTGGAACACAATTCATGACAAGCTATGGAATGGCAGAATTGTCCGTTGGAAAAACCAAGAAAAGCGACAAAGCTTACACAGGGATAGGTGTTTTTTTTAGCAATGACGTTGGCGGAGATTCGAAAATGTCCCAAAAATCGTTCGGAACCTCCTTTAGTGGACACCTGCCTTTAGCCAAAGGACATTGGCTTTCAGCTGGAATTCAAACAGCATTTTGTAATCGAAGTGCTGATTTTTCTCGCTTAATTTATTATTCACAATGGAACGGATCTTCCTTGGACCCAACTGTTTATTCTGGCGAAGCAAATGACTTTACTTCTTTTTCCTACCTCGATGCCGGTTTAGGGATGAACTACCGATATATCCCCGGAAATAAGCCAAATTTAAGTGCTGGACAATTTTCTTTTTTAGGTGGATTTTCCATCGCGCATGCAAATAAACCAACGCTAAATTACAATAGCTTAACAGAGGACAGGCTGTTTCGTAAATTCTGCTTTAATACGCAAGCGAAATATGCATTCGATGATCGATCGAGCCTGGAAGTAAGCATCACAGAATTGATGCAAGGCGCACATAAAGAAACAATTTTAGGTTTGTTTTACCGCTCTAAGTTGCGCGGATCTTCCGAAATAACAAACATGGTAAATTCTCAATCTGTCGTTGCAGGACTTTACATGCGATCCATGGGGACAATTGCTCCTTATGTTGCTTTGTCATTCGGCTCCGTCGATTTAGGACTTTCGTATGATTACGACTTCGGAAGAATAGGCAGTGCATATAAACATTCCATTGAAGTGAATGTAGCCTATACCTTTACAAAAAAATCCATGTTTAAAGGGAGTCGTTTGCATTAACAAATTGAACCCACTTTTCAGCTTGGTCCTTGTTTAATACTCGAGGCATTTTGTTTTGAGCACCTAATTTACCTAAAGACTCCAAGAACCCGTAAAATGTTTCGGTAGGAACAATTTTAAGCGTTGGTTTCCCCAAATTATATTTGCGAACGTATGCATAATCATCATTTATTATGCAAAGTTCTTTGTCCATTTCTTCAATGATTTGATCTGAATCAAATGGAACATCTGAACCAACAAACCAATGATGTACTTGTTGCTCTTCGTCTGCAAACAAGGTATATTCTGAAATATGAACTCCATGAGTTTTGGAAACACGCAGTAATGCTTGGTTGATGTTGTCCAAAGATAAATGCTCGCCACAGAGGCTTAAAAACTGCTTGATTCTCCCTGAAATGATGATTTCATGCGCCTCTAAATCCACAAAACGAACGAGATCTCCGATGAGGTAACGCCATAGTCCTGCATTCGTGGTAATCACCAAGGCGTAATCAATGCCCTCCTTTACTTCACTAATCGTGTATGCTTTATTTGGATTGATCAGTTCCCCAGTTTCATCAAAATAATCGGAATTGAAGGGAATGAATTCAAAGAAGATTCCATTATTCATTAATAATTTCATTCCTTTCCGATCGGGACTCGTTTGATAACCAAAATATCCCTCACTCGCTAAATAAGTATCTAGTAATTCTACTTTTTGGCCGCAGATTTTCGCTAATCGTTCACGGTAAGGCTCCATGTATATTCCCCCATGAACATACACATGGAGATTCGGCCAAATGTCGTGTATCGATTTTAATTGATAATGCTTCACGATTTCCTCCATTAACAAGATACACCAACTAGGAATCCCTGCAATGATACCAATGTTCCATTTTGGAGCCTGCTCAATCATCAAAGGCAATTTTTCTTTCCAATTTTTTAAATTGGTGATTTTCTTGGATGGTTTAGTAAAGGGTGCGGCAATGATCGATGTGTGCTTTTTTAAGATACCACTTAAATCGCCCTCAATATGTGTGCTTTTCTTTGTAAGTTTTGTTGAACCGCCAACGGCAAGAATACTCGCAGAGTAAAATTCTTCCGGTAAATTCAATTCGTGTAAAATAGAAAATTGACGTAGACTCACCCGTTGAAAGGAGCGAATCATTTCCGTAGTAACCGGGATTCGTTTACTAGGAGAACCTGTTGTGCCGGAGGACAAGGCGTAGTACTTAATTCGTCCTTTCCACGTGTGATCTTTTGCTCCCGCGATGGATTCTTTCAGCCATTTTTCATAAAACTCATCATAATCCGTAATGGGTACCATTTTTTGATATTGTGAAACAACATCACTTTTGGTTAAAATGGCATGAAACGAATATACAAAACCAAATTTTGTGCTTTTTGCACGTTCAATCGTGGTACGTAATGCTTCCAATTGATGACGGTAATCAATCCCTTTTTTCGCATTTCGCTTGAAGCTTAATGCGGTCGTTTTACGGATAAGTTTTCCGATAATTGGCATAATCCTATTTTAGTCGTGAAAAGTAAATACCCTCCGCGCAAAAATAAAGATAAAACTAGTGCGTTCTTTAGTCACTTTGTCTTAATTTTGTAAAAAATACAACTATGCAACAAAAAACATTTATTGTACCTCATGATTTTACGATGGTTGCGGATATCGCTCTGCAACATGCCATTGCAACTGCAAAACCTTTAAATGCAGTGGTACAACTTCTTCATGTTGTCTCAAAAGAAAACCAGATACAGGAAGCATTGACCCAATTACACGAGGTGATTGAAAAATTTGCGGGGGAAGGCGTGGATCTTCAACCAAATGTTCGCATTGGAAGTATTTTTGAAGATATTGGCGCTTTTGCAGCCGAACATCAGGCAGAGTTGATTTTCATGGGAACTCATGGTGCCCATGGATGGCAACACATTACTGGAAGTCACGCCTTAAAAGTGGTGACAAGTTCTCAGGTGCCATTCATTATCGTGCAAGAAAAATCCGTGAAAGCTACGGGATATGATTCCATCGTTGTCCCAATGGACTTACACAAAGAAACCAAGCAAAAATTATCGATTGTAGCCAACCTTGCTAAGTACTTCAATTCTAAAGTACACGTGGTTACTCCAGATGAAACAGATGAGTATTTGCGCCATCAAGTTATTTCTAACATCACGTTCTCAGAGGGATTCTTTAAGGACCGCAATATTGAGATGACTTCTGCCATCGTTTCTAGAAGTGGATTCGATAAAGAAGTGGTGAAATATGCCGTAAGCGTGGACGCTGATTTAATTGCTATCATGAATTTAAATCGCAATAATTTCTTGTCAGCTTTGACTACAAATTACGAGCAATACATTATCACAAATGATGCATTGATTCCAACCTTGATCGTGAACCCAATTCAAATTGGAAACGAACACGGGAACATGTTCTCTATCTAATTTATACCATGTCGAGATTGATCACGCTGCACGAGTTTATCGTGACGAATCAAAGTCACTTTCCCTACGCTACAGGTGAACTTTCAAGATTACTAAACGACATCGTTCTTGCTTCCAAAATAGTGAGTAACGATGTGCGAAAAGCTGGACTCGTTGAACATATTTTGGGCGCCCAAGGTGGACAAAACGTGCAAGGCGAAGAACAGCAAAAATTAGATGTCGTTGCAGACGATGCCTTCATTCGTGCCTTCGCAAATGGGGGAGAGGTTTGTGGAATTGCTTCAGAAGAAAATGATGATTTCTTAGCCTTTGAATCGGAAACCTCAAAAAACGGGAAATATGTCGTACTGTTTGACCCACTCGATGGCTCTAGTAACATCGATGTAAATGTTTCCATTGGAACAATCTTTTCCATATACCGCCGAATTTCCCCTCAAGGAACGAAAGCAACCCTAGAAGACATGTTACAACCGGGCACGGCGCAAGTTGCAGCAGGTTACGTTCTCTATGGTTCTTCTACTATTCTTGTCTATACAACTGGAAATGGAGTAAACGGTTTTACACTTGACCCAAGTATCGGTGAGTTTTTCCTTTCTCATCCCGACATGAAAATGCCCGATAACGGACGGATTTATGCAGTAAATGAAGGGAATTTAAACGATTTCGAACCTGGATTAAAAGCATACATCCAATATTGTCAAAGTCACGTTAATCAAACAGGGAAACCTTATTCAGGAAGATACATTGGATCCTTAGTTGCTGACTTCCACCGACACATAATCAAAGGAGGAATTTACATTTATCCAGCGGTTCCATCTGCTCCAGAAGGCAGGTTGCGCCTATTGTATGAATGCAATCCATTGGCATTTATTGCTGAACAAGCTGGCGGACTAGCAACAACAGGTGAGCAACGCATTATGGAAATTCAACCAAGTAAACTACATCAACGCATTCCATATTACGTGGGATCGAAATTGATGGTCGAAAAAGCAATGAATCTTTTAGCTGAATAAAACGTGATTACCTCGCGTTTAGCCTAATTGTATAATCTGCCTGCACCAGTGGTGCTCCAGGATCTTTATTAAATCGAACTTGTTGTTTGACAAGACGAATTACATCGTTAATAATCGTCTGATTCGTACAAGTAGTTACAGATTTTATCGTGCGACAATCGGTGACAACACCATCGGAATTGATGGTTAATTTTAGTCCAACACGGCAATCGACATCAATATCGTACTGAGGCGTAGAAACATTGTTGATGCGTACACGCGCTTTTCCGCTTCCCGAACCTCTGCCTGGACCAACGCCATCATCCGGTCCACTTCCTGAGCCCCCAAAAGGACCATTTCCAGAACCTGTTCCACCACCACTTCCACCACTACCAAAATAATTTGTGCCACGTACCGTCGATGAAGTAGGATTCGTAGAATTATCTGTGTTGTGATTATTCGATTGTCCACTAGTGGTCGTAAAATCACTTGAATGACTTGTCGCTACACGTTCGGTTTGATCTTGCGGTTGATCGATTGGTGCATCAGAGGATGTTCCACCGCCTCGACTTCCACTTTCCTCAGAGATTAATTCTACATGCTCCATTTCAAATAATTCGATCACTTCATCGGATTTCAATGGAGGCACGTCTTCTGGAATTGCAGGTAGGATATTGAATTGCGTAATCATCAATAAAATGAAAAGAATCAATAGCGATATGGAAGTGTACACCAAGGAACGCTTGATCTCACTTCTGGACTCCATGTAGTCTTGTTCAAATATGTCAATATATGCACTCATCTTTATCTGTTTGATTGTAAACGAAAGGAATTCGTAAACCTAAATATGTTCCTTCGTTGCAATAATCATTTTTAGTTGATTGACCATCCCAATTTCTAATAAGTCAACCAATTCTTGAACTTTTGAATCAAAAGGAATGCGTAACACGACGGTACTATCGCCTTTCTTTTTAGTTTCTTTGACAAGAACGGACCCAATTTGATCATAGGGAACCTCCTTGTTATCTACACTATATTTTTTTGCATTGGTCACCGGATCTATCTCTACAGATAATGCCACGTGAGCTTTGTTCGTTTTCTCATTATTCTTTGCCTGTGGAAGCGGAACTTTAATCACGTTCGGATTCGCAAGCGTAGAAATAATCAGAAAGAACAACAACAAAAAGAACATGATGTCGCTCAATGCAGAAGTAGCTACCTCCGCATGGAATCTTCTATTACGCTTTATTGCCATCGCTAGGTCGATTCAATTTGATGAATTCTAAGTTAACTCGTTGAATGGCTAAAGCATAGTTGTCAATCATCCCATTTAATAAATGGTATGCTGTAAATGCAACGATTCCCACCACTAATCCAGATCCCGAAGAGATCATTTTTTCATACAATCCACCGGAGATATTTCCAATGGATACATTCTCTGTGACGGAGATGCTATAGAAAATCTTGATTACCCCAGAAATGGTTCCGATGAATCCAAGTGTTGGTGCGATACCCGCAATCAGTCCTAAATGCCCAATGTTTTTTTCCATTTTACCAATTTCGATATTGGCTACTTTCTCCATGTTCGATTCAATTTGTGGTATTGGTCGACCCATCGATTGAACTCCTTCGCGCACCACGTTTCCAAATGCGGTATGGTCGTGCGACAAGGTATCCATCGCCCCTTGAATGTTTCCATTTTGCAAATTATTTTTTATCTCAGCCAACATGTGCTTGTTGTGCTTTGCCATGCGTTTAATGTATAAATAACGCTCCACAGTAACATACGAGGTATAAAACAATAGAATAGCGATTGGGATTAAGAAGAAACCACCTTTCATTAAAAACTCCAAAGCAGAAATTTCTTCTACAATTTTTCCTGTTTCTGCTGCAGTTGTAGCAATTGGTGCTGCTTGATCCTGAGCATACATAAATCCTGTCGAGATCAACGATGAGATCACAAATAGATATTTCAATTGTTTTTTCATATGGTTTATTAGTTTTCGTCGGATAAAAGTAAAGAATCATTAAAAGTTAATTTGACAGGTATTCATTAGATATTCACATCAAATTGTTATTTCACTTTTCCGGTACAAGGACAACGACACAAAGTTCATTTTGGTACATCGGAATCATTCGAATATTCATTTCCTTTCAATATACTCCTTCAATCCGCGTTTCGTTCAAATAAGATTCACTATTTTCGCGCTATTCATGGACCAAAATAACCTCCTGAGTTCCTTTGCTAAGCTTCGGCAAATTGATGAAACAGCTTCGGCTCTTAGTCAGGGGAACGTGCGCGTCCATTGGAAAGGACTCGTGGGTTCGTCTAAGTCACTGACATCCATTTGTGTAGCACAGCAAGTTCCAGGAAATCACCTATTCATCCTGAACGATAAAGAGGAAGCAGCCTATTTTCTCAATGACTTAGAAGGGCTTTTTCCAGGCGATAAACGCGTTTTGTTTTTCCCAGCTTCTTACCGTGTCCCATATCAATTGGAAGAAACAGATAATGCCAACGTGGTGACAAGAGCAGAGGTTCTTGAACGAATTTCTGGTGGCGCCAACGCTTGGATAGTGACCTATCCAGAAGCCTTATTTGAAAAAGTGCCTACCCAAAAGAATCTAGTCAAAAACACCCTTCGGGTCGAACAGGGAAAAAATTACAGCATTGATTTCATCAATGAATTGTTGTTAGAATATGAATTTGAACGTGTTGATTTCGTATATGAACCCGGACAATTTTCCATTCGTGGGGGTATTGTTGACGTTTTTTCCTACGCAAATGATTTTCCCTTTCGAATCGAGTTTTTTTGGTGAGGAAGTGGAGTCCATTAGAACGTTTGATGCAGCGACCCAACTTTCGATAAACACACATGCATTTTTTAATGTCATCCCAAACATTCAAGGACAACTCAGTATTCAATCGCAAGATGACATTTTTTCTTTTCTCGGACCGCAGTTAACCTGTTGGATCAGTTCTTTTGAACGCATGGAAAGCATCCTTAGAAAAGAATACGATCGTTCCGTGGAAATTTACAGTGGACTGAATGAAACGCTTAGACACACCTTGCCAAGTTCACTTTACCTATCATCTGTTGAATTGCAACGCAGCATTGACAATGCACGAATCATCGAGTGGGGACCTGTGTATCATTTCAAATCCACCAAAAGTTTTGAGTTTGATTTCATTCCTCAACCGAACTTTAATAAAAACTTCGAACTCCTTAAAAGTGATTTGTTAGCTCGTCAAAATAATCGCTTTGAAAACCTCATCTTCTCCAATCAACCAAGGCAAATTGAACGCCTTTATCAGATTTTTGAGGACATCGGAGCTGAAGTGAATTTTACAGCAATGAATTTTTCTCTCCACGAAGGATTCATTTTTCCAGAAATGAAACTGGTGTGTTATACGGATCATCAGATTTTTGAGCGCTACCATCGATTTAGGTTAAAAGAAGGATTCCGTCAGGCAAAACAAGCACTGACCCTAAAGGAAATTTACAACCTTCAAAAAGGCGATTATGTCACCCACATTGATCATGGTGTGGGCCAGTTTTCCGGATTGGAAACAATTGACGTCAATGGGAAACCACAAGAAGCGATTCGACTAATTTACAAAGACGGAGACGTTCTGTATGTAGGCATCCACTCCTTACACCGTATTTCGAAATTTACCGGCAAGGACGGATCTATCCCGAAAATGAACAAGCTTGGAACACAAGCATGGTCGACACTCAAAAACAAGACGAAAAAGAAAATCAAGGAGCTGGCCTTCGATTTAATTAAATTATATGCGACCAGACGTAGTCAACCCGGATTTGCTTTCGCCCCAGATAGTTACATGCAAAATGAATTGGAAGCTTCGTTTATGTTTGAAGACACACCTGATCAATATAAGGCGACGCAGGACCTCAAACGCGACATGGAAGCATCGACACCAATGGATCGCTTGATTTGCGGCGATGTTGGCTTTGGGAAGACAGAAGTAGCCATTCGTGCGGCGTTTAAAGCCGTAACTGACTCGAAACAAGTGGCTATTTTGGTGCCAACTACTATTTTATCCATGCAACATTACCGAAGCTTTAAAGAGCGACTTTCTGCTTTTCCGTGTACGGTGGATTACATCAATCGTTTTAAGTCTGCAAAGGAAATCACGGAAACCTTAAAGAAGCTAGCTGAAGGAAAAATAGACATCCTGATTGGAACACACGCGGTGGTGGCCGATCGTGTAAAATTCAAAGATTTGGGACTCATGATTATCGATGAAGAACAGAAATTTGGAGTCTCCGTCAAAGATAAATTAAAGACCATACGCGCCACAGTTGATACCTTAACATTAACAGCGACTCCGATTCCAAGAACCTTGCAATTCTCCTTGATGGGCGCACGGGATTTAAGTATCATTAATACGCCACCCCCCAATCGCCAGCCCGTTTTAACAGAAATCGTTTCCTTTCAGGAAGAAATGATACGCGATGCGATTGCATATGAGGTTTCTCGCGGAGGACAAGTCTTTTTCGTCAATAATCGCTTATCGAATATTCGTGAAATCTCCGGAATGATCACACGCTTATGTCCAGGAGTACGGGTGGGAATTGGTCACGGTCAAATGGACGGCAAACAGCTTGAGAAAATCATGATGGATTTCATCGAAGGGAAATACGATGTCTTGCTGGCGACCACTATTATTGAATCCGGAATTGACATTTCGAATGCGAATACGATCATCATCAACGATGCACATCAATTTGGACTCAGTGACCTGCATCAATTGCGTGGACGGGTAGGACGCTCAAACAAAAAAGGATTCTGCTATTTAGTAGCGCCAAAGTATAGTGTGTTAACCAGCGAAGCTCGAAAACGACTGGAAGCACTGGTGCAATTCTCCGATTTAGGATCAGGATTCAACATTGCAATGAAAGATTTAGACATCCGAGGAGCAGGGAACATGTTAGGTGGGGAACAAAGTGGATTTATTTCAGAGATAGGATTTGAGATGTATCAAAAAATCCTCAATGAAGCCATGCAGGAATTGAAAGAAAGCGAATTCAAAGAACTCTTTGATGATCGGAATACCGACCAATTTGTATCCTCTTATGTGCAAGATTGCATCTTTGAAACAGACATGGAAGTCCGAATACCAGATGATTACGTCAACAATGTAGCAGAGCGTTTGAGTCTATATCAATCCTTGGACAGCCTAAAAAACAAAACCGAATTAGAGCAATTCTCTAAAGAACTCATCGATCGATTTGGACCTCTTCCAAAAGCAGTAAAAGAACTACTCTTTTCCTTTGAATTACGTTGGTTGGCAGAGGAATTGGGATTGGAAAGACTCGTGATAAAATCGGAAAAATTAGTTGGTTATTTTATCGCTAATCCACAGTCTACTTTCTTCGAAACAGAAGCGTTTACGTACACACTCAATGCCATCATGAAGCACCAGTCGGGATATCGCTTGGTTCAGCAGAACGATAAGTTGCGTTTAGTGATTGAACCAATACGTCACATCAAAGATGCATTCGAAAAACTAGGCGCGCTACAAATGCCAAAGGAATAGGCAAAAACGGATATTTTTTTCAATCTATTAACCTACGTCAAGAAAAAATTCAAGTAAAAGCGCAAACTTTGCAGCTCATTAATTGTTATCATCAATAAAATAAAAAAGTATGAAAAAAGTAGTTTTATCATTATTCGCTGCGTTTGCATTGTTTTCTTTCGCGGCATTGGAAGTAGCTAATTGGTCAATAGACAATGCTCACTCTCGTTTAGGATTTGCAATCAACCACATGGGGATTACAGATATTCATGGTCAGTTCGGTAATTTTGATGTAAAAATCAGTACACCAAACGAAGATTTTACAGGAGCAAGCATCGAGATGACGGCTCAAGCGAATTCAGTAAACACTGGACTTGAAATGCGCGACAATCACTTGAAAACAGCTGATTTCTTTGATGCGGAAAAATTCCCAACATTGACTTTCAAAAGTACTTCAGTGAAAAAAGCAAAAGGCAATAACTATACAATCGTTGGTGATTTCACGATGCACGGGGTAACGAAAGCGGTTTCGCTTGTTGGTACGCATACTGGAACGGCAAAAAACAGAGCTGGAAATGATGTCGCAGGTTTGCAAATAACTGGTGTTGTGAAACGTTCGGATTTCGGTGTAGGTCAAGCTGGACCTGGTTTGTCAGACGAAGTGAAATTAATCGCTGACTTAGAAGTTTCCAAAAACTAATTCTGAGTTTCATCATCCCATGAAAAGTTTCCGTTTTATTTTCATATTGTTTCTTTCCTTGTCCAGTTATGGACAAGGATGGAAAATTCTCGAGACGCACAAAGTAACGTTTTCGAATAAGGATGTCAGTGGAACATTCGATGATATCTCCGGGACCATTGTCTTTGATTCCGAAAACTTGTCTACCGCGAAGTTGAATTTTAAATTAAAAGTTGAATCGATCAATACAGGTAACGGACTTCAAAATAAACATGCGCGCGGTGATGAGTGGTTCCATGCGGAAAAATATCCTTACATAGAATTTGAATCTACTAAGATTGAAAAAACAGATGCAGGATTCAAAGCCATTGGAAAACTCCAGATGCACGGGGTTTCAAAAGAAGTTACCATTCCCTTTACCTTTTCGAAAAAGGGAAGTAAAGGAACTTTTATTGCTAAATTTAGTGTAAACAGAACGGAATATAATGTCGGTAAAAAAGGAAATGACGTCGCTGATGCCATTAAAATAACCGCCACTTTACCTGCTCAAAAAAAATAAAAAAGTTATGAGAAAAAAAATCATTTTTGCAATTAGTTCAGGCCTTTTGGCTGGAGTTGTATCCTATTTCTATGGAGATATGATTCAAACACAGTTAGTAGAAGATTATTCGAAAGAAGTTCCTACAATGGCTATATTTATCTCCTGTATTATCGGGACCTTATTGGCGACGATCGGACATTGGATATTTACTAAGTTTATCCCAAAACTCGGGGAGGTTATTTTCGGAATTATCTTCGCCGGATTAACAACTGCAAGTTTAGTTGGAGTCCTTGGATTTGTTTTCAAAGGCGAAACAACAGAAGCACATCAATACATTTTCTATTGCTATGCAATGCCAATGCACTTCTTTCCGTTTCTTGCTTGGTATTCGCTCAAACCCTTGTTTGAATCCAAATAAAACAAACAAAAATAGGAAGGATGCCCAGGCATCCTTTTTTTTTGAAAAATAAATCCTTTTTTTCACAACGATTTCCGCTTTTATACGTTCTACCTTTGGTTGATAATGATGAACGGTAAATATTTTGTGGCTTTGCTCGCTATTGCGATGCATTCATTGGCTTTTGGTCAGCTGATTACCAATTCCACATTGTCACCTCAAGGACTCGTTCAAAATGTACTTCTTGGTAGCGGAGTAACCGTTTCCAATGTGATGTATAATGGGAGTCCTGGAGCTATCGGACAATTCACGGCAAACAATACCACCTTAGGAATCACACAAGGAATCGTGATGACCACAGGAACGGTTCAAGCAACCAGTAGTGGTCCTCAAGGACCAAATAATCAAAGTAATGCCGGAATGGACAATAATGCGCCGGGTTCCCCTTTGTTGACTAATCAGGTCTTGGGAGGAACGCAAACGTTTAACGCAGCAATCTTAGAATTCGATTTCATTCCGTATGCGGATACTGTCCGTTTTAAATATGTTTTCGGTTCGGATGAATACCCAGAGTTTGCTCCGCCAAATAATTCAGGGTACAATGATGTATTTGGATTCTTCATTTCTGGACCGGGAATTGTCGGCATGCAAAACATCGCGCGTTTACCAAATGGCGGAGGTATCGTATCCATCAACAACGTAAATGCAATCACCAATCAACAATACTTTCACTTTAATGGCGATGGGAATTCACCGCCATATAATGCCAATCCACAATACATTCAATATGATGGATTCACACATGTATTAGAAGCTGTATCGAAAGTTCAGTGTGGACAAACCTATCACTTGATTATTGCCATTGCGGATGCTGGTGATGGACAATGGGATTCTGGAATGTTTCTAGAGGCAAACAGTTTATCTACGAAAACTCCGATTGAGATAGATTATACCTTATCTCAACAAGTGTATTCCAATCCAGATTGGCTTGCCGAAGGGTGTGTCTCAGCCGCTGTAACCTTAACGCGTCAAAATAACACCGCTTCTTCTCTGACTATTCCCGTTCAAGTAAGTGGAACAGCAACAAACGGACAAGATTATACGGGTGTTCCAACGAGCATTACATTTAATGCTGGTCAAACAACGACAACGTTTACCTTAAATGCGCTTTTCGACAATTTAACGGAAGGATTGGAAAATGTTGTTTTGACTTTCCCTATCAGTGATCCCTGTGGAAATATTACGCCGCTTGTTGTGACTTTGTATATCCAAGATGTTCCACCACTGACGGTTGCTATTAATGGCGCGACCATTGCTTGTCCGGGTGACCCGATTAATTTAACGACGAATGTAAGTGGTGGAGTTACGCCGTATCAATACACTTGGAGTACCGGAGAAACAACAAATGCGATTAATTTTACGCCAACTTCCACTCAAACCATCAATGTACAAGTCAGTGATGCTTGCTCAAGTTCTCCTGTTTCTACTTCAATTGTTGTGACAGTTCCGCAATATCCACCGATTTCGATAGTGGTGAGTAACGATCTTACGGAAATATGTCCCTATTTGCCTCAGGATTTCGGCGTTATTCCCTCAGGTGGCACAGGTGCTTACACCTACCAATGGACAGCGAATGGAATTCCCTTCAATTGGACTGATTCTATTTCCGTTTCACCTGGGATAACAACAAACTATGTCATCACTGTCAGTGATAACTGTGGAAATGTTGCCGTCGATTCGATTCTTTATACCATTACGAGTCCACCCTTAACCGTTCAAATGAATGGACCCATTCAAATTTGTCCTGGCGACAGTGCGTTTTTACAAGTTACAGCATCAGGTGGATTTGGAAATTACTATTATTTGTGGACCCAAACCAACGAAACAGGAACAGGAATTTGGGTAAATCCGAATGCCACGACTTCTTATTTCGTTCAGGTTTCTGATGAATGCCAAACATTTTATGTGACTGGTGTTGCATTAGTGCAAGTGGTGAAACCAACAGCCGACTTTTGGATTATGACTCATTATCCTACAGAAGGACTAATGACTTCGTTTTTAAATCAATCACAAAATGCCTGGTCATATGTATGGAATTTTGGAGATGGATCCGTAAATTCATTCCAGGTCAATCCGACACATATTTATGATGACCCAGGTGATTACCTAGTTACGTTAGTGGCAGTGGATCAAAAAGGCTGTGTTGATAGTGTGAGTAAATGGATTCAAGTTATCCCTGAACGATACATTTATTTTCCAAATTCATTTACACCAGATAATGATGCATGCAATGAATTCTTTTTCGGGAATTTTATTGGCATTCTTGGAGGACATTTTTATTTGTATGATCGTTGGGGGGAATGTATTTTCGAGTCGACAGATTTGAATTTCAAATGGGATGGCACTTATCAAGGGGTCCCCGTTCAAATTGGCACGTATTCTTGGTATTTCGTTTATGAAATCGGAAAAGGAATATTTGAGGATTTATCTGGACACGTAAATGTCATCCGTTAAAGGCTATTTAGCAGCACATCACTGATTGGGTAATTCAATGATCTGGCTTTCAAAATATAGTTTTTTGCCTTTTCCTTGTTGCCAATTTGCTGTTGAGCAATTCCGGCATTGAACCAAATATATGGGTCATTTTGATTCAAGGCAATAGCCTTTTCTAATGATGCTGCACCTTGTTGGAATTTTCCTTGATTCACAAGGGCCGTTCCTTGATAGAAATGTCCTTCCCATCGCTGCGGAGCAACTTTCAAAAGAGTTAAACTCGTATTGATGCATTCTTGATAGTTCTTGTTGTTGAGATAGGCTGCACAAAGATTCACTAAGGTTCCAACATCGTTAGGACGAAGTTTCAATGCTTGATTGAAGTCCTTGAAGGCATTGGTGTAATCCAACATTTTAATGTAGGTAATTCCGCGGTTTAAATGAATGTCAAACGTGTTTGGATTGCGCTCCAGTGCCATTGTATACATTTGAAGGGATGAGTCGTACTGATTCATCAACGCATACATGTTTCCAACATTCGAATAGATTAATGGATCTTTCACACGTGCTTTTACGAGTACTAAATAGTCCTTCATTGCGGATGTTGAATCTCCGTTTTCACGATAGAAATTCCCTCTGTTTTTATAAGCAACTTCTACTCCTGTTTGAAGAACTTCTACTTTTCCACCATTTTCTTTTAGCACAAATGGATATTTTTCAATGACATCGCTCCAAAGTGTCCCTGAATTTGTCCAAACTTTTGTTCGTTCAAAGGAGGCAAACATGAGAACTATTGAAAAAAGGATCAATCCGCCAATAATCCATTTTTTGAAATTTTTGAAAATACTCCATTTCTCGATGAGGATTAAGATCATCATACTGATTCCAATGTATGGAATGTAACTGTATCGATCTGCAGTAATCGCAGCACCCACACTGATAAACTGAAGGACTAGCGCCACCATCAAGGTGAAAAAACCTATACCAAAAAGACTCATTTTAAAGGTCTCCAGGTTCTTTTTCCAAGAAAAGAATAGGATTCCCCCCATGGACAAGATTAATGCAAACGGGGCCAAGGTAAAATAGAGTGGAAGTTCATCTAAACGATCCAAGTTTGGATAAGGGTAGAATGCGGATAATCCAACTGGAACAAAAAACTTCATCCAATAAGAGAGGAAGCCGTATGATGCAAACATGATTCGTTGCCAACTAGTAAAGAAATCAAAATCGGTAATGGCTCCTTTGGATTGTATCTCTATCGCATTTAAACCAAACCAAATGGCAACGGCAATAAAAGGAACTTTTTCCAACAGTGATTTCCAATTGATTTTTCTTCCCTTTAGGTAATCGAGTAAAATGAAGACAAATGGTAGTGGAACGGCCATGGCTTTGCTCAAACAGGAAAGAATGAATAATCCAAAGCAAATGATTAACCAAACATAATTTAGTTTTCTTTGAAAGCGAAGGTAGCTAAGCAAGGATAGTAAGAAGAAAAAGGTATACAGCACATCTTTTCGTTCTGAAATCCATGCAACACTTTCCACGTGCATGGGATGAATGGCAAAAAGGAGGGCTCCAAAAAACGAAACAAAGGTCGAACCATTCGCAAGATGGAAAAGTAAAATGAAGACTAAAAGCGCATTGCAGCAGTGTAGAAATAAATTCGTTTGGAAATAGGGTTGAATATCCAATTCAGCGGCGGCGTAGTTTTTTGCGAGCGTCCACATGGTGATTGGATGGTAATTCAACATGACATCTGTACTTGGTTTCCAGAGCAAGGCAGAACTATCCGCATCTTGCGTTTTGATCAATGGTTGATTCACTACATACCCTAAATCATCCCAATTGGTGAATTGTTTTTCTGGTGAAAATCCTGGTGAAAACGTGATGTAAGTCGCGATAACCAACAAGGCGAGTAAAAGGAGATGAGATGATTTCCCGTACCAACGAATACCTGACACAGAGGAATCTTCAGTTAATTTCTTTTCTTTTGACCCCATGTGAATGGTGATTTAATCGTTAGAAATAATCTCGAACAACTCGTTTAAATTAGGGGAAATAATCACCTCAATGCGTCTATTTTTTGCCTTATCATTTACATCCACAGGATGAAATTCTCCTCGTCCGGCAGCCATTACTTGAATTGGCGACATCGTTGAATTCATTAAAAGAATTTCCACAACCGAAGTTGCACGAAGTACAGAAAGTTCCCAGTTGTTTTTTGGTGAGTTCGGACTCGATAATTTATCCGTATCGGTATGTCCTTCCACAACAATTTCTAAGTCCTTCTCACTTTCTAGCACTTGTCCTAATTGAATCAATGCATCTCTTCCTTCAGGCTCTACAAAGGTTGAACCCGATTTAAACAATAATTTTGCTTCCAGGCTGACATAGATTTTACCATTTTTTTGAACGACTGTTAGGCCTTTATTTTCAAAACCGCGTAAAGCATTCGCCACTTTGGCTTTTAATAATTGTATTCCAGCATCTTTTTTACGGATAGCCTCTTCTAACTCATTCACGCGTTTCTCGCGTTCTTCGAGTAATTTTTGCTTCGCTTTCAACTCTTCATCTAATTTCAAAAGAGCATCCGCTTTACGCTGTAATTCCTTATTCGTGTTTTCCAATTCTGTTTGTAATTCAGCGGTTTCTTTGGCGCTGAGGTTCTTCATTTTATTAAACGAATTCTCAAGGGATTCATGTTGGGATAATAGTTGCTCATAATCTCTTTGCAGAAGCCTCATTGCATTCCCTGTTGCAGAGGTGTCTTGCTTTAACTTGCTTACATCGCGTGACGCAAGACTGTATTTGTTTTGTAAGTCTTTGGATAAAGATTCAAAATCACTTGAACTCTTTTTATATTGAGCTAGTTCTTCCGAACAGGCTTTCTCTCTTGCTTCCAATTCTTTATATTTCTTTGGAGCAACACAAGAACTAATTCCAAGACTCGTGAATAATGCAGTAATGATTAGAGACCTAATTTTCATAATAAAAGTGCTTTGGTACAAATTTCGAAAAGATCAGCAAGCGGAATTCAATCGTTGAATGAACTTTTAAACAATGAAAATTTCATAATTGTCTTGTTCATCCTTCTAAGGAAGTAGATGTGGTCATTGGTATTTTGTAACTTTGCACAAAAATCAAGCATGCAGTCAAAAAAAGTGAAGCTTTCCGAGGCCTTAAAACAGTTTCAATCTGATGTTGAAACAGATGTCCTTGCGGCGCTTAAACTATTCGAACAACAGGGAGACATTTCCCTTTTGCCTATTGTTTTCGAGAAATTGCGAAGCTGTGAGTTAAGCATTGAAAAAGCCATTTTAGGATTTTTATCGGACATTCAAAAAATTCAGGCGAAGGCTGTGTTTATACAATTTTTATCTGAAGAGAAGGAAGCTTTGCTCCGACAAAAGGTATTGACCAGTATCTGGAATTCAAAAATGACCTACGATGAACATTTGCCATTTTTCGTGATGCTTGCTTCTACTGGTGATTTCATGCAAGCTTTGGAATGTTTAACCATTATTGAAAATATGCAAGGTCCCTTTGCTGAACACGAATTACTTGAGTCACAACTGCTACTCAAAGAATACGTGGAAGAAATAACCAACGAAGATGAACAAAAGCGTCAAATCATGAGCGAAATCGCATGGTTTATCAAAGAACAAAATGAAGGCATTGATGCCGATTTATTGATCGAAGATTAGTTCATTTCAATTACTTAACTTAAAAAAACGCACTCAGATGTTGCAATCGATGACCGGATTTGGAAAAAGCAATGGCATTTACCAATCAAAAAAAGTATCCATTGAAATTCGTTCATTGAATAGCAAGGGCTTAGATTTAAATGTGCGGATACCAACGATTTACAGAGAGTTGGAATCAGAACTCCGAAAATTACTTGGGGAGCAATTGGACAGAGGTAAAATCGATTTTGGTATTTACATTGAAAGCCAAAGTGATCAGTCGAATGGTCTAATTAATACTGAATTAGCTACAAATTATTACCAAGAATTAAAAACCCTCAATGAATCTTGGGGAGAAGCTCCAGTAGATTATTTATCTATGGTACTAAGAATGCCTGAAGTACTGAATCAACAAGCACCTGAAATTAGCGACGGTGAGAAAGCGTTCATCATGGACTTGGCAGTAAGTGCTTGTCAAAAGCTTACCCAGTTCCGTGAACAAGAAGGACAGGCATTGCAAAAAGATTTTTCAGAGAAAATTGAGTCGATTCGAAATGGGATTAAGGAAATCATCGTCTTTGAACCGGAACGAATGATCGCCATTCGAGAACGAATTTTTAAAGCGCTCACAGACTTGTCGGATGTTCGTATTGATGAAAACCGCTTGGAACAAGAAATGATTTTTTACCTCGAAAAATTAGATGTTTCCGAAGAGAAAATGCGCTTAACGAATCATTTAGACTATTTCTTGAATACCATGGTCATTCCACGAAATGGTAAAAAATTAGGATTCATTTGCCAAGAAATGGGAAGAGAAATTAATACGCTTGGTAGTAAGTGCAATCATGCAGATATTCAAAAACGAGTAGTTGATATGAAGGATAACCTTGAAAAAATGAAGGAACAGGTATTAAATACCTTGTAAAGAACTAAATATGGAGGGAAAATGCATCATTATTTCGGCCCCAAGTGGAGCAGGTAAAACAACAATAGTTCGAGCGCTATTACAAGAGATGCCTCAACTTGCTTTTTCTATCTCCGCCTGTTCACGTGAACCAAGGGGATTAGAAATGAATGGGGTAGACTACTACTTTTTAGGGAAAGAAGGATTTGCTCAACAAATTGAAGCAAATGCCTTTGTAGAATGGGAGGAAGTATATGATGGAATGTTCTACGGCACCTTGAAATCTGAACTTGCGAGGATTTGGAAAGAAGGTAAAATCGTTATTTTTGATGTCGATGTTGTCGGAGGAATTCACCTCAAACAAATCATGAAAGAGAAAGCGTTAAGCGTCTTTATTCAGCCACCTTCCTTGGACGAACTTGAACGCAGGCTCAAATCCAGAAATACGGATTCTCTCAATAAAATTGCCATGCGTGTCGCAAAAGCAGAAAAAGAAATAGAACAGGCAAAAGATTTTGATGTTATTGTAGTAAATGATCAGTTAGAATTAGCCATTCAAACGATACGTTCTACTATATCTAGGTTTATAGAATTATGAAGATAGGACTTTACTTCGGGACATTTAATCCGATTCATGTCGGACATTTAATCATCGCAAATTACATGGCAGATCATACTGATCTGGACCAAGTATGGATGGTGGTAACACCTCAAAACCCATTGAAGGATAAATCTACCTTATTAAAGGACTCACACCGTTTAAATATCGTCCGAGAGGCCATTGAAGACAATGCGAAATTACGCGCTTCAGATGTCGAGTTTCATTTGCCTAAACCAAATTATACGATTTCTACGCTAACACATCTTCACGAAAAATACCCACAGCATACGTTCTCCTTAATCATGGGAGAAGATAACCTGCGCACCTTTCACAAATGGTATAATCATGAAGTGATTTTAGCTAAACATATGATTTATGTCTATCCACGTGTACTGACCAGCTCAGAAGAAGCAGAGGTTGTCGAACAAAAAGGGACCATTGATCACCCCTACCGAAATTCGGAAAAAGTCATTTTCTGCGATGAGGCACCAATCATGAAGGTTTCGGCTAGTTTTATTCGTCAATCGATTAAGGAAGGAAAAGACGTTCGGTATCTGTTAACAGAGCCGGTTTACAAATACATTATGGATATGCATTTCTATAAATAAAAAAGGGGGCTTCGTCGAAGCCCCCTTTTTGTTTCAATGTGAAAATTTAGTTTTTCATAAATTTCACTGTTTCTACACCATTTGCATGGGAGACATGAATGAAATAAATTCCAGTATTTAAACCAGTTAAGTCAAACGTTAAATTCGCATTCGTTGTTAAGTTTCTTTTCTCAATCGTTTTTCCTTCAACATTGGTTAATACTACTTCTGTAGCATTCATGGTTGAAGTAATACCATTAACCGTAATGACAGAGTTAGCTGGATTAGGGCTCACAGAGATAGGGGCAATTACACCCTCAATCACTCCTGCTGATCCAACGATAATTTTGTATCCAGGGAAGGAAACGGATTGAGTGACAGGTGTTGGAGGTAAACCAGGGAAAAGAGTGACCAATACCGTTGCCGAAACTTCAATCGTTATAGGGTATGTTCCTGCCGTAGCAGTTGTCCCATGGATGTTAGCACATCCATTCGCACCACCTGCATACGTACAACTGCTAATATTACAAGCGTAGTTGTATCCGGATGGAAGTCCAGTTAAACCAGTTACGGTAAATCCTTGGATCGGAGAACCCACAAATTGTCCTGTTGCATCCAATTCAGCGGTAACTGTAGCTGGAACTTTAAAATTGACATCCGCAGAATAAGCAACATTAACAAGTGCTGGCGGCAAGTTTTGAGTGGTATCTGGCCAAACACCGTAGGTTGAATCCACGTAATTTGCTCCTGGCGTACATGATTGCGCCCAAGAAGCAGCATTCAATAAGAATGTTGAAAGCGATAAAATCAATAGTTTTTTCATAGTTTCTGTTAATTAATTGGTTCAAAGATAAGATTTTTTGTAATTATCTTCATAAAACGAAGAATTTCATGTTTATTGTATATCAATCTGGAAGTATCTTCTCAAGTTTTTTACTTTTGCACCATGGTACTATATAATGTAACAGTAAGTATTGATCGAGAAACCGAAGTGGAATGGCTTAAATGGATGCGCAAAACACACATTCCGCAAGTAATGGAAACAGGTTGTTTTTTAGAATGCCGAATCTCTCGAATTCAGGGCGAAGAGGATGGGGGGTCTGCTTACTCATTTTTATATTTGGCTCCGAGCCAGGAAAAGATGGATGAATACCAAGACAAATATGCCCCGATGTTGCAACAGGACCATGCGCAACGCTACGGCGGAAAATTCGCAGCATTTAGAACCTTATTAACGGTCATTGAAGAATTCAAAGCATCATGAACGTTAAACCAAAAAAACACCTCGGACAACATTTCCTGAAAGATCTTGAGACCTGTGAAAAAATTGCTAATCAAGTAACTTTTCACCGTGGATGTAAACGCGTATTGGAGGTTGGTCCGGGAATGGGCGCGTTGACAGATTACCTGAAAACACAGGATGGCATCGAACTTTTCCTGGTAGATATTGATGCAGAATCCATTGAGTATTTGCACAAAAAATATCCTTTGATGGGTGATCGAATCATTTATGCAGATTTCTTGCGTAAAGATTTGACAGAAATCATGGGTCAAGAACCGTTTATCGTTGCAGGGAATTTCCCTTACAATATTTCTTCCCAAATTTTATTAAAGTGCCTAGAACACCGGAATCAAATTCCCGAAATTATGGGGATGTTCCAAAGGGAAGTTGCCATTCGCATCGCAGAAAAACCGGGGTCCAAAGAATACGGTATTTTAAGTGTATTCATGCAAGCGTTTTATGATATCACTTATTGTTTTACGGTGGATGAGCACGTCTTTATCCCACCACCAAAAGTGAAATCCGGCGTTATTCGCTGCGTGAGAAATGAGCGTGAATCATTGCCGTGTGATGAGAAGTTGTTTATGCGTGTTGTTAAAACAGCCTTTCAACAAAGAAGAAAAACGCTTCGAAATTCGGTAAAATCATTGACACAAGATGCGCAACTGCCAGATAAGTTTGTGACGCAAAGACCGGAAAGGTTAAGCGTAGATGATTTTATTGAATTAACGCTTTTTATTGAGGGATTAGGGAGTAAATAATTCACTTTCTCCCTTCATAGAAATCTGTTTCCCATACCTGAATTCTTTTTGAGACACGATGTTTCCATTTTCCCCGAAAATCAGGAAGGAACCATGTTTTAATCCATTTTTGTAGTGTATTTCATACATCAACCTTCCACGAGGATCACGCTGTTCAAAAACACCATCTAATTTCCCAAAACGGTATTCGGATACAATGGTTGGAACTACTCCACCGGGATAATAGTCAATCCATTTGCCATGTTTCATCCCTTTATGGTATTTCCCTTCTGATTTTAGTTGGAAGTCCTTCTGAGAGTATGCCTCAAATTTTCCATGAAAATCACTGACGGTTTCTTTTAAGCCCATGATGGCCATATCACTTGTGACATTCTTCTCGGTAAATACTTTATAATGCACTTTTTCTTTTAGCCGCCCATTGTTGTAGTAAGTATACCAAGCTCCAACTTTAAACCCTTTTTTATAATTGCCAGCGTTGGTCAGGACACTTTCCGGGGTGTAAGAAACCCAAGTACCATCCATTAATCCATGCCTGAATTCCGCTTTATTTTTCAATGCGCCATTCTCCCAATAGTTATACCATGTACCTTCCTCTTTCCCTTTCTGGTAATTTCCATTCATCAGCAGCACACCATCTTCATACCACGTTTGCCAATTTCCTTCTCTTTGGTCTTTGGAATAGTTTCCTTTTCGATAGGAGGCTCCATTTTGATAATAATAATTCCATTCTCCCGTTCGTTGTCCATCTTTGAAATGCGCTATGTAAGAGAGTTCCCCTGATGAAAAATAATAGTGCCAAATACTATCTTGCACGTTTTGTTTGAAAAATCCACTCATTTCAATCGTTCGTTCTGGTGTTTTCCAAATCCAAAATCCTTGTTTCTGACCGTTTTCGTATGTTCCTGAAGTGATTGTATCGCCCGTTAAAGTGAGGGCTAAATAAGCACCGTCTAAGGAGTCCGCTTTGTAAGTTATCCTTTTTTCTAAGATTCCTTGAAATTCATAAAATTCCCATGTACCGTTCTTTTTCCCATCTTTAAACGACCCACCTACAGATAAAACGCCATTCGCTGTGCGTTCCTCAAAGATCCCGTTTTTTAATCCGTTTTTAAACGTGTAGGATGCTTTTACCACGCCGTTAACATACCGTTCTTCAATCACGCCGTTTCCTTCTTTCACAGTTTGAAGATGGTTCGTATCTTCTTCCCAGCTTGACATAAGATAAACGGTGTCATTCACCACTTTTTCCATCGATTTTTCTCTGCCATCGTCAAAGTAATAATGCCATTCACCTACAGGACTGCCCAGTTCAAATTGACCCTTTGTAGTTAGTTTCCCATTTTGATTCCATTGAAAGAATAAACTATCTGGGACATTAAATTTGAAGTAGGACTCTTCTTTCATTTGTTTGTTAGGGTAATAAAAAACCCGTTTACCTAGCAGTCTGTCACGGTAATAATTACTTTCTTCTTCTAAGAGCCCATCATAGGTATAGAAGGTCCATTTTCCGTGTTTTTCTGTCGTTTTGGGCGTTGCGCTACTTGTGAAATAACTTCCAATCGCTTGCAGTCGTTTGTTTCCAGCGTCCCAATATAGGCGCACCTTTGGACCAAGATTTTCTTTCAAAACATTTTGTCCGTAGACTTGAGTGATAGAGAAGAACAATAGAAATAAAATCTGTTTCATAGTACTTTATTTCTTTAAAAAGAATTGAAGAATCAAGAAGAAACCAAATAAGGTAAATACAATGCCAATAAGGCGATTTAAGGCATTCAGCAAGTTTTGATTCACCAATGGACGGATTTTCTTTGCTGCAATTATTTTTAATACATCAACACTAAAAAAGGTAAGAAGAACGACCCCTAAAAACACAAAGGCCCAAGTAGTGCTATTTTCATCTGGAACGGCGTTATTCGCCACCGAGGCAACACTCACCCAATAAAAGATAACCATTGGATTGGCAAAATTCAAGACAAAGCCTTTCAAGCCAAGAAAGACGTAATCTTTTGTGTGTATTTGTTGGCGACTGATTTCTGGACTTTCATCCATGCCTTCTAATTTTTGGTTATCCAAAATGGCCACTTTTTTCACCAAACTGATGACGCCATAAATAACAAAAATCCCTCCCCCAATAATACTGAACATGAGTTTGTTGCCTGCAATCAGTCCTTTTATTTGTTCGACGAACATCACCGCAATGAGTACATAAATGATATCACTGACTAGCACACCAAAGTCCAAGGCAAGTGCTGACCTAAATCCTTTTGTAATGCTCGTCTCAAGAAGAAGAAAAAAGATGGGGCCTACCATCACACTCAGCAAAAACCCAATACTAAATGCTTGTATAAAGAAATCCATGTAACAAAAATAGGATTTCTTTTTGCTTGGAAAACGGCTTTTGCAGAATTGTTATGCTTGGATGCATGAATATTTCAATGATTTCCATTAAATTTGCCTCACAAAAATGACTACATGAAAACTGGACTAGCGAATCAAAAATTAGATGCTATCATCACAAATGTTGAAAAGAGTGGTGTGACTGCATCAAATTTAGTGGAGGATTTAAAAGCATTACGTGAATTAGCGTTGTTGGAGCAAGATCCTTTGGTCGTTAAATTATTGCGTTTAACTTATGAGTTTTTAACAGAAAACGAGTGTTTTGATGTTCAAGCTCAATATGATGAAGACGAGGAGGGCAATGAATATCCGATAGAAATTGAAGAAAAAGATAATTTATTGTATTTGTTGAATCTATTGAAAAATGCGGATCACAAAATCAATCGTGAAGAAATGATTGATTACCGAACTGCATTAAAAGCAGAATTATATTAATAAGACCAAGGCAACCTTAAACGAAGGCATTTCGTCTTGAAAAAAGCGGAACAAAAACGTTTGTTCAGTTTTGGTTTTATTTAACTTGCAGTAACCTGAAAAGAGCTAAAGCGGATTTATCCCTTTTTTTCTTTTCAGGTTTTTTTGTTTAAGAGCAATATTGGCAATAATCCGCATCGAGATTATGCTCGAATGCTTGATTTACATCAGTCAATTGAACAAGTATTTCACTCAATAATTCCTGTAAAACGGGTACCATATCGGATAATTCACCATTTTTAAAGGTAAGGTTAAACTCTTCTTTTACGTTGATCAGTGCAGTGATTTTTGCCTCATCTGGTAAAACACCGTATTGATCTTTGAAAAACAAACAGTATAGGGATAATTGAAAGGCGTGTTTACATTTGAGAAAGGAAGGTATTAATCCTTTATTCGATGTTTGATATACAACTTCCTCTTTCTTTACTTTTCCTGTTTTGTAATCAATAACTCGGTAACGATTGCCAATGCGATCGATGCGATCGATGTATCCTTTGAAACGCAATTTTTTGAAACCACCTTCGAAAGGAATCATCATTTCGGTGTGCATTTCTGCTTCGATTTGTTCGATGTATAGTGGCTCACTCAGGCCTTGAATAAATTGCAGTTCTTTTTCTAAAACGTTTTTAGTGATCTCAACAGCCATCTCATAACTCAAGCGATTTTTTCCTGTTTTAAAGAGTGATTCATCTTGATCAAAATGATCTAAAAATCCTTTGTACAGGTTTTTCTTGAACGTATCTAGCATTTTTAATACATCTTTTTCCCGAACGGGTGGCGGTGCTGGCTGAACATACACCCCTTGCTTGTCGCGCTGTGCGTAGGGCTTAAATAAGTCTTCTAACGTCGTGTGAATAATGCTACCAAATGTATGATTTTCGATTTCTTCCTCGACTTCTTTATCCTCACCAAATTCCACTAAATAACGGTAATAATAGTCCAATGGACAAAGCATGTATTTATTTACTGCGGATGCAGACAGTGGTTTTTCTAGAAATTCAAGAATGCGATTCAAAACTTCAGGCGTTTTTTGAATTTGTGTAGTATTCAAGGCTACACGTTCGGTAAAAGGGATGTGATAAAATGATTTTTTCCACTGTAGGGCTGGATTCACTTTGCATAATTCCATTTCAATTTGCATCAAATAGCGACTAGCCTCATTGCTTCCAATTTGTTCTGCCGCTGCTGTATAGGTCGCCAATACCTTTTCAGCATGGTGTAAAAGTCGGTAAAAGTGATGTGCGAACAAGCCTTGTTTTTCGCGCGTTGAAGGGAGTTTGAAAGCAGCGCGTAAATCCATGGGGATCAAGGTGCGAACTGGATTGTTATTCGGAAGTTTTCCTTCATTCAATCCAAGTATGATGAGGTTTTTAAAATCAATCATCCGGGTTTCTAGTAAGCCCATGATTTGCAAACCGTTTGTTGGATTACCATGAAATGCAATAGTTGCTGAGGACCAATGTTGATTTAACAATAATTTGAAACTTCGCAGTTCCATGGATGGAATACCCTCCTTGAGCAAGGACTCGAATCCACGCATCGATTGATCAAAAACTTGGATGGCTGTTTTTTCAAATTCATGAATTTGTTCGAAATCATCCGTAAATAGTGCATTCAACTGCCTAATCTTCCCTAAAGCGACATGCCAATCATCTGCCCAATCCTCTGTGACTAATTCAAAAAGTACTTTTGCTTTAGGGGGTAGATTAAGCCGGTCAATCGCTTGAAAAACTTTGTTTTTTCGAATGCTGTCTTGTTCGATGGAAGACAAGCGTTTTTTTTCTTCTTCCGGGAGGCAAGCTAAACAAAAAACATGGTTTAGAATGCGTTGAAAATCTTTAAAGTAGATTGCTTTTGTGCGGAATCGTTTCTTGTTTTCTTGAATGGTAAATAATAAATCAACCCAAGACTTTACGGGTGTTTGTTGAAGGGGTAGTCCAAGGGTAATGTTTGCTTTTCCAACGGATGCGGGAATATTTTTAACCAGCGAATGAATCAGTGTTTCATCCGCAAGTAAAACCAATGTTTCGTCTAATTCAGCAGCACTTAATTTTGCAAGTTCTGTTGCCGCAACTTTTACTTGTCCTGTATGCTGTGCGCATTCAATGACGGTAAATTCAATCGGGGAATGATGAAGCCTACGTTGAGTAAAATCTGCCTTCCTCATATCCAAATAACTGAGGTCGTTCCGTAAAAAAGAACCGGCTTCATGTTGTTCATTTTCTAGGTAATAAACATCAGCATCAATGATGAACTCCGTCTTTCCTCGCTTCATTAAATTCTTGATGATTTGAAGTTCAGCTTTGGAAAGGGCATTGAATCCGGCAAAAATATATTGCTTTCCTGTAGGAACCAAGGCAGCGGTTTCTTCCGCTAATTTACGGTATGCTTGAGCGAGTGTGATTTGGGACCTCTTGGTTAATTCCACCATCAATTGGGTATGCAATTTGGGTATTTGCTCCCAAAAAGCCATGAATTTTAATTGAGATTCACTGTAGTTTTCCTCGTCAATTTGCCAGCTTTCTAATTCCTTTATGGATTTAAGATTTTTAAATATTTGTTCCTGGTCAATCATGTAGCGATCCAAATCGTTGAAATCGCTTAGTAAGATGGATCCCCAGGTAAGAAATGACTCAAAACTTTGACCTTTTCCTTCCTCTGTTTGCAGGTAACTTTCAAAGAGAACAAGGAGTAACCTAGTTGGATCTATAATATCGTTGAATTGGGATTTTATCCAGCGGTCAATGGTCAGCATTTCAGGAGCAATTAAAGGCCCATTGTTGAGTTTGAATAAGGAGTTACCAAGGTATTTGACGGCTCTTTCAGAAGGTAAAATAACCACCAATTCTTCAAGTTGAGTGTAGTCATCTAAAATTTTTCGAGCAAGGTTATCTATAAATTTCATCTGAGGAACGTTGTTGGTAGCATGGGAAAGAATACAGGAAAATTAGTCAAACCACACCTTGAGAAAAAATTGATTTGGGCGGTTTGAGTGCATGTATTTATTTCCTCCATACGTTTTAATGACAGCGAAGTAATTTGGGCTAAATTGAATTTGCACATAATTTAAGCCTTCCGGGTAGGTGTTTGACAATCCTTCAAAAACAATGCGTCCATCATCCAGTAATAATTTACGAATAGAGGTATTTGGCGGTGTTGCAATATAAATTGCCGCAATCTCTTCTGGGCTTATATTCGTATCGATTGGAACAATCGAAATTTCATACGAATTCCCTTGTCCAAGTTCTCGGTAAACAATTCGTTTGATTCCATCGGGTTCTAAAATAGTAATGGGCTTCCCGGGTAATTTCGCGACAAGTCCGGACACTTGATCATGATAAATAAATTCTTTAAAAGAGCGAACGTTCAATTCATCTTTACTCGCTTTTTCAGAGTGATACCATGTCACCATTCTTACTTTATACCCTTTTGATCGGAGCAGATTGATGATTCCACTCGACCCTCCCAAATGTCCTGCACCAACAGCACAGAAAAAATTGGTTTTAGATCGCAGAATGGAATCAAGTTTCTGTGACATTCGAACATTTCTTTTCGTGATTACTTCATCATAAAGCCCTTCTTGAACCGACATGTTCGCCTTTATAAATTTATCGATAGCGATTAAATCACCTTTTAAGTATAGATCGATTAATCGATCGTGCGTAAACGTATTTAACGCATTATCCACGATTTGTTTATCTGAAAGATGAAGTTCATCGGAAAGCAAATCGTATTGTTCTTTCACGGATTCCAAGGGGATAAATCCTTTTTGTGCATTGAAACAAAATTGTTGAAAATAAGCATCTAAGAATTGTGGCATTCCGTCCTCATCCCCGTAAAACGTTTTGCTTGGTTCAGTTTCTGCAGTATATGGATTCCCGGTTTTGTCATACAGCGTTGTCGGCAGGCTCGTTCGTGTGTCTAACTCATTGAATAATTCAAAAATATCGGTTTCAAGAATTAGTTTATCTGTCTTAATCATTGCTGTATAGACGGAATCGGCTAATTGAAATAAGCGCTTATCATTCGAATGAAGCGACCCAAACAGGTAAGACTTTTGTTTTAAGCCATTGCCAGAAATCTCCCAAAGTAATTCTCGATCCGCAAAGTAACTTTGTCCAAACGCTACGAAGCATGTGCAATAAATGATACAAGGGATAATTAGGTATTTCATCGTAACTTCAAAGGTACATTTTTACACGGAATCAAATGAACATTCGTTGGACATGTTCTTCACCAAAAGCGTATGCGAGGTAAGCCAAAGAAGGAATCTCTTTGGTTAACATGATTGGTGATTTTCTACCGATTGCTATTTTTCCATGACTTTCGGAGAGTTCAAGGGCTGCTGCTGCATTAATGGTTAAAGCGTTTATTCCTTCTTCTGGCGTCATTTTCTGTTTCAAACAGGCCAATGACAAAATGGTCATTAAATGATAATTTGGTGAGGACCCAGGATTATAGTCACTTGCTAACGCAAGAGGAAGTCCTGCATCGATGATGCGTCTTGCATCTCCAAATGGGATTGATAAAAAGTGTGAACAGCCAGGAAGCAGTGTCGGAATGGTATCCGAATGCAATAAAGATTGAATGTCGTTTTCATCGATTTCTTCCAAATGATCTACCGAAATAGCACCAAGTTCAACCGCTTTTTGAACTCCACCAAGAATGCTAAATTGATTGACATGAACTTTTGGTTTTAGCCCACAAGCAATACCGGCCCGAAGTATTTCTTCCATTTCTGCTACGGAAAAATAATTGTGTTCACAAAACACATCGATATAGTCGGCTAGTTGTTCCTTTTGTATCATTGGTAACATCTCCTGGATAATGAGGTCGATGTAGCCACGTTTATTTTCTTTGTAATCAACCGGAAAAGCATGTGCGCCTAAGAAAGTAGCTTTTATGACGATTGGCATGCATGCCTTTAAGCGTTTAATAACGCGTAACATTTTTATTTCCCCATCAACAGAAAGTCCATAACCTGATTTTATTTCAAGAGCACCAGTTCCAGATTGAATAATACGTTCGATTCGTTTTTTTGCTGCCTCAAACAGTTCATCTTCGGATAACTCACTTAATTTTCTAGCTGAATTTAAAATGCCCCCACCTTTAGCAGCGATATCCTCGTAACTAAGTCCGTGAATCCGATCCACAAATTCTTCTTCACGTGATTTTGCAAAAACAGTGTGGGTATGCGCATCAATGAAAGCGGGAAGAACATAACATCCATCTGCGTCAACAATTTCGACATCTCTCCAGTCGATGATTCCTTCCCACTCGAGCATAGATCCATACGAAATCACTTCGCCATCTTCGAGCGCTAAAAAAGCGTTTTCAATGATGTCTAATTGCTTCATTTCAGCGCCTTTTCGAACGGAGGGTATCTGTTCACCCGCTTGAACGAGTCCTTTGATGTTCTTCAGTAGAATTTTAGACATAGATTGAATTTGATATAAAGATAATTGCTTGTTTGATTCACTCGGAATATCGGAAGGAAAATTGTATATTTAGGTAAAAAGAAAATGAAAAAAGAGGAGTTAGGAGTATGGGGTGAAAATGAGGCTTTGGCTTTTTTAAGTAATAAGGGCTTTCGATTGATCGATCGAAACATTCGATTTAAAAAATATGAAGTTGATTTAGTTTTGGAGGACGGCGACGATTTAGTCGTTGTAGAGGTCAAGGCAAGGTGTACGGGTCAAATAGGGGAGCCCTGGCGTGCAGTGACAAAATCAAAGCAGCGTCAAATAATAACGGTTGCTGACCGCTATGTTCAGGAGCATCAAATTGATCGAAATGTCCGTTTTGATATTGTATCCATCGTTCACAATCAATATCAAACAAGCATTGAGCACATTGCTGATGCCTTTTCAGCGTAACGTCTTAGATGTGTAGTGCCCGATTGTCCGTAGCGGCTAATGCTGCTTCTTTCATGGCTTCTGAATACGTTGGATGTCCGTGACAAATACGTGCAATATCTTCGGCTGAAGCACGGTATTCCATGGCTGTTACTGCTTCCATAATCAAATCGGCTGCACGTGGTGCGATCATGTGAACACCTAAAACCTCATCGGTTTTTTCATCCGCTAATATTTTGATAAATCCACTTGTATCCATGCTTGCACGTGCTCGTCCAAGTGCTTTAATCGGGAAACTCCCCACTTTGTAGGCGATACCAGCCGTTTTTAATTCTTCTTCCGTTTTTCCAACCGCAGCAATTTCTGGCCATGTATAGACAACACCTGGAATCAAATTATAATTGATATGTGGTTTTTGTCCGGCAATCATTTCTGCCACAAATACGCCTTCTTCTTCGGCTTTGTGAGCCAACATGGCGCCACGAACTACATCGCCAATGGCGTAAATGTGTGCTACTTTCGTTTGCAAATGGTCATTTACTTCAATTTGACCACGTTCTGTTGCTGCTAATCCTGCTTTGTCTAGGCTCAGTCCTTCCGTGTATGCTTTTCTACCCACTGCAACTAAGCAATAATCAGCTTCCAGTGTTACAAGCTCACCTTTTTTATTCTCAGCAGTTAAAACGACTTTTTTACCGGTGTTTTCGACCTTCACTACGCGATGCTCCATATAAAACTTGAAACCTTCTTTTTTGAGAATCTTAGCAAATTCTTTTCCAATTCCGGCATCCATCGTAGGAAGAATGCTTGGCGCGAATTCGATGACTTCGACTTCTGAACCCAATCTTGCGTAGACAGAGCCAAGTTCTAGACCAATGACACCACCACCTATCACTAACATTCTTTTTGGAATCTCGGTCATGTTTAATGCCTCTGTTGAAGTGATGATACGTTTCTTATCCGGCTCCATTCCTGGAAAAAAGTTAGGCTTAGAACCCGTGGCAATAATGATGTTTTTTCCTTGCAGGATCGTTTCTGTACCATCTGCTCCTTTCACTAAAATGGAATTTGCAGATGCAAATGAACCATGTCCATGGAAAACAGTTACTTTGTTTTTGTCCATTAAAAATTTCACTCCGGCACAGGTTTGACTCACCACTTCGTTTTTGCGGTTAATCATTTGGGTCAAATTAGCTTTTAGCCCGGTAATTTCAATCCCATGAGTTTTGAAATTGTGTTGTGCATTGTGATAGTGTTCAGAAGAATCCAACAAGGCTTTTGAAGGGATGCAACCTACATTTAAACAGGTGCCTCCAAGGGTGTTATATTTTTCTACAAGCGCTGTTTTTAGTCCAAGTTGTGCACATCGAAGTGCTGAAACATATCCACCCGGACCCGATCCTACTACAATTACATCAAAAGCATTCATCTCTCAAATTTTGGTCAAAGTTAGCACAACAATTCACAAGTTAAAAACAGAAAGAGGATATCCGTGAATAAAAACAAACTCTTTTTTGTTTTTTGCGTTTAACCATCGAATGAAAAATTATTTGATTATCGGATACGGTTGGCTAGGTAAGGCACTTGCGGAAGCGTTAAAAAGCCCGGATGCGATTATTTGGGCAACCTCATCCGACGACACTAAGTTGAATGACATAAAAAGAGCTAGTATTTCTGCTTTGCGCTTGAAAAAAAACAGTGGAATCCTTTCTTGGCCTGAGGATGAGCAAGCACCCGTAAATTTTGATGCGGTTATCGTAACCTTGCCTCCATTTGAAGGGGCTCTTCAGTCACTGTCAAATTTGCTGCAATCGTTGCACGTCAAATCGATTGTTTTTACAAGTTCCACAGGGGTTTACGAGGATGCTTCAGCACTCGTTAATGAATCTTCGTCAATCAATAAAGATCACTTAGTTTTTCAAATGGAAGAACGAATACGTTCGCTACAACCTTCGAACTATACCGTTTTGCGCTTGTCCGGGCATATTGGCCCAAATCGTCATCCAGTGCGGTCTTTCCTTCGTCATGGACGACACATTCCAAACAGCCAAGCCCCTGTCAATTTAATCCATCAAAAAGACATCATTGCGTCGATACTAGTGACTATGAATGACTCTCAAGGAAATTCTGTTTACAACGTTTGTTGGCCAGAACATCCAACGAAAGAGGAGTATTATGGAGCTATTTCCCTTAAAATAGGCGAAAAAAGACTGGTCTTTTTGAAGGGGAATCAGGGAAAGATTATTGATGGGAGCAAAATCACCAACGAGACAGGCTTTCATTATGACTTTTCAATATACGAAATCGATGATTTAGATTTGAGAAAAGACAACATTTGACCTATTTTTGCGTCTTAGAAACAACATGAAGAAATTCTACCTTATTTTTTCCTTTTTCATGATGACCAATACCTATGCATCGCATATTATTGGAGGAGATATTTATTATGACTATTTAGGAAATAATCAGTACCGTTTTTTCATTACGCTCTACCGAGATTGTAATTCATCAGGTGCGCAATACGATGATCCGCTTGCGTTGACGATTTACAAGCCAAACAATGTGTTTTTTGCCAATATTCTCGTCCCTTTTCCGGGGAGTGTCATTTTGCCCATAAACTTTAATAATCCCTGTGCGACTCCACCCAATAACATTTGTGTGGAACGTGCCATCTATACCACTGTTGTTACTTTACCGCCTTCACCGGGTGGATATGACGTTTCCTATCAGCGGTGTTGCCGTGGGCCAAATATCACGAATTTATTGTTTCCTGATGATACAGGCATAACACTTACCACACATGTTCCAGGATCTGACACTGGATTCACCGCGAATAGTAGTCCGCGGTTTACCAATTATCCACCAGTATTACTGTGCAATAATGATGAGCTCATATTTAATCACATCGCAACTGACCCGGATGGAGACTTTCTTACATATTCCTTAGTAACCCCATGGTCTGGAGCGAGTTCTGCGAATCCACAACCTACGCAAGCTCCCGCGCCCCCTTATTTTCCCGTGCAATGGAATGGCGGAACGTTCAACGCGCAACAGCCCTTAGGTCCTGGATCCTCTACCGTCATTGATCCATTGAGCGGAGTTTTAACAGTAAATCCCAACATGATTGGTTTGTTCGTGGTTGGCGTTTGCGTGAAGGAATATCGAAATGGGGTATTGGTTGGACAAACGATCCGTGATTTTTTATTCCGCGTCTTTGATTGCAATATTGTGATGCAGGCCTTATTGCCTTTACAAACGCAATTACCAACGTTTATTTCTTATTGCCAAGGATTGAATGTCCAATTCGTCAATAATTCATATGGTGGTTCATCCTATGCCTGGAATTTTGGCGTTCCGAATATCACCAATGATGTCAGCACGCAATTTGCACCTAATTACACATTTCCTTCTCCCGGAAATTACAACGTTCAATTAATCGTGAACCCTGGAATGCCTTGTACGGATACAGCCTACATGAATATAGTTGTAAATAACCCACTGAGTGTTTCTTGGACTTCTCAAGATTCCTTATGCATCCTTGGAAACAACTTTGACTTTATCGCCAATGTATCCAATCCTTCCTCAAGTCTCACATGGGTGTTAGATCCTACGGCGAGTCAAACCTCTGGAACTGGAAATGCAGTTTTCAATGTCTCTTTTTCTACTCCGGGCTACCACACCATAGAAGTAATTGCTGATGATGGATTTTGTCAATTAAGTTATGTGGATTCTGTTTTCATCTTCGAAGTTCCAACAAGCGTAATTTCTGTTCCTCCATTGGTGGAGTGTATCGGATTCACGGTCCCATTTGGCAATAACTCTAGCTCGGCAATCAATTATTCGTGGGATTTTAGTTTGGGATCGAATAGCGTTGGACAAAGTAATTTAACGACGCCGACCTTTACCTTTCCAGCACCAGGAGTTTACACCGTTCAATTAATTGCTAGTTCCTTTTCTACGTGTTCAGATACCTCCGAAGTTCAAGTAACTATTAAAGAACCCTTAGTTATGTCGATAAGTCATACTGATTCGTTGTGTATTGACGAGACATTTGATTTTTTAGCCACTGTTTCAGGTCCGAGTAATGCTACTTTCCAATGGGAATTTGGAACGAATGCGAATCCAAGTTCCGCTACTTCATTGAGTGTACAAGGACTGAGTTATACGCAGCCAGGAACACAAGTTGTTTATTTTATTGGTCAATATGACAACTGTGCAGATACGGTGAGTTCGACGGTACAAATTTTCGGGCATGCAAACATCGATTTCATGTTTATCAATAGCTTGCAGTGCGCTCCTTCCCTTGCACAATTTGTGAATTTGAGTCAATCGGATGTTCCGACACAATACTATTGGGATTTTGGAGATGGCGCTAGCTCAACCGCTGTGAATCCAAATCACATTTATTTAACACCTGGAAATTACAGTGTGAGTTTAACTTTGAATCAGCTCTATGGATGTATGGATACGCTTTTCATGATGAAACAGGATTTAATTACCGTACATCCTTCGCCAACGGCAGGATTTATGGTCAATCCTGACAAGGTCGATGTGTGTCAAAACACGGTGTCCTTCATTGATCAATCTAGCGGAGCAACCAACTACCAGTATATTTTTGACAATAGAGCATATACGTCGAACCTTGCTAATTTCAATCACGATTACATCAATTCAGGTTCTGACTATCCAATCCAGATAGTATCGAATCAATATGGTTGTCGAGACACGGCAAGAAGTACGGTTATGGTAGAACCTTTTTCGATTTACATTCCAAATACATTCATTCCTGATCAGAATAACCGAAACGAATTATTCAAACCAATTACGGATTTTGATGTTGTCGCATGGGAATTCAGTATTTACAACCGATGGGGGGAGTTGATTTTTCAAACCAATGATCCGAAGCAAGCTTGGGATGGTCAATTGAATGGAGTGATGTGTCAAGATGGATTGTATTCGTACAAACTCAAATTCCGATCATGTGACAAGCCCTACATTTGGCAGGCTTTGGATGGATTTGTGACCTTGATTAGGTAATTATTTTCGCAACACGAAATTTTGACCTAAATAGACTTTTCGAACTTGTTCATCTGAGGCCAATTCTTCCGCCGTTCCTGATTTCAAAATACTTCCTTCGAAAAGTAAATACGCACGATCGGTAATCGACAGTGTTTCTTGTACATTGTGGTCTGTGATGAGAATGCCGATGTTTCGTTTTTTCAGCTCCGATATGATACTTTGGATGTCTTCTACGGCAATTGGATCTACACCAGCGAAGGGTTCGTCCAACAGGACAAATTTCGGATTCGTTGCTAAGGCTCTGGCAATCTCCGTTCTTCTTTTTTCTCCTCCGGACAAGCGGTTACCGAGGTTTTTTCGAACATGCGTCAAACTAAATTCTTCCAACAGTTGTTCCAGCTTTTCTGATCGTTCTTGTTTAGATAAATCAGTCATTTCAAGAATGGCCATGATGTTATCTTCCACACTTAGTTTTCGAAAGACAGAAACTTCTTGTGGAAGGTAGCCGATGCCCATTTGAGCGCGTTTATACATGGGAAGTTTAGTGATTTCTACATCGTCTAAAAACACATTTCCTTCATCTGGACGAACCAAACCAACCATCATGTAAAAGGACGTGGTTTTTCCAGCACCGTTTGGACCTAAAAGCCCAACAATTTCTCCTTGTTCGACTTCAACGGAAACACCATTAACAACGGGTCTTCCTTTGTAGGATTTACGAATATTTTGTGTGTATAATTTCACGATACTAAGGTATTAAAAATTCAATGCATAGCGTGCACGAATTCCAAATGGACTTTGTCCAGGAATCGGATGAGTCATTCTCCAAACGAGGTCAACTCGAATCACCTTTAAAATATTCTCGATACCAATCGAAGTTTCCATATAGGGCACACCATTAAAACGCTTCACAAAATCAGGAATTAACATGGCTTGCTCATGTTTTTGACTGATGTCACCGTAAAGAATTCTTCCGGTGGAAACAAGTCTTAGGTTTAGTTTTTTCACGAGTGGAATGCGGTCGAAAAACAATCCTTCCCAATGATTTTCAACGAACCCTGTGATGTATTTATCACTGATGAATTCCATGAAGTTCAATTTATTAAAAGTACTGGTAAGCAACCACAAGGATTGATTTCCTTCATGTACCTTTAAAAATGGATAAGCGGTTGTCCCGAATATGTATCCAGCGGTTACCCCGTAACGCATCCGTCCCAAAACACCCAATTGCGTGTTGTGTTCCATTTGAAACTCCAAACGTTGGTAATTATATTCACTGCCAAAGATGTTCTTCATTCCAATAATGGCTTGTAGGGAGAAGATTGGATAAACAGATCGTAAACTGGTGCGATCAAAATAACCAGATAAAAATTCCTCTCCTTTTGTCCAACGAACCCGTCCAATAAATTCAAACGTTTTAATATTAGACACATTCACTGTATCGAAATTAACAATTCGTTGATAATTCGCTAGTCCGAGTGGGGTATAGCTTTTCCATTCAAATCCACCGTAAAGAATCAGGTCTTTTTTTATGTCCTTTTCTAAATTAAGGCCAATTTTATTGACGAAAGTCAATTTATCAAACGGCGCGGTATTAAATACAGTAGCAAAGGTACTGCCCATGGAAGCTGCAGTTGGAGATTGCCCGATTTGTTCAATGTCGTAAGAATAAATCCCGGTGAGCATCCCTCTTTTTTTCGGAGTAATGTTATACCTGATTTTGGCGGCATACTTTAATTTATCATCTCCAAATCCGTAAGCAACACGTCCACCAAGTTCTAGGCGCTTGGAAAAATCATTAGATGTTCTGAGTGCCATGGCAAGGCGGTATTTTTCAACCGGATTGGTGCTGATTAAGGAGGTTGCATTTCCAAGCTCAATTTTATGGAATTGATAATAGCCAGTGGTAGCGAAGTAAATGAATTTCTTCATCGACTTATAAAAACTGGTTTTACTCAAAGAATCTACCATTTCTTCGATGTGTTTTTCTTGAACATTTAAAACGACCGGTCTGTTTTTTTGCCAATATTCTTGCGATCGAAGTTTAGCACTGTCGCTCATTTCAACGGCATTGGTGGCGTAAAACAAATTTTCTTTGGCTTGATTAATGACAAAATCATCGCGTTTACTGTATTTGCGGCCGTACATTCCAAGAATTTTTGAATCTTCCGTCAAACGAAACTCAATGATTAATCGTTCTTCTGTCAGCATCCACACCTCATTTTGCACCTGATCAAAATAATGTTCGAAGTAAAAATTTTGGATGTAATTCAGGTTTGCATCTGGAGAAATTGCGGCTTTAATTTGCTTTACCGCATAGGTAGTGTCGTTGATCCACATTTCCCCTGTGAAAGCTAAATCACCTGTTCTTTTGGGTTCAAATCGCAATTTATAACACCAATCAGAACCAATAAATGTTGAATCTTCCAAGACAAATTGATAATATGTTCGCGCAAAGGGCGCTAGCGGGCTTATGAACGATTTATTGAATAAGTCATAGATATTGTCGTAGATGTTTAAGTCGAGGTACATATCACCTAAAAACTGATTCACTTGAAGGTTCTCCAAGCCTGTAATTTTAGTTGCTTGTACGATTTCTTTTTTTTGTTTGGGTTTATTTTTAAAGTAAAAATCAGATAATGATTCTGAAAGTATTACCGGTAAATAATTTTTGCCGTCATTGGTTGAATCCAAATAATTCATCACGAGATCCATCCGCTTAATGAGTCCGTTTTGTTGAAACTTGTCGCCAATATTGTTTAAATCAAGCTGAATTTTATTGTAGAGTTTATACTGATAGGCATCAAGCTTCTCTTTGTTATTAATCGGTTTATTTGCAATAACTTTCTTGTGTAAGGCAACCGCAGGGGACTCACTTGAAATCATCACAACGACATCTTTGTAATCAGTAGATTGAATGCGCATTGTCACATTCAAGGTCTGTTCGATATCTTTTTTGATTTTTAAAGATTGTGATTGGAATCCAATGAATTGAACATTTATAGAATCAGTTGCGTAGTAGCTTTGAAGAAAATAGGCACCTGTTGAATCTGTTAAATCTCCTATTTTGGTTCCGACAAACCTTACGCGGGCAAAAGGGACTGGTTCTCCTTTTTCATCTTTCACATATCCTTTTACAGTAGTTGTCTGCGAAAGCGCAATAAATGGACAAAAGAAAAAAAGAATGAGTAGGATTTTCATAAGGACTAATTAGTCTTTTTGATTTTTTGCTACACGTTTGGCAACTAGTACACTAATTTCAAACAATAAGTAAATTGGAATGGTCACAATGACTTGAGATATCACATCCGGGGGAGTGATGATGGCCGCAAGTATAAGAATGACGACAACAGCATGTTTCCGGTATTTCACAAGGAATTCAGGCGTGAAAAGTCCAATTTTAACTAATAGATAGGTGACAACCGGCAGTAAAAAGAATAATCCGGTATAAAATACGGTGGAGAGAATGGTACTCATGTAAGAACTAATCGTGAAGTCATTCTTGATTTGATCTGTAATTTGAAAGGCTCCGAAAAACTGAACACTTAATGGAGCAACAACGAAGTAACCAAAAAGAATTCCCGTAAAGAAGAGGATACTCACATAAAAAACAATGCCCTTTGCCATTTTACGTTCTTTGAACTTCAATCCGGGTTTAACAAATGACCACAATTGATAAAATATATAAGGGAATGACAAAACAGCTCCACCCATAATACTCATCATCAAGGCATAGGAGAATTGTCCGGATAAGGTCATGCTCTGAAAATTCACCGGGATTTTTTCGATGCAGACATTCAAGTATTCGCACAAAAGTTGGAAGGTAATAAAATCAGGGTCAATCATGATCAAGAAAACATTTTCCATGATTTCTTTTTGGTAAATCCAAATAACGATGGCAAATATGATAATGGCCACTGCGGAGCGCATTAATCTCCAGCGCAGTTCTTCGAGGTGGTCAAGAAAGGACATTTGCTTATTGTCTGACATGTTGCAAAAGTAGTGATTTTATCCCGCTTTAAAATGAAATTACAGAACGTAAATACTTTACGTTCTGATGCCCCAACTTTGTTTAAAATTAAACGAAATGGAAAAGAAATTTGAATTAAAGGAAATGTGGTTTAATAATACGGATTCTGAAGTCGTATTAACGGGTATTTTACACAAAGAATTTCTTCAGTACGACACAAAGGTTCGTATGCCAATAGGTCGTTTGAATGCTTTGGTAAATTTACTTCAAAAAAACAACGAACAATTTGATCTTTACGATCATATGTGTTGTTTTAATTTAGGATTCGTCATCGAATACAATGTGGTATTACCGGCTGAGTTGAACCGAATGTTCACCCAGCGAGAGTTGGAAGGTGAAGCGTTGGTTCCGCTTAAGCAGATCTGCGCTTAAGGTTGGATGTAAACTGTTTCTTCGTTTACTTTTTCAGCTTCAATTTTAATAATACCGGCACCTGACTTATTGCCTTTTTTAGCGTCAATGTCTAAAACAGCAACTCCTGCTTGTCCGAGTTGGTATAATTCGTTGTAATTGAATGTTGCCATCCCATTTAAATTGGTGTAGGCAGTATCAAAAACAGCTACTTGCTGAGGAGTCCCCTGTGTATTCGTGCCATATAAAACAACCATAGCGTTGCTCACACTTGCGTTATTTTCATCTTTTATGTAAATGTTGGCAACCGTATCTAATTTCTTTCTGCAAGAAGTAGAAACAATAATGGAAAGGATCGCAAGAACAATGATATTTTTCATCTTGATTAAATTTAGTTCGGTAAGTATATGGTTTTAACCGTTGTTGTATGCACACGACAACGTGCATAATCGTATGCAATTTTATTGTTGTATTTCACAATGATATCGAAATAACCGGTCGTATTCTCTTCACCTGAAACATTAAAGTACTGATCCATGTCTGTGATGGAGAATCCAGAGGCATTTGTGAATACGGTATCAACAAAAGGAAGTGTTGCTGGATTTGATTGTTGGTCACCGATCACGATCACTTTAGCACCATCCATTAACTGGTTTGATGAAGAGCGCACAAATACCTTTAAAACGGCAGGGTCTTTGGACTCACAAGAAACACTGATTAGGATAACTAAAATCAGTGAAAGTAGGTTTAAAATGGTTTTCATATTATTTCGTAAGTTTCAAATTTACATTATTTTTTTTAAATGCTCAAATTTCAATCGTTTACTAGTTAATCACCACGACGATTCGGTTGCGTTTTTCTTCTACGACTTGAATCACTTGGTTTCCAATTAATCCGTAGTAAAAGGCCTGTACTTTCAATACTGCAACTCCAACTTGTCCGGATTTATAGTATTTACCCAAGTCGAAAAACGCGAGTCCTCCCGCATTTGTTGTTGTACTGTCATTAATTATTGGAACTTGACTCGAGTTGGTCGTGGGCTCAGCAATTAATTTCACTTTCGCATTTTTAACGAATTCTCCATTCGAAAATTGCACCGCAACTTCTAACAAGGTCGGGTCTTTTTTGTAACAGGCACTCAGCAAGAATGTACTCAATAGAAACAAGGGAATAATTCCATCTCGCAGCTTGATTTTACCAATAAATTTCTTGTACATTTGCATGTTTAGGGCTGTTTAGCTACGAGTTAAACAAGTTTGGGGCCCGAAAAGTTACACTATGTCAGTAGAAAATGAATATTAAAGAGATTTTAGAGGCGGTTCAGGCATTCGAAATTCAATCAGCAAATGATTTAGAGAACTTTCGAATCCAATTTTTAGGTTCAAAAGGACAAATAAAGGACCTTTATGGAGCGCTAAAAAGTGTACCAAATGAAGAGAAGCGATTGGTCGGACAGCAAATCAATGAACTTCGTCAAGCAACTGAAGATAAATTCTCTTTATTCAAAAACACATTCTCCCAAGAGCAAAAGCAAGGTGATCAAATCGATGTGAGTAGACCTGGGTCTGATTCTCAAATCGGCAGTCATCACCCGCTATCTCTTGTTCGACATGAAATAATCGAGATCTTTAACCGAATTGGATACGTTGTTTCAGAAGGTCCAGAAATTGAAGATGATTGGCATAATTTTTCTGCGTTAAATTTCCCACCTGAGCATCCAGCAAGAGATATGCAGGATACTTTTTTTGTGGAGAAAGGAGCAAATGAAATGGCACTGCGGACGCATACGAGTAGTGTGCAAGTTCGTGTGATGGAAAATTCCACCCCACCGATTAGAACAATTTCTCCGGGACGTGTATACCGTAACGAAGCGATATCTGCTCGTGCGCATTGCTTTTTCCATCAAATCGAGGGGCTGTACATCGATAAAAATGTATCCTTTGCGGACTTAAAACAAACATTGTTGTTTTTCGCGAAAGAATTATTCGGTGAAAAAGCATCCATTCGACTTCGTCCATCTTATTTTCCATTTACGGAACCAAGCGCAGAAGTTGATGTTTCTTGCACACTTTGTCACGGAAACGGGTGCAATGTTTGTAAGTACTCAGGATGGCTTGAAATTCTAGGATGCGGCATGGTTGATCCAAATGTACTAGATGCATGTGGCATTGATTCTTCCGTCTATTCCGGCTTTGCTTTCGGAATGGGAGTGGAACGAATAGCTCAACTTAAATTCCGTGTAACAGATCTTCGCTTATATTCTGAAAACGACCTGCGATTTTTAAAACAATTCACCCCTGGAAAATAATAGCATGACTTGGAATATTCTTTCAGACTCAATTCAAATTCAAGAAATCATTGATGCTAGTAAGCACAAGCCACAACTTTTTTTTAAACACAGTACACGTTGCAGCATTTCCACGATGGCGCTAAGTCGCTTCGAAAAATCGGGAATATTATCCAACGAACACCTTGATTGTTGGTATTTGGACTTGTTAGCGCATCGACAAATATCTGCCGAAATAGAAAAATTAACACGGGTGCTACATCAATCACCTCAAGCAATTTTATTGAACAGCGGACAAGTCATGTACTCGGCTAGTCATGGCATGATTGATTCTGCTGAAATTCAAAACTTAGTCTAAAACGCATGAAGAAAATTCTTGTAATCGTTCTCGTTCTTGGGTTGTTAGGGAGCTACCTTGTCCCAATGTTTCTAAACAGTAGCGAAAGTGCAGAAGCGCCATTTCAATTCGGCTTCTCTGATAATTTGGCGATAAAATTCGGTGATGTTGTATCGATACCCATTGAAACAAATGGCGAAATAAATAAAATAACAATTACTTTTGGAGGAAGGGTTCTTGAACAATTGAAACAGCCCAAAGAAAAGATAAGTGTTCTATTAGATTCTAAAAATTATCAAATAGGCGCATACGAGATCGAAATGCACGGTGTTGATTTACAAGGACAATTTTTTACAGAAATACGAAATGTCCGCATTCTATCGGATGTTACTCCAGAAAAATGGAGCTTGGAAATTGTGAATCGCTTCCCACACAACGAAAGTAGTTTTACTCAAGGACTCGCATTTTCAGGAGATCAACTATATGAGGGAACAGGTGATCCGAATCAAAATGGTGCATCTTTAGTGGCTAAGGTTAACTTAAAGACAGGTGAAATAGGAACAAAAACTGGCTTAGATGCCAGTCGATTTGGAGAGGGAATAACCATTTTAGGAGATCAACTATTTCAATTAACCTGGTTGAATCACACGTGCCTTGTTTACAATAAAGAAACGCTAGAATTATTAAAGGAATATGACTATACCACAGAAGGCTGGGGTATTTGTACAGATGGAAAGGTACTATATATGTCTGATGGATCAGAACGAATTTATGTCCGCAATCCTAAAAATTTCGAAATCATTAAAACGATAGAAGTATATACGAATGAGTTTGCAATTCCCAGGCTGAATGAATTGGAATTTGTGAATGGACTCATTTACGCCAATATATGGACATCTAGCGAAATCGCGGTGATTGACCCCATGTCAGGAAAAGTAATCGCATTGATTGACGCAACTAATCTTGTTAAAGAAGGCAAGGGAAATGGGGAAGTCTTGAATGGGATTGCCTACCATCCAACAACGAAAAAGTTGTATATGACAGGAAAGTTTTGGCCTACCATGTTTGAAGTGAAGGTGCTTAAATAACACAATGGAAACGTAGATTTTCTGATCATCACAATTTTTCTGTCATTCAAACGTTTGAAAGTTCTACCTTAACGCTATGGAAAATACTCAAAAGGATTGGAATGAATTTAAAAGTAACGACAGTTGGTCGATTTTTAAAATCATGTCTGAATTTGTCGAAGGCTACGATCGAATGTCTAAAATCGGACCTTGTGTCTCCATTTTTGGTTCGGCAAGAACGAAAGAAGAAAATCCGTATTATCAATTAGGTGTAGACATAGCTGATAAATTAGCACGAGCAGGGTATGGGATTATTACTGGAGGCGGACCTGGATTAATGGAGGCAGCAAATAAAGGAGCGCAGCAAGCGCAAGGGAAATCGGTTGGTTTAAACATCGATTTGCCTTTTGAACAAAATCATAATCCATTTATCGATCAAGAACACAATTTGGAATTTGATTATTTCTTTGTGAGAAAAGTAATTTTTGTAAAGTATTCTCAAGCATTTGTGATACTACCAGGGGGATTCGGAACCTTAGATGAGTTCTTTGAAGCAATGACCCTTATTCAAACAAAAAAAATAGCCAAGCGCCCTGTGGTCTTAGTAGGAACTTCCTATTGGAGTGGCTTGTTAAATTGGGTGGAGGAAACCATGTTGTTGAAAGAAAATAACATTTCTAAGGATGACTTAACATTATATAAATTAGTTGATTCAGCAGAAGAAGCGGTGGAGCATATTGAAGAATTCTACCGTTCTAATACACTATCTCCAAATTTCTGATAAATTAACGAAAAGGAAAGATTAACTTTGACTCTTGAAAATGTAAAAACAGTGTTGCAGAAAATTAAAAATTTTGTTTTAACGAAGCACTTCATCAAGCATGTTGGATTAGTGATTTTGTTTTATTTAGTCCTCGTTTTCGCAACGGTTCTTTACTTAGATTTGGCAACGAATCACGGAGAAAAGATAGCAGTTCCAAATTTTGTTGGAATGAATGGGGAAGAAGCAAAAAAGAAAATTGAAGAACTAGATTTACAATATCAAATCCTCGACAGTATCTACAATCCTAAAATGCCTGAGGGAACCGTTCTAGAACAGTTGGTTGAACCTACGGGATTATCTAAGGTACATGTGAAATCTGGACGTATTATTGGATTGCGCTTAACAAAAAGAACGCAGATGGTCGAAATGCCAAGTTTAGTTCACAAACAATTGCAATTTGCTGAAAGTATTTTGGAACAACGTGGATTGCGTTTTAGCATTCAATATAGAGCGACAAGTGAGGCCAATGGTTCCGTTTTAGATCAACTTTTCCGAGGACGCCGAATTAAAGAAGGAGACCGCATTCCAATTGGAGCTGTTGTCACCTTAATTGTTGGTCAAAATGATCAAGGTGAGCCAATAACGATTCCTAATTTTGTCGGTCTGACCATGTCCGATGCACGTTACATTATGGATACATTAGGAGTGACATCATTTAGTTTTGTTTGTCCAGATTGCAGTACTTCGCAAGATTCATTAGCGGCTATAATATTTAGCCAAACACCAGAGTTTATTGAAGGTTCAACAGTGTTTAAATCCACTCAATTTACCCTTTCGATGAAACGAAATATTTCAGATATTGAAATCCCTGATTGACATGAAACTGTTTCTCATTTTTTGCATGTTTGCGCTAAATTCATTTGCTCAACAAATGGAAGTCGGACCCATCACTCGAAATGTTCACCTTTCACCAAGTCAAGCATTCGTAAAGTCCGGAAACACAAGTGTAGATAGCACCTTTATTTACATTTCTGACACACTCAGTCTACCTATTTATGATGATTTTTCATCCAATAAATTCCAACTATACACAGCTCAATTTAATTCTCCTGGCGTAACAAATCAACTGTTTTACCACTTATTAAATCCAACAAATCTCCTTCCGTTTCCGGCCAATGCAAGTTTTACCAATGGAGCAACATTTAAAAGAACTTATGATAGCACAACTGATACGTATGTTGACAGTGTGTTTGCTACCATTGCAGTAAAAGTGGCGGATTTCGCTAGCTATCCAATTGTGTATCAAACCGAAGATTTATATCCGCCGTATTATATCTATGATACTATTGGTGTGCCAGATGTAAGAGATACGGTATGGTTACCCAATCCAACCTACATCCAAGATTCTGCACGCGTATTTTTCGCAGATTTACTTGATCCGAATTCACTTTGGTTAGACAATCAAGCCTATTTGAATGAACGTTTTGGCTTTAATCCAAGGTCATTGGGTGTTGTAACCTTTGATGGTTTAGATGCCTTCGGTTATCCGTATCAAATTGGCACAGCAATCACGAATTATGCGGATCGATTGACCTGTAAACCTTTGGATTTGGGTAATTTAACAGCGGCTGATTCTGTTTATCTTTCTTTCTTAGTGCAGCCCGAAGGATTAGGCGATATTCCGGAACAAGGAGATTCACTGGTATTAGAATTATATGCGAAAGAATTGGATCAATGGTTTAGAGTATGGTCAATGAATGGCGATACTACCTATCCCTTTAAATCGGTTCATATTGCGATAAAAGACGCTAAATATTTTAAAAAAGGATTTCAATTTAGGTTTAAAAATTATGGTTCTTTGGCAGGAGCTTTGGATCATTTTCACTTAGATTATGTTCATTTAAGAACGCAATCAACTTTGTCTGATACTTTATTCAAAGACTTTGCATTGGTTTATCCCTTGAACACACTCCTTAAAACATATACCGCCGTTCCTTGGGACCATTACAAGCAGTCTACCGAAAACAAAATGAGTGATGCATTAAAAGTAATGGTTCATAATGGAAGTCCAAACCCAGAAAACTATCAAAATGGAAGCATCGTATTTTCTCAAGGCGCGACCAATTACGGCACTTTTACTTTGCAAGGATACAACTTAGCGGAACAACAAATTAATTATCAGCCAAGAACCACACACACATCTTTTCACGACTTAACAAGCGGTGCAGAATTCCCAAGAAATTTAATTGGGGATGAGCAATCTTTTGAGGTAAACACAACCGTTTCAGCACAATTTCCCAATGATGTGAGCAACGATCAGACTACGTTCATTCAACATTTCTATAACTACTATAGTTACGACGACGGAAGTGCTGAAGCAGCGTTTGGTCCAACAGGCATTCAATCAAGACTGGCAATTTCCTATGAAGCATATGAGCCAGATTCCATCATTGGCATTGACATGCACTTTGTTCCTTCTGTTACGGATGTCAGCGGTAAATTATTTTTTCTAACTGTTTGGGCAGATGACGGAACTGGAAATCCAGGTCAAGTGTTATATGAAGATGACATTTTTAATACACGAAGTCCAATTTACGGAACAACACAAAACATGTTCATCAAGTATTACTTCACGGATACTATCAAGATTGCTGTCCCTATTAAGTTTTTTATTGGATGGAGACAAATAGATCAGGAAAGACTTAATCTAGGTTTGGACAGAAACATTGACCATTCTGATAAAATTAAGTTCAGTGTTGATGGTGGTGGAACATGGATGACTTCGCCTTTTCAAGGCAGTGCAATGATGAGGCCAATTTTCTCTACCTCACTTGACCCAACTTTAGGTATTCAGACAAAAGAATCTATCGCGACTTTTTACTGTTATCCGAATCCGGCAGCAGATGAACTATATTTTCAAAGTGCGGTAGCCTTAACGAATGAAATGAAATTTGTTTACGATGCTTCTGGACGATTAATCGCTCAAACAACGGAAAATACTATTTCCTTGGTTGATTTTCATCAGGGCGTTTATTTTGTTTCCATACCATCCATTTCACCTAAACCGGTAAAGATCATCAAACAATGACGGAGGAACAAGTGCTTGACCTCGAGAATGAAGAGGAAGAACTTTTTGAACACCATCGATTTAAGGCTGATCCTGGACAAGAAGCAATCCGGATTGATAAATTTCTGATTGACCGCATGGCCAACACATCGCGGAATAAAATTCAAATTGCTGCGAAAAATGGCAATATCCTTGTCAATACGATAAAAGTCAAGCAAAACTATAAGATTAAACCCGGTGATGAGGTATCCATTGTACTGCCTTATCCCGTGAGAGAAATCGAGCTCATACCCCAAGAGATACCTATCGAAATCACATATGAAGACGAGGATTTACTTGTGGTAAATAAACCTTCAAATATGGTTGTTCACCCAGGTTACGGAAATTACTCTGGGACATTGGTTAACGCTTTGGTTTTTTACATTCAAAATTTACCTTCTCCTCCAAAAGATTATTATGGCAGACCTGGACTTGTTCACCGCATTGACAAGCATACAACAGGTTTGCTATTAATTGCAAAAACAGAAATAGCGCTAGTGGAATTAGCGAAACAATTTTATAACCGAACAACTGAAAGGCGTTATAACGCCTTGGTTTGGGGTGATTTGGAAGCGGGGGGAACGATTGAAGGGAATATTGGTAGGTCATTAAAAAACAGAAAGGTCATGGCTGTTTTTAAAGATGGAACACATGGTAAAACGGCCATCACTCACTTCAAAGTGCTAGAGCGCTTTGGTTTGGTGACACTTGTCGAATGCAAATTAGAAACAGGCCGAACACATCAAATCCGAGCTCATTTCCAATCGCTTGGCCATCCTTTGTTTAATGATTTGGAGTATGGGGGAAATAAAATCGTAAAAGGCACAAGGTCGGCAAGCTATGAACGCTTTGTGCAACATTGCTTTGACTTGTTGCCAGGCCAAGCATTGCACGCAAAAACGCTTGGATTTATTCAACCAACAACTCAGGCCTTTCTAGAATTTGATTCCCAACTACCAAAAGGCTTTAGCGAACTCATCGAGCGATGGAGGAACTATTGTTCGGATTTTAAATAAATATTTCTTATTTTTGCTTTCCTTGGATGAATATCCGAGCTTAAACTACGCTTTATGAAACAATTTTTTATTTTAGCATTTCTTACGCTTTCCTTATCTCAATTCACATTCGGACAAAATACTCCAGAACCGAAGTACATTAGAAAAGCGAACGACACGTATTTCTCAGGAAATTATTTTGAGGCAATAAAAGTTTGTCAAGATGCATACAAAACCTTAGGGTATAAAGGCACTATTCGTCAAAAAGGTGAGATGGCCTATAAAATCGCTGATTCCTACCGCAACATGCAAATTTATGATAAAGCAAATGAGTGGTATGGAACGTGTATTGAATTAAAGTATTTTGATGTAGTTCCTGAAGTATACTTTTTCCGTGGAGATATGCAACGCATGTTGAAAGAATACGATAGCTCCTTAAAAAGCTACAGAGAGTACAAGCGAATCGCGCCAAATTCTCGTTCTAAAGAATTAGAATCTGCCATGGCAGCTATTGAAAAATACCGTGATTTTGAATCTGAAGAATCAAACTTCGTGATTAAATGTGAAGAGAAAATCAACTCAAAACAATACGACATGTCTCCTTCTTTTGGAGATAAAAAGGGAAAAACAATTTATTTTGGTACAAGTCGTGATGAATCTACCGGAGCAGATCGCGATCCAATTTCTGGTCAAAAATACATGGATATTTTCAGTGCTGAATACGACGTAAATGGAAATCCAACAAACGTAAAATCAATTGACACAAAAGGTGTTGTCAATACGACTCAAAACGAAGGAACCGCATGTTTCGATTCGAAAAAGAAAAAATTGTATTTCACTCGATGTCCAAATGCTGAAAAGATGGATTTAGGTTGTGAAATTTGGACGGCTGATTTAAGCGGTGAAGATTTTGAAAATCCGTTAAGAATTTCTTTGAAAACAAATGATACGGTTTCTGTTGGGCACCCTTGTTTAACTCCAGATGACATGATGCTCATCTTTGCATCGGACATGACAGAAAGTGCAAATGGAGAGAAAAGTTTTGGTGGACGTGATTTGTGGTATGTGATGTACGACAAACGATCTAAAATGTGGGATTCTGTTCCACACAATATGGGTTCCATGTTTAATTCAGCTGGAAATGAGTTATTCCCATCGATTGGTCCAAAAGGACAATTATACTTTGCTAGTGATGGACTTCCAGGAATAGGGGGCTTAGATATCTTTGTCGCACAACGAGAAGGAGATGAAAATAAATGGTCAGGAACGAAAAACATGGGAGTTCCTTTTAATTCTCAAGGGAACGACTATGGCATGTGTGATTTTGATGGCCGATCAGGTTTCTTTACTTCAGAACGAAAAACATCATCAAGTAACGAATACACTTCCGATATTTGGAGTTATTCTATCCCGCCAAATTTATATGATTTAAGAGTAGTTGTATACGAATCAGGGAAGAAAACGAAAAAGTTATCAGGAGCGAAAGTAACAGTAACTGTTTCAGATGGTACCACATGGGAAGGAACAACAGATGCTAGAGGTAAAGTAAGTTGGAATGAGAAAGCGGATAAAAAAAGCCGTTGGATTCTTGTTGGTAAAGACTATACCTTGAAAGCAGGAAAAGAAGGATATTACGAGGATAAAAGAGGAGCAAAATTCAGCACCGTTGGATTGGATCAAAGTCAAACCTTTATCTTAGAAATGCCATTATTACCAATTGGTGAAATTCGCACTCCTGAAGTACGTTACCCAGTTAGTCAATGGACGTTTATCAATGATGCTACATGCATGAGCTTGGATTCATTGAAATTCTTAGACAGTATGTTAAGAGAATACCCAAATATTACCATTGATTTATTTTCGCACACCGATGCACGTGATACAGATGTAAAAAATCAAGTGCTTTCTGAAAATCGTGCAAAAGCAGTGTACAAATATTTAGTAGAGCAAAAAGGAATTGACGCTCGTCGAATTCGTCCTGTTGGAAAAGGTGAAGCAGAGCCAGCAACATGGGAAGATGAAAATGGACAAAAAGTTATTTTGACGGAATCCTATATTAATCAGTTTAAAACAAGCGACCCGGCGAAATTCCAGAAATTACATCAGATCAATCGTCGAACGACCGCAAAAATTACAGGAACAGATTTTAATCCTGCATTTGCGCCGCCAGCGAATCCAGATTATTCAGTGTTCAAAGCATTGCCAAGATAAAAAAAGGCGCTCATTGAGCGCCTTTTTTTTGTAACTTAAAGTATTCAAAATAAGAATACTTTGATCGAACAGCAACTTCAACAATTATGGCAAGATAAGCGCTTGCCCTTCCATTTATTTCGACTAACCAATGGCAAGCCAGTAGAAATCATTCGTACTGGTATATGGAACCTCGCGGGAAGCGGCCCAGATTTCCAATTGGCCGAAATTCAATATGACAACCTAACTTGGTTTGGATCTATTGAATTCCACTTGAAATCTTCCGATTGGTATAAACACCAACATCATCACGATCAATCCTATGAAAATGTGATCCTTCACGTCGTACACGAACACGATCAAGAGATTTTCATTCGTGAAAGTTTAGTCCCAACACTAGAGTTAAAAAACTACTTAAAAGGAGAGTTTAGCATCCCCACACTTTACAGCTGGCCGAAAGCTGCTGATTTTACTTGTAGGAAGCGCTTACACGAAGTTCTGCCCGAACATCAGCGCATGCAGCAACTAGCTATTAAACAACGCTTAAATCGAAAATTTAACCAAGCTTTTGCTCACGCCAAAGGGATCGAATCTATTTACCGCCTTATTTCCGCAGCATTTGGCACAAAAACGAATTCCCTTTCCTTTGAGATCTTAGCACAGCAAATCCCCTTAGATTGGCATCAAGCGAAGTCGGAATCCGAACTAGTATCCCTTATTCAGAACAATACACAAGGATGGAAAAGTAAAAACATGATTCTTCAACCCAAGATGCTTAAGAGGGTTCTTTCTTGGTTGCGTTTTGTTCAATGGTATTTTTTTGAGGAAAATAACTCGCTCATGGATAGAAATCAACATTTGAGCGAGGGCTTTAATAAATCGGGAGTTATCGGTGCGCTTCTTCAGAACAACATTCGGATTAATGCCATAACCTACATAGAAATGTTTCAGGAACAAGCGAAAAGTAAAAGAGCTTCCGGATTAGTGAAAGGAATGAAACACCTACAGGTCATTCCAACGGAACACAATCGAAATACTCGAATGTGGGGAAAGATCGGGATTCAAGCTAAAAATGCATGGGAGTCGCAAGCTAATTTGGAAATTTATCAGCAATTTTGTGCAGCTAATAAATGCCTGCACTGTTGCGTTGGGCAACAGCTCTTAAAATCATGAGACGACTCTTACAAAAAATCATTTTCTTTTTTGAAATGCAATCCTTTGGGGTCTGTGAATGGTGGGCGAGACGCTTGGGCATTAGAACCAGTAAAGTACGTTTGGGATTTATTTATTTTTCATTTATTGGCCTAGGTTCGCCCATTCTCCTATATCTCATTATGGCTTGGATTTTGGAACACAAACACTATTTTAAATTTCAACATAAACGCAAGAAATCAATTTGGGACTTATGAGGATTTTAATCACTGGAAGCAACGGCTTACTAGGACAAAAAATTGTTCGACAACTTTTGAATTCGAAAGACGCTTTTTTAGCAACTTCGCTCGGCGCGAATAGAAACAATGCGTGTCCAAGTGATCATTATTGTGCCATGGACATCACAAATCAGGCGGACATTGAACGAGTGATGAAGGAATTTCAACCCAGCCATGTTATTCACACTGCGGCAATGACAAATGTTGACGCGTGCGAACTAGATCCAACGACCTGTGAAAGCATCAATGTGGATGCCGTGCGTTACTTGGCTCACGCTTGTCAAAAAATCGGCGTTCATTTCCAAATGCTCTCCACCGATTTTGTGTTTGATGGTGAGAAAGGGAACTATTCCGAGGAGGATGAACCAAATCCCCTTTCCGTCTATGCGACATCCAAAGTGGAAGGAGAGAAAATCGTCAGTTCTTTAGCCAATTTGAGTTATTCTATCGTTCGAACAATCATTGTATACGGCACCGGTCAAAACTTATCGAGATCTAATATTGTCCTGTGGGCGAAGGATGCCTTGCAAAAAGGACAAGAGTTGACGATCATCGATGATCAATTTCGAGCACCAACTTGGGCTGACGATTTAGCTTGGGCCTGTATTCGCATTTGCCGTTTAAATGAACAAGGCATTTTTCACATTGCTGGACCTGAAACGATGTCCATTTTTGCACTTGTTGAACGCATTGCGAAGCATTATCACCTTCCAATGTCCCAAGTAAAAAGAACTGATAGCTCTACCTTAAATCAACCCGCAGTTCGTCCACCGAAAACGGGTTTTGACTTAAGCAAAGCTAAAAATATACTAGGATATCGACCAAAGTCCCTTGAAGAGACGCTCGATTTAGTATAAAACACTTCAGCTTTTTTATCTATTGCCATTTAGCTTGAAAATGATATATTTGTTTTCACTAAAATCGAACTATGTCACTTTGGAGAAAAAAAGACTTATCTGCCATGCTTTTAGATGCAGAAAGAGGAGAGAAATCATTGAAAAGAACTTTAGGTGCATTTCAGTTAGTTGCACTTGGAGTTGGCGCAATAATCGGTGCTGGATTGTTTGTTCGGACTGCCGCAGCAGCATCTGAAGCAGCAGGAAATGGCGTTACGATTTCATTCATCGTGGCGGCCATCGGTTGCGCTTTTGCTGGAATTTGTTACGCTGAATTTGCAGCAATGATTCCTATTTCCGGAAGTGCTTATGCATATTCATTTGTAACCATGGGAGAATTGGTAGCATGGATCATCGGTTGGTCCTTAATTATGGAATATGCCCTTGGAGCAGCAACCGTTTCCATTGCCTGGAGTGAGTACTTAAATAACCTACTAGGAAATGCCATACCCTACGAATGGTGTCATTCGCCATTTGAGAGCGTTAAATTCTTGACAGGTCAATCAATCGATCAAGCTATTTCAATTTTACCCGAGTTATCAAAATCTGTACATCACGGCAAAGTAATTCTTTCAACAGAACAAATCAGCAACCTTCCCGGTTTAGTTAATGATATTCACACATCACATGGTATTTTAAATGCACCTGCATTAGTTATTCTTCTGTTGCTTACATTACTGTTAATAAAAGGGACTAAGGAGTCCGCATTTGTGAATGCAATTATTGTCTTTTTAAAAGTAGCAATCGTTCTAGTCTTCATTGTCATTGGATGGCAATTTATAAATCCAGCTCATTATTCACCTTATTTAATACCTCAAGGGACTCCTGGTCACGAAGGATTCTTTGATTGGGGATGGGGTGGAGTACTTGGTGGAGCAGGAATTGTCTTCTTTGCGTTCATCGGATTTGATGCGGTTTCTACGGCTGCCCAAGAAGCTAAAAATCCGAAGCGAGATATGCCAATTGGTATTCTAGGATCATTGGTTATCTGCACGATACTCTATATTCTATTTGGACATGTTTTAACAGGAGTTGCACCGTGGGCTGATTTTGGAGACCCTGCTTTAGGAAAAGAAGCCTCGGTTACTTATGCTATCAGTACATATATGCACGGTTATGAGTGGCTTTCTACCAGCGTTACCGTTGCCATACTTGCTGGATTCTCATCCGTAATTCTTGTCATGCTGATGGGACAAAGCCGCGTGTTCTACTCAATGAGTAATGATGGTTTGTTGCCAAAGGCTTTTGGTGAATTACATCCTAAATTTAATACACCTTATAAGGCAAATTGGATATTATTTCTTTTTGTTGGTGCTTTTGCAGCATTTGTGCCAGGAAGCGTGGCTGGGGATTTAACCTCTTTCGGAACTTTGTTTGCATTCGTATTGGTCAGCCTTGGGGTTTGGATAATGAGGGTTAAAAATCCTGAATTTGTTCGTCCATTCAAAACACCGCTAGTACCTCTTATTCCAATCCTTGGAATTTTAATTTGTACAGCCATGATTGTTTCTCTAGATTTGGCTACACTTCAAGCAGCAGCAGGATGGATGGTATTAGGTTTGATTATCTACTTTGCATATAGTAGAAAAAATTCTCATTTACATCCGAAGAAATAAACAAGAATTTGACTTTTTGAATTGACTTTGAAACTGTCTTCTCCTTGGGGAAGACAGTTTTGTTTTAACCAAAAAAAGATACTATGGAATCAAAAATGAAACAATCACTCGGACTTTTGGACGCAACGCTATTAGTGGCTGGGTCGATGATCGGGTCAGGAATCTTTATTGTAACAGCTCCTATGATGCGCGATATTGGCTCTGCTGCATGGATGATCGCACTTTGGATACTTACTGGATTGATTACCATTTTTGCTGCGCTTAGTTATGGTGAGTTAGCTGGAATGATGCCAAACGCTGGTGGACAATACGTTTATATTCAACGTGCATATGGTAAAATGATGTCATTTCTTTATGGCTGGACTGTTTTTACAGTTATTCAAACAGGTGTGATTGCAGCGGTTGCCGTGGCATTTGCCAAGTATACTGGTGTTTTCTTCCCTGTTTTAAATGATACCTTTTTAGAAACGTCCTTAGTTAATATTTCCTATGGACAATTAGTGGCAATTGGAAGCATAATGGCCTTGACCATGCTCAATTCTAGGGGTGTACAAAATGGTAAAATTCTTCAATTGATTTTTACATCAGCAAAGTTATTCGCTTTATTTGCATTGATTGTCTTAGGATTGGCCATCGGATTAAAAACCGATGTTTTCACGCAAAACTTTGACCATATGTGGGATGCTTATAAAACCATCCAATTGCCAAGCGGAGAAATCGACACGATTCCTTTGACAGGATTTGCTCTGATGGGGGCTTTGGGTGCAACAATCATTAATTCCTTATTTTCTTCAGATGCCTGGAATAATGTGACCTTCATTGCAGGTGAAATCAAAGACCCCAAAAAGAACATACCCAAAAGTTTGTTTTTCGGAACGACAATAGTCACAATCATATACATTTTAGCCAACCTTGCCTATTTAGCCCTATTGCCAAAAGGAGGAGGCCCTATGGCAACTGATGCAATCGGACAAGGAATCATGTTCGCGGCAAATGACCGAGTTGGAGCAGGTGCTGCTTCCGTTATTTTTGGTGGACTCGGAATTTCCATGATGGCAGCGTTGATTATGATTTCTACCTTCGGATGTAATAACGGACTCATTTTGGCGGGTTCTCGTTTGTTTTATGCAATGTCATCCGATGGATTGTTTTTTAAACAAGCTAAAAAATTGAATCAATTCAATGTGCCAAGTGTTGCCATGTGGATTCAAGGAATTTGGGCAAGCATTTTGTGTCTGTCTGGAAAATACGGGGACTTACTAGTGTACAGTACATTTGCCAGTCTTATTTTTTACATACTGACCATCTTCGGAATTTTTATCCTACGCATAAAAGAACCAGAAGTCGAACGTCCATACAAAGCCTTTGGTTACCCGTTCATTCCGGCCCTATACATCCTCGTGACCACAGCAATTTGTATTGATTTACTGGTGTATGACCTTAGAAATGCTGGAATGGGCTTGCTTATCGTTCTTCTGGGAATTCCAATTTATTACATCGCGGATAGAAAAAAGAGGTAATTTATATACTTTTTTACCCTTTCCATCGTTTAGGCTTTCGGGAAAAGATTACTTGAATAGTTTGTTTGACTTAAATTTTGAACGCACATGTTTCAAGGTAATCCATTTGATATGTCTATCCGACACCAACGCGGTGTATGGGTGTTACTCATCGCATCCATTCTCATCATCTTCGCCCCACGCTTTTTTTTGCTGCTTGAAAAGGAAGAGGAGGTCAGTGAATTAATTCTTATCCCTGTAGAGAAAAAAGCGAATTGGGAAAATACAAGAAAATACCCTTCTTGGAAAACTAGATACAAAAAAAAAGATAAAAAAACATTCAAAAAACCGACTGAATTATTTGACCCGAACGACCTATCAAAAGAAGAATGGATTCAGTATGGACTGAGTGAAAAGCAAGCTTCTATTGTATTGCAATTTGCCAAACGAGGGATACATTCCAACGATGAACTTCAAAAAATAAAGTTTATTCCCAAGGAAACCTTTGAAAACATGAAACAATTCACAAGGTATTCCTCGTTAGAAAAAGCTGAAGTAAAGAGGGACACAAAAGCGGTCTCAAATTCATATGCATTGGTGAACGTCAACAATGCCACGGAACAAGACCTGATGAACATCAAGGGTTTAGGACCTTTTTTCGCTCGGCAAATCATCAAATATCAACAACAACTCGGTGGCTTTGTGCGAAAAGAACAGCTATTGGAAGTATGGAAAATGACCCCTGAAATTTATGCGCAAATTCAAGATAAAATAAGCTGTGAATCTAGCGTGATAAAACAGCTTTCTATTAATCAAGCTAGTGCAGAAGAATTACAGGCCCATCCTTACTTGAATTGGAATCAAGCAAACTCAATCGTGAAAATGAGGATGCAAAAAGGAGGCTTTAAATCCATCGATGAAATAAGACAATCTGTAATAATTGATCAAGAAACATTTGAAAAAGTCAGACCTTACCTATCTTTGTAGGTATGAATATTCAAAGTCGACTAAAAACATGTATTCGAGATGTGGCGGATTTTCCAAAACCGGGCATCTTGTTTAAAGATATATCCACGATTATGTTGGACGCTGAATTGTCAGCGGATGTATTAAATCATTTGGTGGAATTGTATAAGGATGCCAAATTAGATGCCATAGCAGGGATTGAAAGCCGAGGGTTTTTATTTGGCTTTCCATTAGCCATTCGCTTAGGCCTACCCTTTATCCTGATCCGCAAGGAAGGAAAACTTCCTTATGACAAAATCAAGCATGCCTATGATTTAGAGTATGGCAGTGCAGTGGTTGAAATGCATAGTGATGCCGTTCAAGCCAATCAACGCGTTTTGATTCACGATGACCTGCTGGCAACAGGAGGGTCCGCATGCGCAGCAGCGGAATTGATTCAAAAGAGTGGGGCAGAGGTTGCGGGATTCAGTTTCTTGGTGGAATTGAGTTTTTTGGAAGGACAAGAAAAATTAAAAAACTACTCGAACAACATAATTGGATTAATTAGCTATTAAGTAAAAATATCAATCAACATCAATCAACAACAATGAACTTCTCTCTGAATGAAAACCAAGCAATGATCGCTCAAATGGTGCGGGACTTTGCAGAAAAGGAAATCAAACCTTTTTACAAACAATGGGATGCCGACGAGCATTTTCCCGTTGAAACAATGAAAAAAATGGGCGAACTCGGCCTTTTGGGAATATTTATTCCAGAGGAATACGGCGGATCCGGTTTTTCTTATTTCGAATATGCAACCGCTTTAATGGAGCTCGGAAAAGTTTGTGGTGGAATAGGATTAAGTGTTGCGGCACATAATTCCTTGTGTACAGGACATATCTATTACCACGGTAACGAGCAACAAAAGAAAAAATTCCTTCCGAAATTAGCTTCCGGTGAATTTATTGGAGCTTGGGGCTTAACCGAAGCAAATACAGGTTCGGATGCAATGCGCATGCAGACAACTGCCGTAAAAGACGGAAACGACTGGATTATTAACGGAGCAAAAAACTGGATCACACACGGATTAAGTGGTGATGTTGCCGTTATTTTGGTGCGTACAGGTGAATTATTAGATTCAAATGGAATTACTGCGTTTATCATTGAAAAAGATATGCCTGGTTTTTCCGCAGTGAAAATCAAAGACAAACTTGGTGTAAGAGCCAGTGAAACAGCCGAACTAATTTTCGACAATGTGCGCGTTCCTCAAGAAAACGTTATTGGAAATATTGGAGAAGGATTTAAACAAGCCATGCAAATCCTCGATGGTGGACGCGTGTCCATTGCTTCGCTAAGTTGCGGAATTGCACGTGGTGCATATGAGTCGTCTGTGAAATACGCGAAAGAACGCGAACAGTTTGGACATCCAATTGCTCATTTTCAAGCCATTGCCTTCAAATTAGCAGATATGAAAACCCAAGTGGAAGCAGCGGAATTATTGACTTATCAAGCAGCCTATCGAAAGAACAATAAATTACATATGACCAAAGAAGGTGCCTTTGCAAAGTACTTCGCTTCAGAGGTTTGCGTTAAATGCGGAAATGAAGCGGTCCAAATTATGGGTGGATACGGATACACCAAAGAGTATCCAGCGGAGAAATTTTTACGCGATGCCAAACTCATGACAATTGGAGAAGGAACCTCGGAAATTCAAAAATTGGTCATTTCAAGAGAAATATTGAAATAATTTTTTGTGAATTAGGATTAAAGTCCTATCTTTGCCAACCTAAGTTTAAATGTAAATAATAGCATATGTTGATCATTCCAATTAAAGAAGGCGAAAACATCGAAAGAGCTTTGAAGAAGTACAAGAAAAAGTACGAGAAAACAAATATGATGAAGCAATTACGTGGACGCAAAGAGTTTATTAAACCATCTGTGTCTCGTCGTCAGGAAATCATCCGAGCTGCTTACAAACAAAGAATGCAGTCAGCTGAACTGTAACATTTGTTCAATATATTCGTTGAAAAGGAGCGCTAGCTCCTTTTTTTATGCTCGAACAATTTATCCAATACCTTTCTTTTGAAAAAAGATGCTCCCCTCATACGATTGGAGCGTACGAGCATGATGTGCAACAATTCATCGATTTTGCTGACATACGAGTAAAAGGTGACCTTCAAGAAGTCAATTCATTTCTCATCCGCGGATGGATAGTTCAACTGATTGATGGTGGAATCAGCAACCGCAGTGTAAATCGAAAATTAGCCTCCTTAAGAACCTTTTACAAATGGTTGAGAAAAGAAGGTGAAATCACCATCAATCCACTCGCAAAAATTCAAGGTCCGAAAAACGAAAAACGCTTACCGATTTTTGTCAAAGAATCTGAACTTAATACGGCAAAAACAAGCCTTCTCTTTTCATCGGATTTTAATGGCGTTCGAGATGAATTAATGTTTGAACTATTTTATCAAACTGGAATTCGTTTGAGTGAACTTATTGGACTCAAAGACTCAGATGTCGGTGAGCAACACATTAAAGTGCTCGGAAAACGCAGCAAAGAACGCTTAATCCCGATTTCTCCGCAATTGGCACAAACGATTCAGTTATTTCGTACGATGAAACGAAAAATGAATATCGATTCAATGAAACTCTTTACGCGTGAAAATGGCCAGGATCTTTACCCATCGCTGGTGTATCGTAAAATAAATGCAATACTGGGTACCCTAACAACTTCCGATAAGAAAAGTCCGCACGTGCTCAGACATACTTTTGCTACGCATTTATTGAATCGAGGAATTGGATTAGAAACCTTAAAAGACTTACTCGGACACGCGAATTTATCTGCAACTCAAGTCTATACACACAACTCTTTCGCACAACTTACGGCCGTTTATTCACAGGCACATCCACGAGGAATGCATAAATCAAAATAGTTTTAGAGTCCCAATCTGAAATTCCATATCTTTGCATGGAATTTTTTGTATATGAAGTTAGTAACTGTAGGAAGTGTAGCGTTTGATGCTATTGAAACGCCGTTTGGAAAAACGGATAAAATCGTTGGAGGTGCTGGAACGTTTATTTCCTTGGCTTCTTCGTTTTTTGCGAAAGAACAAGGATTAATATCCGTTGTAGGAGAGGATTTTCCCAATGAAACACTTTCATATTTAACATCACGTGGTGTGAATATCGAAGGCGTTCAAATTAAAAAAGGTGAAAAAACCTTCTTTTGGTCAGGAAAGTATCACAATGACATGAATTCACGTGACACCTTGGTGACTGAGTTAAATGTTCTTGGAACCTTCGATCCAATCGTCCCTGAATCTTGTCAACACGCAGATTACTTAATGCTAGGTAATTTGAGTCCTCAAGTTCAACTTACCGTGATTAACCGCATGGCAAAACGCCCTAAATTAATTGCGATGGACACCATGAATTTTTGGATGGACATTGCTTTGGATGATTTGAAGGAAACGATGAAACATGTGGATGTTTTGATCATAAATGATGAAGAAGCCAGACAGCTTTCGAAAGAATATTCCTTGGTTCGTGCAGCAAAAATTATTCGTCAAATGGGACCAAGAATATTAATCATCAAAAAGGGTGAACACGGTGCATTATTGTTCCATGGAGAAAATATATTCTTCGCTCCAGCATTGCCATTAGAAGAAGTCTTTGATCCAACAGGGGCAGGAGACACTTTCGCCGGTGGTTTTATGGGATATTTAGCAGCGTCTGATGACGATTCATTTGAAAACATGAAGCGCGCTATTATTGCGGGGTCTGCCTTGGCATCTTTCTGCGTAGAGAAATTTGGTACGCAAAGACTAACAGAAATAACTACAGAAGATATCGACCAACGAATTCGTCAATTCGTGTCATTGTCTAACTTTGAAATGAATTTAAATGGAACCCACTAACTTTCAAGAGAAAATACAAGCGTTAGAATCAGCTGAAGACTTAATCGGACTCGGAAGAGATGCTTCAGAACTTCGCCAAGAATTCGAAGATTTTATCATCGAAGCAGAGCGTGTTGAGCAAGTGAAAAGATTGGAAGCAACTGATCTGGGATCGAGTTATGAGGAGCATGATTATGCCCCAATGAAAGAAGCATTCTTCGATACATATAAATCTTTTCAAGAAAAGAGGAAGAAGCAAGTGGAACTTAAAACGGCACTTGAAAATGAGAACATAAAACAAAAGAAAGCACTCCTTGAACGCTTAAAGGATGTGATTGAGAACGAAGAGAAAATCGGGACAGCATTCAATGCGTATAAAGAAATTCATGAAAACTGGAAGAAAGTCGGTGATATTCCTCGGGATAAACGAGAGTCTGTTCAAAAAGAATACTCTAGATTATTAGAGATTTTCTTTTACAATATTAAAATTTACAAGGAATTAAAAGAGCATGATTACAAACGCAATCAACAGCTCAAAGAGGCCATTATTTTTAAGTTAAAACAGCTGCGCACGGCTAATTTACCTGTTCGTGATGCAGAAGCGAATCTTCGTTCCCTGCAAGACGAATGGGAGGAAATCGGCCCTGTCCAGAATGAGGAATGGGAATCTTTAAAGAATGCATATTGGGAAACCGTTCGTGGTGTCTATGAAAAATTCAACGAGCACTACGAGCAACAACGTGTCGTTTTAAAAGAAAATATTGATGCTAAAAAAGCCCTAATTGAAAAATTACTCGCTGTTAATCAAGAATTAGAAAATGTTTCCTCAGCAAAGGAATGGGATCAAAAAACAAAGGATGTACTAGGTATACAAGAGTCCTGGAAGAAAATTGGATTTGGTTCTAGAAAGGAAAATGAAATGGTTTACCAAGAATTCCGCAAACACTGCGATGTCTTTTTCCAAGCGAAAAAAGAATTCTCAAAGGATATCGAAAGTAAATTTAAGGAAGTCGCGGATAAGAAAAGACTACTCATAGAAGAAGCGAAAACGTTGAGTAAATCTCAAGATTGGAAAAGCACATCAGAGAAATTGATTCAACTTCAGAAGAAGTGGAAGGATTCTGGCAATGCTGGACATCGCTTTGAAAATAAATTATGGAGTGAATTCCGTGGTGCATGCAATGTTTTTTTCGAAGCCAAAGGAGCTCATTTTAAAGATCAAGATGAAGCGAATAGCGCGAACCTTTCGGTGAAAAACGAGTTGATTTCGGAAGTTCAAAACTGGATCATGCCCGAGAACAAGCAAGAAGCTATCGCAGCGTTAAGAACGTTTCAAAACATTTTTAATGAGCTGGGTCAAGTTCCCATGAAAGACAAAAATTCCGTTTATCAAAATTTCAAGAAAGCAATGGATGAAAAATATGCTTCCTTGAAATTAGATGGAATAGAAAAAGAAAGCATCATGTTCAAAGCAAAAATGGATAATCTACAGTCTAGCCCAGATCGATCGAGGTTACTTCAAGGGGAGAAAAATGAAATTCGCAAGCAAATTGACCTCCTGACGAAAGAAATGATGTTATTAGAAAATAACCTTGGTTTCTTTGCTAAATCTAAGGGCGCTGATGCGTTAAGAGCAGAGGTGGATAAGAAAGTTAAGCATGCACAAGATAGAATTCAACAATTGAAACAAAAACTCAAATTAATCCCTAATGAATAGTTTTATCAATGTCCTATTATTAGTGGTTACTTTTCCAACCATGTTGATTTCCGTTTTCGTCGGATTCGATTTACCCATTGATTTTTTAAATACAACAGGTGCCAATTTGTTGTACCGTTTTGAGGTTTTTTTGGGACTGGGATTATTGATTGCAATCATAAGTTTACGTCGCTCCGTGCGCAGGTGGATGGGTGTTAGTATGACATCGAAAACAGCCAAATTTGCCTGGAATGGTGAAATCAGTTTGGGAAGAAAACAACGCGTAATTCTCTATACTGCGATCGAGTCAATTGTCTTGATTTTCCTTGCAATTTCCTATTATTATGTTACTAAAGAAGCTGTTTTTATTAGTGGTGTTTTGGTGTTTTTTGCTATTGAATCAATGGTTTTTCTCTTGGTAAATGCGAAAAATAAGTTTAGAGTGGGAATCACATCGAAGGCAGTACTCGTGAGCGATCGAGAAATTATATTAATCTACCTTGCCGGACTTCGCAAGGTGAGTGTGAGTCAACAAACCATTTACTTTGATTACATCCAAGACCTGCAATTGTCTTTTCCGATTGATTGCGTAGTAGAGTCCGAGAGAACGGCCTTCTTTTCCATTCTTGAAGCACAATTAGACCCTAATCGGGTGCTATTTCAAAATACTAGTCCAAAGTAATTTTTGTATTTTCGAAGAACATTAAATCGTCAACCATTTGAAAATCCTTCTTATTCGTTTTAGCTCCATCGGTGACATTGTTCTTACGTTCCCCGTTGTAAAAACGATTCGAAAAGCCTTCCCTGAAGCAAAAATACATTTTGCTACTAAAAAAAACGTTGAAACCTTACTGCTTGGATCAGAGGGGATTGATAAATTTCATTTTTTGTCAGATTCGTTCATTGACTTTAAAAAGGAAATTAAACAGGAATACTTTGATCACATCATTGATTTACACAATAACTTAAGAACAAGACGATTGACATTCGGACTTTCGGGTAAAATAGTACGTTTTGATAAGTTGAATCTGAGAAAATGGCTTTTCACGAAGTTTAAATGGAATACACTACCGACGATTCATGTGGTAGATCGTTATTTGGCGACACTAAAAGGATTGGGAATTGTTCCAATTGATCAACCAGAAAACCATTTTTCCATTCCGCTGGCTTTTCAAATCAATATGTCAGATCGTTTTCCAATGCTCGAAAGGAATTATGTGGCCATCGCTATCGGAGCACAGTACAAAACGAAAAGAGTTCCCAAGGAAAAATGGTTGGAAATCCTACACGAAATGGATGAGAAAATTGTCATTGTCGGAGGTGAAATGGATCGTGAAGTAGGCGCATGGTTAATCAAACAGTTCCCAAATAAAGTCATGATAAATACATGTGGGGACTTCAATATTTTGGAATCTGCAAGTATCGTTTCACAGGCAAAAAGTTTACTGACAAATGACACTGGAATGATGCATATTGCAGCTTGTTTTGATATACAGATTATTTCCATTTGGGGAAATACTTCTCCGGAATTTGGAATGAGTCCGTATAGACCTAGAAAAAATCAATCTGATCTGATCTTTCAAGTAGAAGGATTGTCTTGTCGCCCCTGCTCGAAAATTGGACACCAAGAATGTCCAAAGAAACATTTTCATTGCATGACCCTACATGATGCAAAAATGATTGCATCAAGCGTTCAAAAATAATTAATCAAGAAAGAGTTTTTTGAGCTCGGTTGCTTCTGAAGGATTCATTTTTCCCGCTAAGATCAAACTAAGTTGTTTGCGTCGCAAGGCACCCTCAAAACGTTCAATTTCTTCGTCTGTCTCTGGGATAAGCTCTGGCACTTGAATGGGACCACCATTTTGGTCTACCGCTACAAATGTATAAATGGCTTCATTGCATTTTTCCTTTGCGCCTGTGAGGTTATCCTCAACGAAAACGTCAACAAAGATCTCCATGGATGAATTAAATGCACGGGATACTTTTGCCTCTAATGTGACAATGGAAGCATGATTTATCGGTTTCTGGAAAGACACATTATTCACGGATGCGGTTACTACAACTCGTTTGCAGTGTCTATGTGCCGCAACGCTAGAAATCACATCCATCCAAGCTAATAGTTGTCCTCCAAATAAATTACCCAAGGTATTCGTGTCATTTGGCAATACTACTTTCGTGGAAATCGATAAGGTATCACATGCTTTTACTGCTTTCATAGTTGTAAAATTAGTTAAATATCAACTACGTGAAAACATTTATACTTTTTACAGGCTAGGACGAACGAATAATTACTAAAATATTAAATAATTCACTAATTTTAACGCTGAACTATTTTGCTAGAAAAATATTAACACATGAAAAAAAGACAACTTCTCCTTTCATTTCTATCCGTCCTAACAATTTCCATGAATGCAATTGCGCAACAAAAACGCGATTTAGATCCGGGAAACATGCGCCAAGGCGAAACAATTGAATATTGTACGCAACACAAGAAACAGGCGGAACTGATGAAGAATCCGGCCTATGTGAAAGCCAAAGAATTGGATGACGCAGAATTTGAAATACTATCAAAAAAAGGTGGCTCTGAAAAAGCAACGATTTATAAAATACCTGTGGTTTTTCACGTGCTTCACATGAATGGGGTAGAGAACATATCTGATGAACAAATTTTAGATGCCCTTAGTATATTAAATAGAGATTACCGAAAACAAAATGCCGATACGGCGACTGTTCACCCTGATTTTTTGGGTATGCCGGCGGATATTGAGGTGGAATTTGTTTTGGCAACGAAAGCACCAAATGGTAATTGTTTCAAAGGAATTACGAGAACTTACAACACAATCAGCTACGATGGTAGTAATGGTGGTAACCAAGTGGATGCGATTGTTGCAGGAAATGATGTGTATCAAGGACAATGGCCTGGTAATAAATACATGAATGTGTTTATTTGTGGTGAAATTGGTGGTGCTGCGGGATATACAACTAATCCATCAGGTTTTTCAGCAAATAACATGACAAATGGAATATGGGTACTTCATGATTATGTTGGCTCTATTGGAACAAGTTCAGTGGGGACGAGTCGTACATTGACCCACGAAGTTGGACATTGGCTAAACTTATCACATACATGGGGTTCGAATAATAATCCTGGAACGGCTGGAAGTTGCTCAGGAAATGGAGATCAAGTCCAAGATACCCCTACATGTATTGGTGTGACCGCTTGTTTGTTGAACTCAAATACCTGTAGCAATGACAATGCATATTGGGGTTTTGATATGCGTGATAATGTGGAAAACTACATGGATTATTCGTACTGCTCGAAAATGTTTACGCAAGGTCAGCGTACACGCATGAGAACAGCTTTGCAATCAACAAATACTGGGCGAGCTAATGTTTGGTCCGCCTTAAATCTCGCAGCTGTTGGCGCTAATGGGGTGCTTTATTTGTGTAAAGCAGAATTTACCGCAGATAAAACGACCGTTTGTACCGGTGATGAAATTTCTTTTGCTGACGATTCTTACAATGTTGCAACTGGTTGGAACTGGACAATCACGCCTTCAGTAGGTTGGACATTGACTAACGGAAATACGACATCCAGTCAGAATCCAACTGTGATTTTCGATACTCCAGGATTATACACGGTTCAGTTAACATCAACGGATGGAACTTTGTCCGACAGTGAAATCAAAAACAACTATATTCATGTATTAAATACCGGAGCGGCTTTGCCTTTTTGGGAGGGATTCGAAGATTATTCAAGTTTGATGAATCTACAGACTTGGGATGTATTTAATTCTTCTACCAATAACGCTTGGGCGATTGAATCAACAACAGGATACACTGGGAACAAGTGTGCGAAATTGATGAACTTTGGACAAGGAACCGCTAATGTAGATGAATTAACATCATCTCAAATCGATTTATCAACTGTGCCTGCTACTGGAACAGTGACTTTGAGTTTCCGTTATGCTTACCGAAAAGTGTTGACGGCAAATTACGAGTATTTCAAAGTCTTTATTTCTGGCGATTGCGGGACAGATTGGATTCAACGTAAAACCATTCAAGGAAATCAACTTTCTGCTCTGACATCGACCACTTCATGGAAACCTTCCGCTCAGACTGATTGGGTTACGGTTCACATGACAAATGTAACCTCGAATTATTTCACAGATAAATTTAGAGTAAAATTCCGTTTTGAAGGAGAAGGAGGGAATAATATCTACCTTGATGACATCAATTTATATGATGGCAGTCCGTCCAATGAAATCGTAACAGGACTTACCGAGCAAGTCTTTATCTCAAATCTAGAAATGTACCCTAATCCAGCGGACGATGAATTGAATGTCTCATTCAATCTGCCAAGCGCAGACGATTTAACGATTTCCATTGTGGATCTATCCGGGAAATCCGTTCAAAAACATTTGATCAAAGCAAAAGGCGGAAAAAATTTAGCGATGTTGAATACTCAAGAACTAGCAGCTGGAATGTATCAATTGCTGATACAAAGTTCTAATGGACAAAAAACCTTGCCGTTTATTGTAAAGTAAATTAACTTTATTGAAAATAATTAAATAGGAGAAGCGCTTTCGCTTTTCCTATTTTTTTTGCCATTTCTTCTTGGGAAAGATTTTTGATTTGCTCTACGGATTTGTATTCCTGAAGCAAAAAGGTCCATGTTTTTTCTCCAATTCCTTTGATCTCGGATAGCTCCGTGTTGAACGAGTTTTTACTGCGTTTGTTGCGGTGATGCGTGATGCCAAATCGATGGGCTTCATCTCTCAAATGCTGAACCAATTTCAATCCTTTTGAACGACGATCTAAAACAATGGATTTCGAATGATTTGGACGAAATAACTCCTCCATGCGTTTCGCTAGTCCAAAAACGCTGACTTGATCCGAAATACCGAGTTCCACTATGGATTCCATCGCGGCGCTTAACTGTCCTTTACCGCCGTCAATGATGATCAACTCGGGCAATGTAGCCCCTTCGTCTAATAAACGCCTGTATCGTCTAAAAACAACCTCCTTCATCGTACTGAAGTCATCTGGACCAACAACGGTTTTCACATTGAAATGACGGTAATCATTTTTGCTTGGAACGCCTTTTTTGAAAACAACACAAGAAGAAACGGCATTTGTTCCTTGTAAATTGGAATTATCGAAACATTCAATATGATTAGGCATGGACGTTAAGGCGAGTGCTTGTTGCAATTCAAGCAATGCATCAAGTCCACCATGATCCGATACCTTGTTCATTTCTCTTTTTTTCAATTGCAGACGATAATGCTTCACATTATGCAGGGAAAGCTCAACTAACTTTTTCTTCTCGCCAATTTGTGGACAATGAAAATGGAAGTCCGGAAAAACGGATTCAACTTTGTCAAAAACAAGTACTTCCTTAGAGGAACTCTCAAACTTCAACCTTAATTGAGGCAACACATACGTGAAGACATAAGCGATGTTTTCCGAAAGTTTTAATTCTAAATGGGAAGTGTAGGTATGAACAATCGCTCCTTCGCGAATGACCATGTAATTAAAAAATAAATGCTCCTCATTCCATTCATATGTCAGAACATCCACTTCATTTAAGGTATGAGAAACAATCATTGATTTTGACTGATATTTTTCAATTTGTTCAAGGATTTCCTTTACTTTTTGAGCACCTTCAAAGTCATATTTTTCCGCTAAGTCATGCATGTGTTTTTTTAAGGAGACACACAGCGCAAAGGTTTTCCCTCTTAATAATAATTCAATGGAATGAACCATGTCGTCATAGTTTTCCTTAGATTGATTTCCAACGCACGGACCTTTGCATTTTCCAATGTGATACTCTAAACAAACCTTGTATTTTTCTTGCTTAATTTTTTCTTCAGCTAAATCCAATGCACACGTTCGTAGGGTGAACAATTCCCGGATTAATTGAAGCAAGGTTTGCATGACCCTTCCGTTCGGATATGGACCGAAATATTTTGATCCATCTTTGAATTTTCGCCTGGTGCTAAAAACACGTGGAAATGCTTCGTTTTTAACGACAATCCATGGATAGGTTTTATCATCCTTCAATAAAATATTGTAACGTGGATGGTACGATTTAATTAAGTTATTCTCCAAAAGAAGTGCGTCCAACTCAGACACAACCACTGTGAATTTAATATCCTCAATGTTCTTGACCAATGCCCGCGTTTTTCCATCTGTAATATTGGACTTGAAATAGGAGTGAACTCGTTTGTTGAGATTCTTTGCTTTTCCAACATAAATGACCACCCCTTTTTTATCGAAGAATTGATAAACACCTGCGTCGGTCGGCAGGACCTTAATTTTTTCTAAAACAAGTGGGGAATGATGCGCATTCATTCGATAAAATTAATCACAATGTTTCAGAAGAACACGAGCTATGTTATCTTTGTTCCATGTTAGATGAATTCATTCGAAAATCTTTGCAAGAAGATATTGGTGACGGAGATCACTCAACACTTGCATGTATTCCCCCTGATGCGCAGGGTAAAGCAAGGTTACTTGTAAAAGAATCAGGCATTATCGCAGGACTTGAAGTCGCAAAAAGAATTTATAAAATAGTAGATCCATCCTTACAACTCACCTTTTTTAAAAAAGACGGTGATGCAATAGCAATTGGCGATATCGCCTATGAAGTTCAGGGCTCTTCACAGTCCATTTTGACTTCTGAACGACTCGTTTTAAATTGCCTACAACGCATGAGTGGAATTGCAACACAAACCTCCCGCGTGATGCGAGCAATTGAGGGATGCAAAACCACTATTTTAGACACCAGAAAAACCACTCCCGGGATTCGTTTTCTAGAAAAATTGGCTGTTAAAATTGGCGGTGGAGAAAATCACCGCTTTGGATTGTACGATATGATTATGTTGAAGGATAATCACATCGATTATGCAGGCGGCATAAAAAATGCCATTGAGAAAACGCATGCGTATTTGAAGGAATCTGGTCGCTCATTAAAAATCGAAATTGAAGTTCGATCACTTTCAGAATTAAAACAAGTACTTGAAATAGGCGGAGTAGACAGAATCATGCTAGATAATTTTTCCCCGGAAAGACTGAAAGATGCACTGTCTCTTATCCCTAATACGTATGAAACAGAAGCTTCCGGCGGAATAAACATCGATAATATTAGGCCATATGCCGAGACTGGAGTTCAGTTCATCTCAATAGGTGCTTTGACCCATTCAGTGAAAGGACTAGACTTAAGTTTAAAAGCAAGTTTTTAGGAGCTTCGTTAGGTGAAACTACCCACGCTAATGACGAGCTCATTGAGTTGAAAACATTCCAATTTCACCTTTCTCCAATTTTTCTCTGTCAACATTTTGCCAAAATAAATATCCCCCGTTTGTTCTTCAATGATTAATTCCGTTTTGAATTCAATTCCTGAGCGGTCATTTAATTTGAACATGGCTTCTTTCATGGTCCATAATTTCGTCAAATCTAACAGGTGATCAGTGCCGATAAATTTTACTTCATCTTGGTGAACAAATCGTTCTGAAATTCGCTCAATTCTCGGACTGACCTCTTCCATATCGATCCCAATATGGCTTAAACTAGCTCCAAGGGCACAATATTTTTTGGAGTGACTAATCGATATGAACATGTGCTGGTTCCCATCGAGATAAGGCTTTCTGTTTACCGTGTAATTGATCGGCTCAAGGATCGAAAGTTTGTTTCGAAGGCTTCTTATACCTAAAAATTCTATCTTTCTAAATTCGTTTTTCAAGGCACAGAGTTGTTCCTTTTCCTCCGGAAAAAGTGCCACTTGAGCATAGGTACTAATTTGTTTTTTTGATTCAATGGCAACCGAACTAGTGGAGTCTGACAAATAAATTCTTTGAAATGATTCGGACATTTAGCAATTAATTAACAGTTTGTTCATTTGAGCCTTACAAAGTTGCATATTAATTTTCACATATATTTTTTCAAAATAGCAAGGAAATCAATATGGAATTTTCTATATTTACAATCTTTAAAAAACGAGATATAGTAAAATTTATACGCATTCATATGGTGGGTAAACTAAAGTTATTGTTAATAAGTGTTCTGTTTTCAGGCACTTATGCATTTTCTCAATCAGGTCTAGGTACCTTGAAAGGGACGGTTAAGGATGAATCCTCAGGGCAGCCAATCGAGCTTGCGAAGGTCCTATTGAAACAAGGTGATCAAATTAAAAGTGGCGCAACTACAGACGCTCAAGGGAAATTCCAGATCAATGGTATCCCTCCAGGATCCTATGATTTGCATTTTTCCAATGCAATTTCTGGTTATAACATGTCAGTCATGACAGGCGTTTCTATTTCACCAGATCGTATTACCTTTCTTGATAACTTAACCCTTGCGAAAAAAGTAAAGGATGAGCAAGAAGTAAAAGTAATCGTCTACAAAGTTCCACTCATTGATAAAAATGGAGGTGCCTCAGGTGCTACAGTAACGCGTGAAGACATAAGTCGCATGCCAGTTCGTTCAGCTGAAGGTGTCGCACGTTCTGTTGGTGGTGTTAACTCCAACGAAGGTTCAGGAGCAATTTCAGTACGTGGATCTCGATCTGATGGTACATATTATTATATTGATGGGATCAAAGTTCGTGGTTCAGCGAATATCCCAAAATCTGCACTTGAAGAAGTTTCTGTCATTACTGGTGGTGTGCCTGCCAACTATGGTGATGTTACGGGTGGAATCATCTCGATCACAACACGTGGTCCGTCGGCAGTTTATTTTGGCTCGATTGAAGGTGTTTCTTCTGGAATTTATTTCAAAGGAGCGGATCCAGATGGATACGACGGAAAAGTTTTTGGTTTAGATAAGTTTGGATACAATCTCGTTGAAGGAATGTTGTCTGGTCCACTTTGGATGCAACGCGATTCAACAGGAAAGAAAACAAAACCTAAATTAGGCTTCTTAGTATCTGCTAACTTAACAGATCAATTGGATAGCCGTCCACTTGCTGGTGGTGGTTACCGCATTAAAAAAGATGTAAGAGATGAATTATTAGCAAACCCATTGCGACCAAATTCCACAGGTTTTGGAACCTTTCACAATGCATTATTCCTTCGTGAAAGTGACTTTGAAAAAGTAGCTTGGAGAATGAATGCTAGAAACACTGTGTATTCAGGACAGGCCAAAATTGATGTGAACACGGGGCCTTCTGTGAATCTTCAATTTGGAGCTTCCATGAATTACAGTACGGGAAATAGCTATTCATACGGAGGTTCACTTTTAAACTTCAGCAATTTCGGTTTTAGCAAGTCTTATGATTATCGCTTTTTTGGACGTTTAACGCAACGTTTCAACAATGAGCGTGAAGGAAGCAGTTCTAAAATTAAATCCGCACTTTATAATTTGATGGTGGATTACTCAAAATCATTCAGCGAATCTTACGATCCTAAACATCAATTTAATTTGTTTAATTATGGATACGTTGGAAAGTTCGTGACGACGCGCAGACCTTCTTACACGTTCAATGATGCCACTCAAATGTACGTCCATGATGGATTTAAGGATGTCCAAGTTGATTTTACTCCATCCACAACCAATGCTGCGTTAGCGTCAATCACTACGCAATATTATAACATATATGAAGGGTCTCCTTTTGGTCATTACGAGAATTTAACTCAAATCAACCAAGGAAATGCGCTTCGTAATGGTGATGCACCTCAGAGCGTTTATGGAATATGGAGCAACATTGGGGCACCTTACAATGGTTTTGGAAGATTTGAAAATGATCAATTCCGTGTAACTGGGGCAGGTTCAGTGGTGATAGGAGACCATAGTATCTCTCTAGGATTTGAATACGAGCAACGTGTTGACCGCGGTTGGTCAAGTGGTGATTTTGGACCAACTGGAATTTGGTCAATTGCTCGACAATTGACGAATTTCCATATCAAGGAATTAGATATGAATAGTGGAGTTGTATCAGATTCAGGCTCATTTAAAGCAATTACCTACGATCGTTTAAATTCCGGGTATGCACACACAAGTGGGACAGGTGAATTTGGTGGTCAACTTAATAACGATAATCAATCATTCTTTGATTACAACTTGAGAAACAAACTGGGACTAAATACGGCAGGGGATGATTTTATTGATATTGACAAATATGATCCAAATCTTTTCCAATTCGACATGTTTTCTCCAGATGAATTATTGAACAGTGGAAATTCATATGTGTCTTATTACGGTTTTGACCATACTGGTAAAAAAGTAAAAGGGAGTACGGACATCAATAAATACTTTAATGAATATGATGAAAATCATAATTACAAAAGATTTGTAGGTGCGTTCCAACCAACCTATATAGCAGGTTATCTCATGGATAAATTTGCATTTAACGACATCGTATTTAATGTCGGAGTTCGTGTGGATGTATTTGATGCCAATCAACCAGTATTGAAAGATCAATATTTATTCTACAATGCAAAAACAGTGAAAGAGGTTCGTGCATTGAAAGAAAGTGACCCAAACCAATATGCCTGGGTTAATTTGCCAAATGGAATGGCGGATGATAACATCGTTTATGTCAATGATGTCCAGAATCCAACAGAAATTAAAGGATTTAGAACAGGAATGACATGGTTTAATGCTGCAGGAACGCCAATTGAAGACCCAAAACTAGTTGAGGGACCAAACGGAATCGCCCCTTGGTTACAAGACCCATCTTTGGAAAAACCTACAGCAGATGCCTTTACAGATTACAAAGCGCAAGTAAACATCATGCCACGTGTTGCATTCTCTTTCCCTATTTCAGAAGAGGCTTCATTCTTTGCACATTACGATATCTTAACGAAACGTCCAACTTCAGGATACCGTTTTGATCCATACGAATATCAATACATCCAATCAAGAAATGCTGTTATCAGTAACTCGAATTTGAAACCTGAGAAAACAGTGGATTACGAATTAGGATTCCAACAAGTATTAACACGCACCTCCTCGGTTAAGATTTCTGCGTTCTACCGAGAGCAGCGTAATAATGTGCAGTTGGTGAATATATTCCAAGCTTATCCAGCAACTTACAAAACTTACGGAAATAGAGATTTTGGAACAGTAAAAGGTATGACAATAGCTTACGATTTAAGACAAACAGGAAACATTCGCATGACGGCAAACTACACCTTGCAATTTGCAGATGGAACAGGTTCAGATGCGACTTCAATGGGGGCGCTTGTGAATGCTGGACTTCCTAACTTGAGAAATATTTTCCCTTACAGTTATGATCAACGACACGCTTTTGCTGTAACTTTTGACTACCGTTATGGTGAAGGAAAAGATTACAATGGACCTATGATTGGAAAATCCAAAATCTTAGAAAATACAGGCTTGAACATTTTTTCTAACTTTTACTCAGGAAATCCTTATTCTTCTCAAACGTTCATTACAGATGAGGGCATTGGTAACCTAAATGCTGGTATCAATGGAACGCTTAATGGTTCTCGTTTGCCTTGGTCTTACCGTTTGGATATGCAGTTGGATAAAACAATTAACTTGCAATATGGTAATAAAGACAATAAGAAAAAAGTAGCATTCTTAAACATCTATGTCCGTGTTACAAACATGTTTAATCAATTCAATAAATTGAATGTTTACCGCGCTACAGGAAACTGGAATGATGATGGATACTTAGCAGCAGCTTCTAGTCAAACATCGATCCAAAACCAAACAGATGAGCAATCTTTCCGTGATTACTACATGATGAAGATTCAAAATCCATTTAATATTAGTTCTCCAAGAACCATTCGTTTAGGAGTGAAATTTGATTTTTAAGAAAGCAATAAACGTAGAGATATGAAAAAGCAATTATTTGCAACGTTTTTTGGGCTAACATTTGTGTTTAATGCACTTGCTTATTTAGGCCCTAACGACAAAATGGATAAGCCGAACCCTAAACCAAAAGGAGCGAATTGTAGTCCTGCAACAGCCAAATTATACATGGAGTTTAATGACGTAAAAGCGTTAATTGAACAAGGCGGAAGTATGTTCCAAAATCGTGCTGCAGGCGTTGCAGCTTACGAAGTACCTAAAGGAAGTAAGCGTTATGCTATCTTCGCTGGTGCATTATGGATGGGTGGAACGGATGTAAATGGTCAGTTGAAATTGGCTGCTTTACGTTACAGATCCGGGAATGACTTTTGGCCTGGCCCTTTAACAGCAACCCCAGGAACAGGTGACTTTAATCCAGGACACCCTCTCGGAGCTGGTGTAGTTCGAGATTTTGGTGAAGCAAATATTGATCCAGACCAGTGTATTGCGTATGATAAGTTTTACACCATTCGTAAAGCAGAGGTTATTCGTTTCAATATCTGGTGGGAATGTTCTCAAGGAATTGTTACGGAAGGATGTAATGATGTTCAAGCCTTGACTAACGACGAATTAAACAGAATTTACGGTTGGCCAGCGCATGGTGATGTATCTAGAGGGCAAGATTATTGGTTAGCACCGTTCTATGACAGAGATGGCGATGGATCTTATAATCCAGATAATGGTGATCATCCTTGGTATGATGATATCTTAGGTCGTGATGATATCGAATGTGGAATCGATCGTCGTGTATCACTTTATGGTGATGAAACACATTGGTGGGTATTTAACGATAAAGGAAACATCCACACCGAAACAAGTGGAGATCCAATCGGAATGGAAATCCGTGCGCAAGCGTTCTCATTTGCAACCAATGATGAGGTAAACCGAATGACATTCTACAACTATGAATTAATTAACCGCGGAACGCAAACACTTTTCAATACGTATTTTGCACAGTATTTAGATGCGGATGTTGGAAACTATGCCGATGACTACGCTGGATGTGACGTCTCTCGTGGATTAGGCTACATGTATAATGGTGATTTAAATGATCAAAGCGACGGCGGTAAATTAGGATACGGTGAGAATCCTCCGGCAATTGGATGTGACTTCTTCGAAGGCCCTTATCAAGATGCGGATGGAATCGATAACCCTGGACCTTATTTTGATGAAGTATCTCAATCGGAAATAGTCCCTACAGTTGTGGATGCGTTAGCGAATGGTGGAATTGTTTATAAAGGAATTGGAATCGGTTATTCTGATGGAATCATTGATAATGAGCGTTTTGGGATGCGTCGATTCACGTATTACACATCTAATTCGGCTTACCCGTATAATGATCCAGGACCAGCAGCGGAATACTACCGTTTCATGGAAGGAAAATGGGCAAATGGTGCAGAGATGTATTATGGTGGAGCCGGTACGCAAGGAACAGTTTTAAGTGATTATATGTTCCCCGGAACTTCAGATCCATTATCTTGGTCTACAGGTGGGCTTGATATGACAGGTCAGTACCCAGGAGGTTGGGATGAGTCAACAAATAATAATCCTCCAGGGGATAGACGATTTGTTCAATCTGCTGGACCCTTTACTTTACGTCCAGGAGCAACAAATAACATTACCGTTGGTATCGTTTTCGGAAGAAGTAGTGAAGGTGGATTGATGGCGTCTGTTGAAGCGATGAAACGCGCCGACACGAAAGCTCAAGCATTATTTGATGCGTGTTTTAAAATCTTATCCCCACCAGACTCACCTAAATTGACAATCCAAGAGTTGGAGAATGAATTGATTTTAATGTTAGAAAACCCATCATCTTCTAATAACTATCAAGAAAAGTACGAGGAAATGGATGAAGTGAATATTCCTGATCCAACTGTTGACAGATACTACCGTTTTGAAGGATACCAAATTTTTCAATTGAAATCCGAAGATGTATCTATTGCTGATATCGCAGATCCGGACAAAGCACGTTTGGTAGCACAATGTGATAAAAAGAATAGCATTGCTCGAATTATCAACTTTGTTTACGATGAAGCGTTAGGTTTCTCTGTTCCAGTTGAAAAAGTTAAGGGTGGCAATGTTGGTATTCAACACAGCTTCCAAATTAAAGAGGATGCATTTGCTCAGGGTGAACGAAAATTGGTGAATCACAAAACCTATTATTATGTGGCGGTGGCTTATGCATACAATCAATTTAAAGAATATAATCCAAATGACCCAATGCTATTGGACGGACAAAAAATCCCTTATATTTCTTCGCGTATCAGTTACGATGGAACTGCCATAAGTCCTGTTTCTGCTGTCCCACACAACCCAATGCCAGAAGCAGACGGAACAGCACAAATGATTTCTTACGGTTCTTCTCCATTGATTACGCGTTTGGATGGATACGGAAACGGAAACCGTTCCTTGGAATTAACAGCAGCTTCTGAAAAAACAATCATGGAAACTGGTTACATGGAGAATCCAACGTATGATTACGG
>CAIOSO010000146.1 GCA_903860985.1 uncultured Flavobacteriales bacterium
GGCACTTGGCGCACCACCGATTCCTAGAACCGATACTGGACAAGCAGGTCCTGCTTCTTTCAACGCTACACCTTGTTCGTCATGCATGGCACGAACTTTACCGAAGTAACGTCCAACAAGCACCACATCACCTACGCGCATAGTTCCTGATTCAACAAGCATGTTAGTCACGTAACCTTTCCCTTTATCTAAAGAAGATTCAATTACAGTTCCAACAGCATTTTTATTTGGATTTGCTTTTAGCTCTAATAACTCAGCTTCTAAAAGTACTTTTTCCAATAACTTATCAATATTTAAATTCTGTCTTGCAGAAATTTCTTGCACTTGGTATTTACCGCCCCAGTCCTCAACCAAGATATTCATTGCTGAAAGTTGTTCTCTGATTCGGTCTGGATTTGCTCCTGGCTTATCGATTTTATTGATCGCAAAAATCATTGGTACATTTGCTGCTTGCGCATGCGAAATGGCCTCTTTTGTTTGCGGCATGACATCATCATCCGCTGCCACGATAATAATGGCAACATCCGTTACTTGAGCACCACGAGCACGCATGGCAGTAAATGCCTCGTGACCTGGTGTATCCAAGAAGGTCATTTTTCGACCATCTTTCAAGGTAACTGAATACGCACCAATGTGCTGAGTGATTCCACCTGCTTCACCTTCTGTTACATTCGCATTACGAATTCTATCAAGAAGGGACGTTTTACCGTGGTCAACGTGTCCCATTACCGTAATAATTGGTGGACGGCTAATTAGGTCTTCAGGTTTATCCTCAACCGTTTGGATTGCATCTTGTACTTCCGCACTCACGAATTCCGTTTCAAATCCAAACTCATCCGCAACAATGTGGATTGTTTCTGCATCTAAGCGTTGGTTAATGGAAGCGAAGATTCCCAAGGACATACACACAGAAATAACCTGTGTTGGTTGCACGCTCATCATGGAAGCCAATTCAGATACCGTTACGAACTCCGTTAATTTCAAGATTTTGTCTTCCAATTCAGCAGCAGCCATTTCTTCTTGGCGGCGTTGTTGGAAACTATCTCTTTTTATACGTCTATTTTTCGACGCTTTTGATTTTCCACCTTGGTTTGAAAGTCTCGCTAAGGTATCTTTAATTTCTTTTTGAATATCGGTTGCAGAAATTTCCGGCTTATCGACTCTTGGACCTTTATTAGCTGGATTATTACCCGTGTTAGGACGTGTATTTCCTGGAGTTGTACTTGGTGCTGGAGTTTCTACTTTCTTAATGCGTTTGCGTTTTCTTTTCGCATCATCATTTGAAGAAGCAACTGGATTTCTTGGTCTTTCGACCGGTAATTCAATTTTACCTAAAACTGTAGGACCGCTAAGAACTTGGCGTTCAAAACGAATGGTTTCAATAAGTGGTGCAGCCGTCGGTTTTTCCTCTGCTTTGGGAGCAACAACCGGAGCTTTTGGTTTTTCCTCTGCTTTAGGTGCAGGAGTTGGCGCAGGCGTAGGTGTTGTTTTTGCTTTTGTTACAGGCTCATCTTTTTTCTTGTCTGGGCGTGTACGTTGATTGATGGCAGAAAGATCAATTTTTCCAATCACATTTACGTGATTACTTTCGACAGGTGTTATCTCCGGTGTATGATCAATTTCTTTAGGTTTTTCGGATGGTTCCGGTTCTTTTGCTTGCTCAGGTACAGCAGCTACGGGTTTTTCCGTTGCATAAACTTGGCGTTTAATTTCATCCAAGTTAATTGCATCTCCCTCATCCTCATCTTCAGATGATTCTTGCATTTTTGGCGCATCCGCAGGTTTGTCGCTTAAAGTGACAGACTCATGTTTTTCTCTACGAGAGGTGGCTTTTGACTGCTCTTTCATAGATTGATCAGCTGCATATTCGTGACGCAAAAGTTCAAAATGCTCCTGCTCCAAACGCGTGTTTGGATTGGAATCAATTTTAATTCCTTTAGACTCTAAGAACTCTACCAAGGTTGGTAATCCAACATTGAGCTCTCCTGCTGCTTTTCCTAATCGAATCGGTTTTCCCGCCATATTTATCCTTTTACGCTTCTGTAAGTGGAGTTAAATTTATTCAAATTCCGCTTGTAAAATTCGGAATACTTCCTCTATCGTTTCTTTTTCAAGATCCGTACGCGACACTAAATCATCAACGCCAATTTCCAAAACAGATTTTGCTGTATCACAGCCAATTGCTTTTAATTCGTCGATAATCCAGCTATCGATTTCATCAGCGAATTCCTCTAAATCTACATCCTCTACATCTACTTCTCCGTCACGGTATACATCAATTTCGTATCCGCTTAATTTTCCAGCCAATTTAATATTGTTACCACCTTTACCGATAGCTAATGACACTTGGTCTGGTTTCAAGTATACTTTTACTCTTTTTTCTTCTTCTAATATTTCCATTGAAGTCACTTTCGCCGGAGACAAAGCTCTTTGAATCAACAACTGATTATTCGTTGTATAATTGATGACATCGATGTTTTCATTTCTTAATTCACGAACAATTCCATGAATACGAGAACCTTTCATTCCCACACAAGCTCCAACTGGGTCAATACGGTCATCGTAAGACTCAACGGCTACTTTAGCACGTTCTCCTGGCTCACGAACAATTTTCTTGATGGTAATTAATCCGTCAAATACTTCTGGAACCTCTAATTCGAACAAACGCTCTAAGAATTCTGGAGCCGTTCGGGAAAGAATGATCACAGGTGTGCTGTTTCTCATATCTACTTTCGCAACTACAGCCCTTACTGATTCTCCTTTTTTAAAGAAGTCTGATGGGATTTGTTCGGATTTCGGAAGAATCAATTCGTTATTGTCATCATCCATGACAAGAATTTCTTTTTTCCAAACTTGGTAAACTTCACCCGTAACAATTTCTCCGATACGTTCTTTGTATTTCTTATATAGGTGATCTTTTTCAAGTTCTAAAATGCGTGAAATTAAATTTTGACGCAAAGACAAGACATTGCGACGTCCGAAATCAACAAACTTAAATTCTTCGGTAACTTCCTCTCCAATTTCAAAATCTGGCTCAATTTTAATCGCATCAGAATAAGCAATTTCTGTATTTGGGTCTTCCACCTCACCATCATCAACAATTTCTTTATTCAAGAAAATCTGAACATCTCCTTTATCGATATTTACGATAATGTCAATGTGTTCATCTGTATTAAACTTTTTCTTGAACATCGCTCGGAAAACATCCTCCAAGACATGTTGCATTGTTTGTTTATCAATGTTTTTTAATTCCTTAAACTCCGAGAACGAGTCAACTAGTTCCGTACTATTCATAGCGTTTATTTAAAAGATATTACAATTTTAGACTCTTTTATTTCAGTTAAGGGAAGCTCTAGTATTTCTTCCACTTGTATTTTCCTTTTTTTCTCCTCTGAACTTTGCATAGAAATTTGTTTCACAACGATGCTCGTATCAGTTACTTTCATGAGCTCACCTTCATACTTCAATCCACTATTCATCACTACCTTGAAACTACGTCCAATGTTTTTTGAATACTGGTTAATATGTCTAATCGGTTTGTCAAGTCCAGCTGAGGAAACGTGCAATTCAAAGTCTTGTTTTTCTCGATCTAGGTTGTGTTCAATGTTTCTAGAGACAGAAACACAATCGTTTACCGATACTCCACCTTTGATTTTGTCCAATTCAACGTTGATCACATTGCTTGATGAGATGGTCAATTCTACGACGTATAGGCCATTGTCCAGTTCGGCAATGCGCTCGTCGATTAATTCTAATATGAGTTTTTTTTCTAACATTTGTTGTAATAAAAGAGGGGACTTTCGTCCCCTCTCACTGCATTCGTTCATAAATGTGGTACAAATATACGTGCTTTATATGGATTTACAAAATCAAATGGACTTATCTTTGATGTATGCTGATAGAAATAGAAAATAAAATCATCACCACTGAGTTATTCGAACGGAAATTCGTGTGTGACTTAAACGCCTGTAAAGGCGCTTGTTGCGTGGAAGGTGATGGCGGTGCGCCTTTGACTTTAGAGGAAGTTGACATCATCGAGGAACACTATGAAAAAATTTCTAAGCATATGCGGCCAGAAGGAATCGCTAATGTTACAGAAAAGGGAATATACTACTTGGATGGCGAAGGTCATCCAGCGACGACACTCGTTAACGGGAAAGAATGTTCCTTTGTTTATTTTGACGAGTCAGGAATCACGAAATGCGCCATAGAAAAAGCGTATTTAGAGAAAGAAATAGATTTTAAAAAGCCGATTTCATGTCACTTATACCCCATTCGCGTAAAGCAGTTTAACCACATTACTGCCTTGAATTATGAAGAGTGGCATATTTGTAAACCTGCTTGTGCTTGTGGTGAAAAATTAGATGTGCCCGTATTTAAATTCTTGAAAGAACCATTAATACGTGCATTCGGGACTTCCTTTTATGACGAACTAGTTGCCATAGAGAAAGAAATACACTAGAAAGTTCATCGCATAAAAAAGTCCCGACGATAATGTCGGGACTTTTTTATGTATTAATGTTCTTCTTCGCCTTCGGCTAGTGGAATATCCTGAGGAATAAAGTCCGTTTCAGACCCTGGCTTCGAGTAATCATAAGGCCATCTGTGAACTACTGGCAAGGCTCCAGGCCAGTTACCATGCATGTGTTCCACAGGAGTTGTCCACTCTAATGTATTTGAATTCCAAGGATTCATCGGTGCTTTTGGACCTCTGAAAATACTATAGAAGAAATTGAATAAGAACAGGATTTGTCCAAGTGCAGCAAAAATTGCGAAAATAGTAATGACAACATTTAGGTCCAACATCATATCCGCTGACGCAGTATCTGTCTCCGCAAATACTGAATAATCATAATAACGTCTTGGCGCTCCAGCTAATCCAACAAAGTGCATTGGGAAGAATACACCATACGCTCCAATAAGTGTGATCCAGAAATGGGCATAACCTAAACGCGTATTCATCATTTTACCAAACATTTTAGGGAACCAATGATATACTCCACCAAACATTCCAAATACGGCAGACATTCCCATTACAATATGGAAGTGAGCTACAACAAAATACGTATCGTGTAACGCGATATCCAAGGCTGAATCCGCAAGGATGATTCCTGTAACCCCACCTGTGATGAATGTTGAAACCAAACCAATCGCAAATAACATTGCCGGTGTTAACACCAATGATCCTTTCCAAAGCGTTGTCAAGTAATTAAATACTTTTACAGCAGAAGGAATGGCAATCAACAAGGTGGTAAATACGAATACGCTTCCTAAGAAGGGATTCATTCCTGTGACGAACATGTGGTGGCCCCATACAATGAAAGATAAGAATCCAATAGCTAAAATGGATCCAATCATCGCCTTATAACCAAAGATTGGCTTACGTGAGTTAGTTGCAATGATTTCAGAGGACAGTCCTAATGCGGGCAATAATACGATGTATACTTCAGGGTGACCTAGGAACCAGAATAAGTGTTGGTATAACAAAGGTGAACCACCATGATTTGCCAACATTTCACCTCCAACGATGATGTCTGATAAATAGAAGGATGTTCCAGCCAATCTATCCATCACCAACAATAATGCTGCTGAAAGTAAAACCGGGAAGGATAATACACCTAGTATTGCTGTTACAAAGAACGCCCAAATAGTTAACGGCATTCTTGTCATATTCATCCCTTGCGTACGTAAGTTAATTACGGTAACGATGTAGTTCAATGAACCAATCAAAGAAGAGGCAATGAAGATAGTCATCGAGAACAACCATAAGGTCATCCCTAATCCAGAACCAGAAATTGCCTGAGGCAAAGCAGAAAGCGGCGGATAGATGGTCCATCCGGCCATTGCTGGTCCTGACTCAACAAATAAAGATACCAACATCAGAATGGAAGAAATGAAGAAGAACCAGTATGATAACATGTTCAAGAATCCCGATGCCATATCTCGTGCTCCTAATTGCAGTGGAATCAACATGTTCGAAAAGGTTCCTGATAGTCCACCTGTTAGAAGGAAGAATACCATGATGGTACCGTGAATGGTCACTAATCCCAAATACATATCTTCTTTCAATACGCCGTTTGGCGCCCATTTTTCACCTAAGAAAAATGTCAAGAAATCAGAGCTCTCACCTGGCCAAGCCAATTGAATGCGGAATAGGATAGACAAGATCATTGCTACCACACCCATAAATACCGCAGTCATTAAGAACTGCTTACCAATCATTTTGTGATCCTGAGAGAAGATGTATTTTGAGATAAAGTTCTCTTCATGATGATGATGCTCACCATGGTGATCATGTCCGTGTCCTTCGTGTGCTACTGAAGCCATTTTAGTTTATTTAAAATATTATACGAATCTTAATTAGTCATTGTTGTGTCCAAAACCGCTGCCGCTACTGGAGCTGCTGGAGCGGGGAAATATTTATCTTTGAACGTTTCTTTTTTCTTAGTTGCCATCCAAGCGTTGTAAGCTGCTTTTTCCTTCACTACAACAATCATTTTCATTTTATAGTGGGCGCCACCGCAAATTTTGTTACACATCAAGGTGTAATTAAATGCAGGATTGTTTTTTGAAATTCGCATTTCCTCTGTAGTCATAGATGGTGTGAATTTCAAGCGAGTTGGCATACCTGGTACAGCGTTCATCTGAGCGCGCATGTGTAAGAAGAATGCCGAGTGAATAACATCTTTTGCTCTCAAAGAGATTTCATACACTTGTCCTTTACAAAGTACTAGCGTATCTTTTTGAATGATATCATCCCATGCGGAAGCATCTAGCTTCTTATCGTGATTAGCTTTCATTTGAGCAAGCAAACGATACAATCTTTCTTTTCTAGATAAATCAGCACGAAGGGCATTCGATGTTGAATCATTAAAGATGGTATCTCTGTTATTCAGCAATTTTTGAATACGACTAATTCCATTTGCTCCATTCATCATATTGCTGATGGCCGAATCAATGGTGTTAGTTGTCAACAAAGCCAATTCGTTATTATCGGTTGTCAACTTGTAATCAAATTTACCCAAGGTGTTGTCTTCACCAGCGTAACGAGCAGTCCAATCAAATTGTTTAGAGAACAACTCTATACGGATAGCTTCTTTGCCTGTTGGCGCGACTAAATCATTCCAAGTTTGCAGACCTAAAATAATGATTACTGCCAAAACGATAGCCGGAACAACAGTCCAAATCATTTCTAACTTATTGTTATGCGGATAATAGAATGCTTTTACACCCGGTTTTCTTACGTACTTGTAAGTAAAGAAGAATAACAAGAAGTTGGTAAAAAAGAAAATGATAATAACGAGTACAAAATTCAAATTCAATAACCAATCTGTTTCTTTTCCTTCAACTGATGCAGCAACTCCTCTACCTGTCCACCCGTATTCTAACATCAAGTAGATAAACCCAATAAAAAGAGCGATAATAAAACCTAACATTAATTTCGCGTTGAGGTTGTTGTCTCTGTTGCTAATTTCATGTTCCTGAGTCTTTCTCAATTTTGCTGAAATTTCGTAAACACGAACCAATTGAGCAAGGGCGATAGCCCCGAGAATGATGACGATTAATATGATTAATTTATTTTCCATGATACTTTAACGATTGTATAAATTAAATTTCGTGGTGAATACTTTCATCCAAGAAAGGATGGTTAATTGGGGTTAAAGGCGATTTTGTTAAGTTTTTCAAAACCGTAAAGGCAAAGAAACCCAACATTAACAAAGCCATTCCAATTTCTAATGCTCCGATGCTTGCGTTTGCTCCCAGCGTTCCAGCTGAAACCATGATGTATACATCTAACCAGTGTCCGGTTAGTATCACCATTCCAACAAATGTCAATATTCCTGCATTTCTTTTCGCGTCTCTTGACATTAAAATCAACATTGGAAATGCAAAATTGATAATGAACATGGAGAAATATAACACCTTGAAGTTTGCAATACGTGTCATGTAGTAAGCTACTTCTTCACCAATGTTTGCATACCAGATCAACATAAATTGAGAGAACCAAAGATATGACCACAAGAACGAAGTAGCGAATGTCCATTTACCTAAATCATGAATGTGAGAATCATTCACTTTTTGCAAATAACCCAATTTCTTTAAGTAAAGTGTTGTTAGAACGAGGACAACCATGGTAGAACACCACATCCCCGCAAAGGTATACCATCCGTAAAGTGTAGAGAACCAGTGTACATCAATTGACATTAACCAATCCCAAGAGGATGTTGAACTAAACACCGCAAAGAATACAAGGAACATCGCTCCTTTTTTGTAATTCTGGAAATGTAAATCTGTTCCACCAATGCGATCTTCTTCAGCTGATCTTTTTTGAAATCCTCGAAGAAAGATCATGTACGTAGCAAAATAAACCAATGTTCGTATCCAAAAGAAAACCGGGTTTAAATACGCGGATTTATTTGCAATGATTTCGTCATGCTCCAATACTTTAGCGTCCATCCAAATATAAATGTGTGCACCGTCGTTTAATGTTATTACTAACAATACCAATCCTAATACACCCATTCCGTATGGCAAGAATCCAGCAACTCCTTCGATCACTCTTTTAACGGAAGCATACCAACCAGTTTCGGTTGCGTATTGCAGTGACAAGAAGAATAAAGCTCCAAGTCCAAGGGCAAAGAAGAAGAATCCACTGATTAATCCACTACCTAGAAATCGAGTTAAGAAATGATGATCGTTCATGTTCATCAACACGCCAACGATGGTCAATAACAATCCAACTCCCATGAGTCCGAAAGTTACGTTTTTTGCTTTTTTGGTTATTTGAAATTCCATTTCTTGAGATCGTTTAAGGTTTAACAGCTGTTGTATCAGATACTGCTGCAGACATTACTGGCTTTCCTGTTGCATCAAATTTCCCATAATCTTTATTCTGGAACTGACGAACATAATGAACTAATGTCCAAATTTCCTTTTTAGAAAGGATTGAACCATGAGATCCCATCATTCCTTTACCGTAGTAAATGGAATAGAACATTTGACCATCAGAAAGGTTTGCTAAATTCGCATAGTTAGGAACACCTACATATGCACCACTGATTACCATTGGTCCATTTCCATCACCTTTTTCACCATGACAATGTTGACACATAGCTGTAAACAATTCTTTGCCATTTGCCAATACTTTCTCAGCGTTTAGGGCATTGATTCCTAATAAGTTTCTTTTATCAGCCGCTGCTAATGTGTATTCATCAGCCAGAGATACATCAAAGCCATATAATCCGTGAGATTCTCTGAATGCCACATTTGGTTTCCTAAAGTAAGGAAGCATCAACTTCACTTCCGCAGTATCTTTTCCATAGTATGGAATGGTGTTTCTTGCCGGAATTCGAGCAGACAATTTTACTTTTTTCGATTCATCTATGCGGCCTCTTACTTCACCATAATCCACATAAGGTTCTATTGAAGGCGTGCGATACATATCAGGTGCGTATTCAAAACCTGGGCTATCCGCATCAGATTTACATGAATTAAGCATCAATAATGATAACGTTAACGCAGACGTACCTATGATTGCAAATACATTTCTTTTCATCTTACGTTCGTTTCTTAATTAATTTCCTTTTTATCTAATTCGAAGAACCCTGTTTCTTTCAACATTTCATCAAGTTCTGCTTCGGTAATGCCGTGGTTTTCATTCAAACGGATTTCCATCACAAATTTATCATCTGTTGTACGAGGATCTGGGTTCTGTGCTGGCATTCCAGGCAAGGTTTTATTTCTCAATAAATATGTGATTGCCATTCCATGTGCTGCACAAAGAACCGTAAACTCAAAACTGATCGGTACAAAGGCTAACATATTGTCTAAGTAGGTAAAATTTGGTTTACCTCCGATATTCATTGGCCAATCTGAGACCATGAAATAACGCATTCCTAATGTTGCAACTGTCAAACCAGTTATTCCATATAGGAAAGCCATGATTCCTAAACGTGTATTCTTAATGCCAATAATCGGGTCAATCCCGTGAATTGGAAATGGAGAGAACACTTCAGAAATTTTGACGCCTTTTGAAACGAGTTTTTTCGCACTGTCTTTCAATGCCTCGTCGTCGTCATACATTACATAAATTACTTTATCTGACATACCCTAGGGATTAATGGTGTTTGTGATAATCTGGTGATTCCTTGTAAGATTGTCCGGATCCTTTCAAGATCGTTTTTACTTCATTCAAAGCTAATACTGGGAAGAAACGAGCAAACAACAAGAAGAAAACGAAGAATAATCCGATTGTTCCGATATACACTCCGATGTCGATGTGACTTGGGAAGTGCATACTCCATGCCGCAGGAATATAATCTCTGTGGATAGAGGTTACGATAATCACATAACGTTCGAACCACATACCAATATTTACAACAATGGAAATAAAGAAGGTAAACATTAAACTTCTTCTCAATTTAGGAATCCACATTAGCTGAGGAGAAACCACATTACATGTCATCATGGAAAAATATGCCCACCAATAAGGACCAGTAGCACGATTAATGAAGGCATACGATTCGTATTCAACACCAGAGTACCAAGAGATAAACAATTCCGTGATGTATGCAGTACCTACAATGGATCCAGTTACCATGATGACGATGTTCATATACTCCACGTGCTTCGTGTGGATATACGCCTCTAAGCCCATTGCTTTTCTCATCACCAACAACAAGGTTTGTACCATCGCGAATCCAGAGAAAACCGCTCCCGCAACGAAGTACGGAGGGAAGATTGTTGTATGCCATCCTGGAATTACCGATGTAGCAAAGTCAAAGGATACAATCGAGTGAACCGAGAATACCAATGGGGTTGCCAATCCTGCTAATACAAGGGATACTAATTCGAAACGGTTCCAATGTTTTGCACGACCAGACCAACCAAAGGACAAAATCGAGTACATTTTTTTCGATAGTGGTTTCTTAGCGCGGTCACGAATTGTTGCGAAATCTGGAATTAAACCAATATACCAGAATACTAATGAAACGGACAAATAAGTAGAGATCGCGAATACGTCCCAAAGTAATGGAGAGTTAAAATTCACCCAAAGAGATCCGAATTGATTTGGCAAAGGAAGTACCCAATATCCAACCCATAAACGACCCATGTGAATTAATGGAAATAATCCGGCCATAAATACGGCGAAAATGGTCATCGCCTCAGCAGAACGGTTAATCGCCATTCTCCATTTTTGGCGGAATAATAAAAGTACAGCTGAAATCAAGGTTCCTGCGTGACCAATACCTACCCACCAAACGAAGTTGGTAATATCCCAAGCCCATCCAATGGTTTTATTCAATCCCCATACTCCAATACCTGTCCCTAGTAAGTATAGAATACATCCTACACCATACAATCCGATGATTAAAGCAATACCAAATAATGTGTACCACATTTTAGGTGCTTTATCTTCGATTGGACGACAAACATCTTCTGTAATATCATGGTAGGTCTTGTGACCTAAAATGAGGGGTTCTCTGATTGCTGCTTCCTTTTGCATTTCAGTTATTTAAATTGATTAATGATGTTTTTTGTTTCCTCCGTGATGTGCTTCAACTTGTAATTTACTTAACAAGTCATTCTTCTCATTTCGCACTTTCACTTGGTACCAAACATTTGGTTTAACACCAACTTCTTCTAATGCTTGATATGCACGTGTTGCTTCAGATTTTGTACGAATCACTGATTTCAAGTCGTTCCAATCTCCAACGGTAATCGCGTTAGTCGGACAAGAATCAGAACATGCCGTGGCGAATTCACCGTCAACAATTTCTCTTGCTTCTTTCTTCGCTACTAATTTCGTTGATTGAATGCGTTGAACACATAATGAACATTTTTCCATCACCCCTCTTGTACGAACCGTCACGTCTGGGTTTAAAACCATACGTCCTAAATCGTCCTGTGCAGGATTGACTTCTGTCATTTTTTTGTAAGATGGATAATTAAACCAGTTGAAGCGACGTACTTTATATGGACAGTTGTTCGCACAATATCTTGTACCAATACAACGGTTGTAAGCCATCTGATTTAATCCTTCATTACTATGTGTTGTTGCTGCAACCGGACAAACCGTTTCACAAGGTGCGTGATTACAGTGGTGACACATCATAGGCATGTGCAATACTTTCGGGTTTTCCGCAGCTAATTCTGCTTTGTCAAAAGAAAACGTTTCTTTGTCTTTTCTTGTTCCTACAGCTGCTTCTTCGTCTGAAGCAAAATAACGATCGATGCGCAACCAGTGCATTTCACGACCTCTTCTTACTTCATCTTTTCCAACTACAGGGACATTATTTTCAGATTGACATGCGATCAAACAAGTTCCACAACCAATACATGAAGAAAGGTCAATGCTCATTCCCCAACGGTGACCAACTTTTTCAATTGGATGTGCATCCCATAAGTCAAACTCTGAAACTGGTGCTTCCACGTGGTTTCCGTGTTCATCCAATTTCTGTAAGGTATGAGGTGGGTTAAATGCGCTTCTATCATTGTTTTGATAGATGTCTAATGTTGTCTCGCGAACAATAGAATAGCGACCCATTACTGTGTGGTGAATTTGTGTTGCTGCAATTGGATACACACCTTCTGGTGCGCCAACGGTTACAGCAGCAGCATATTCAAATGTCGCCCCGTTGGATACCATTGCATAAACATTTGCTCCAATCGGCTTGCGATTTCCAGCTTCGTTTAATTCATATCCACCGTATTCTTTTGTTTGGAAAGCTGCTTTACCAATTTTCTCTCCATTCGCTCCACGACCGTATCCTAATGCGATACCGATTGTTTTTGGCGCTTGACCTGGCAATGGATAAACTGGTAATGTTACACTTTTTCCATTTACTTTAACAGTCGTTAAGTTTAGTCCATGTTCCTGATCGTATGTCGTAACAAAGCCTTTCGCTGTCATTTCAACAGGATTCATGGTAATGTAATTATCCCAAGTTACTTTCGTAATTGGATCTGGCAACTCTTGTAACCAAGGATTATTTGCATGGGCTCCTGTTCCAATACCTGCTTTTTGATAGAAAGAAACTTCCCATTCAGCAGATTTTGGCAATGTGGCAATTTTCGCATCCGCATAAACCAATGTGCTTGGCACAAGCGCTTGAGGCATCACACTATTGTGAATAGCCATAGCGAAGTTAGCCGTTGGGAATTTTGCTGCAAATGTTGCTTGAATATAATCATAAGCGACCGATGAGTCTTTTCCACCACGAACAGCTTTTCCGTTCCATACTAACAATGATTCTAAAGCAGAAGCAGTTGCTTCACCTAAAGGTCGAATGGTTGGTTGAGCTAATGCATATTCACTTGCTTTCGCTTCAAAATCGCCCCATGATTCCAATGCATGGAAACCAGGACAAACATAAGAACAAAGGGAAGCTGTTTCATCTGCATAAGACGAAATTGCAACAGATGTTTTAATTTTTTTCAATCCTTTTGCAAATGCATCACCGTTAGGTAAGGTATACACAGGATTTACATCCATCATTAAGAGTACATCTGGACCAGTGCCAGCTACTACCTCTTTTACCAATTTGGAAACTTTCGCATCCTCTGATTGGAAAAGATTGATTGGATTCGCTAAATCGATGGTTGTCCCGTATGCTTTTAATAAATCATTCAACTTGTTAGTCAACTGTTGAACACCAATATTATTAGATCCAGAAACAACTAATGATTCATTTTTAGATTTTTTAAGCGCTTTAATCGCCTCATCGGCTATCGCTTTTGCCGCAGTATTTAACTCAGCAGAGATTCCGGCGTTTCCACCCAAACCTTTAATCATATATGCTAATACAGCCGCTTGTTCAGACGGCTTAATCATTCCACGGTAATCCGCGTTAGAACCAGTCACTGACAATACTGTTTCAAATTGAATGTGTTTTGACATCCACTCTGCATCTGGATTGCGCGTTGCAGCGTATTGTCCAGTATATTCAGTTGCTAACAACCACGTATTCAAAAAATCTGCATCAACAGAAACGATCGTTTTTGCTTTCGAAAAATCGTAGCTTGGAATCACTCTTGCTCCAAAATTAGCTAAGTTCGCTTCACGCATACCAGCGTAAGAAACAGCATCGTATTGAATGTGTTGGAATTTACTTCCAGCTGCACCATTTAAAGAAAGTGACATTTCAGCAATCGCGCGCTTCACAGATGGACTAATGATGGTGTTCGTCAATAAGGTTACTGATTTCGCTGATTGAATCGCCGACGAAATTGCTTTGTCGATCGATGACCAAGAAGCATTCGTTCCGCCTGCTGTTGGGTGCGACAAACGCTCGCTATCGTACAGACCTAAAACGGACGCAACGATTTGTGCATTTACTCCTCCTTTAGTGAAACCGAAATCTTTGTTTCCTTTCACGAAAATCGGACGAGCCTCACGCGTTTTTACTAAAATACTTGCGTATGAATTTCCATCGTAATACGTACTTGTATACCAAGTTGGCATACCAGGAGTCACATTTTCAGGTTTAATCACATAAGGTACAACCTTTGTAACAGGAGCCTCACAAGCCGCTAACGTTGCTGCAGCAACGGAGAATCCTAAAAATTTAAGGAAATCTCTTCTTGCAGTAGAAGTTTCAGCTAATTTTTCGTCTGACAAAAATTCCTCAACTGATTGTTGATTCGGAAATTCTTGTTCTTTGTGCTTAATGAATTCAGGA
>CAIOSO010000147.1 GCA_903860985.1 uncultured Flavobacteriales bacterium
CGCTCTGTTCCTCGCTAACTGTGCTTCGCTGGATTTGCAATCCTGCTTCGCTGGATTTGCAATCCTGCGAAACGCTCTTCCTTTTTGCATTCCTATTCGCTTTTGAAAGCAAGCTTCCAACGCATCTAGAAATGCAAAAAGCCAGTCTCCGACGTGGCAGATGACTGGCTTTTCTTAGTAGCGGGGACCGGAATATCCTCCATTTCATTTCGGATGGACCTTAAAAGTGTGCTTTACAAGGAAAACCGAGTTGTTTCACAACTCTTTTTTTATACCGCAATCCTTCATTCAAACCTTTGGCTTGATTCAGTTTTACGGCATAAAAAAACCCAAGTCAAATGACTCGGGTTTTCCTTGTAGCGGGGACCGGACTCGAACCGATGGCCTTCGGGTTATGAGCCCGACGAGCTACCAACTGCTCCACCCCGCAATATATCTTTCATTATTGCTTTTTTCTACGGTTCATTCAGTTTTGGTGAACTAAATACGCAAGTCATTTTTGCTTCGTTTAGCGATCATTGCGGCTACAAAGATACGCCTTTTTTTACAATACGCAATACTTTTATTTAGGCAACGGTTGGACCTTCGCCAAAATCTTTCTCTGATGCCAAGAAACTCAAAGTGCCTTCAGCGTCTTCTGCCATTAAAATCATTCCTTGTGATTCAATGCCGCGGATTTTACGCGGTGCAAGATTCAACAACACCAAAACCGTTTTTCCGATGATTTCTTCTGGAGTATAATGCGCTGCGATTCCAGAAACGATGATGCGTTCGTCAATTCCTGTATGGACCTTTAACTTTAAGAGTTTGTCGGCATTCTCAACTTTTTCTGCTTCTAGGATTTTCCCCATACGCATGTCAAGTTTACTAAAGTCGTCAAAGTTGATGAGTTCTTTCATGGGTGGATATTTGCTCGTGAATTGATTCGTTGAATGTAGTTTGTCCACTTCTGTTTGGACAAGAGAATCTTCAATTTTTGTAAATAATATATGTGCTTCGCCAATGTGATGACCTGGACTGAGTAAGTCTGAGCTGCCGAGGGATGTCCAACGTAACTGTTCCGCGGCTAACATCTTCCCTAACTTTGTTGCGGTAGATGGCAAGAATATTTGAGTGGCGATTTGCAGATTTGCGGTAATTTGTAAAGACACGTAAAGAATGGTTTTTACTCGTTCAGGGTCCGTTTTAATCAGTTTCCATGGCTCCTGATCAGCCAAGTATTTATTACCGATGCGCGCAATTTGCATCATCTCGGTTTGTGCTTCGCGGATTTTGTAAGCATACATTAACTCTGCAATGCGTCTTGGCGCATGCTCCAAGGCTTCAAATACCGCCTGATCTTCTGCACTGAATGCAAGTGGACTCGGAACGATTCCTTCATAATATTTGTGCGTCAATACCAAGGTTCTATTCACGAAATTCCCGTAAATATCCGCTAATTCTGAATTGACACGCGTTTGAAATTCTTTCCAAGTAAATTCGGAGTCCTTGCTCTCGGGTGCAATCGCACTAAGCACATATTTTAACTCATCAATCTTATCTGGATAGGCTTCCAAGTATTCATGTAACCAAACCGCCCAGTTTCTAGAGGTCGAGAATTTATCTCCTTCTAAATTTAAAAATTCGTAGGCTGGAACATTATCGGGAAGAATGAAATCACCGTGGTCTTTCAATAGTATCGGGAAGATAATCGCATGGAAAACGATGTTATCTTTCCCAATGAAATGAACGAGTTTACGGTCTCCAGCTTCGGATTTTGTCCAATAGTTACGCCAGTCTTTCCCGTGATCGAGTGCCCATTGTTTTGTCGCTGAAATGTAACCAATTGGGGCATCTAACCAAACATACAATACTTTTCCATCGGCGTTAGGCAATGGAACTTTCACTCCCCAATCTAAATCGCGTGTCATGGCTCTTGGTCTGAGTCCACCATTGATCCAAGACATACATTGTCCAATCACTTGGTTTCTCCACAACTTTGGATCATGTTGTTGAACGCCGTCTAATATTCCGTTTTGAATCCACTCTTTTAACCATGTCTCGTGTTGGTCCATGGGCAAATACCAATGTGAGGTAGATTTTAAGATGGGCGTTTTACCGCTTAATGTAGATTTGGGATGAATCAATTCTGTTGGACTTAAATCACTCCCACATTTTTCGCATTGGTCGCCATACGCACCAGGACTTAGGCATTTTGGACAATCACCTGTAATGTAGCGGTCCGCTAAAAACTGTTGGTATTCTTCGTCAAAATATTGTTCGGAAGTTTCTTGAATGAATTTCCCGTTTTCGTAAAGTTTTTTGAAAAAAGCAGCGGAGGTTTCGTGGTGTAATTCGGATGAAGTTCGATGAAAAATATCGAAGGAGATATCAAATTTTTCGAAGGATTCTTTAATAATGCCGTGGTATTTATCTACGATATCTTTCGGCGTTAAACCGTCTTTTTTTGCACGTAATGTGATTGCGGCACCATGTTCATCACTACCACAGATAAACACCACATCGTGTTCATTCAAACGAAGGAATCGAACAAAAATGTCTGCAGGAAGGTAAACACCAGCGACGTGCCCGAGGTGTAATGGGCCATTCGCATATGGCAAAGCCGCTGTAACGGTATAGGTTGCTTTTTTCATTGACTACAAAGATAATAAAAGCTTAGGCATGTTTTTAGGATTCCTGATTTCAAAAAGTACGAACATAAAAAAAGGGTCGACGAGCGACCCTTTTCTATATGCGAAATTCGAATTATTTTTTCACAACATTGAATTGTGCCGTTTTACCATTTTCAAGTACTACGTTGAAAATATAAACGCCTGCTTCAAGGTTTGCAATGTTCAATGCTGCTTGACCAGCTTTCAAGTCTACTTGATTCGTCATAGCAACTCTTCCAGCAACGTCTGTTACTGTTAAGCTCGCTACTCCTTCACCGTCGATGGAAATAGTCACTAAGTCAGTTGCAGGGTTTGGATAAGCCATTCCTTCTACAGTGTTTAGGTCATTGATTCCAGCTGGAGAAGCAACTTTCATCGCGATTGAACTTGGTGTATTAGCTCCAAATCCAGCAGCGAAGTAAGTCCCATCACTCTCGTTAGGTGAAATTGGTTGTAAGTAGTAAGACTCGTTCCAAGTATAGTTTGTCGCGTTTTCGTGACCTAAGTATAAGCTTAGGTTTACCGTTTGAACACAAGCTAAATAACGTTGGTTGTCAACTAAGTTAGCAGGAGCTGTAAATGCTCCATAAACTGTTTCACCTTGAAGGTCTCCTGGATAGTAATAGAATCCGGATGCAACCTCAGTCAATGTAGTAAATCCTAAATTGGCATCATTCAAGTCAGTAAAGACATCTTCCCATTTGTATAAGTACAAGGCCATTTCTTCACCTGTTAACAAAGCTCCAGATGCCGTACTTGTTGTTCCTGAGAAATAAATCCCTTCCACACTCATGCGACTAGCATTCGGATCGCTGATAACAGAACATACAGAAAAAGTCTGATTGTTTGTTGAAGGACGATAATAGTTTCCACCTGCTGGCAATCCGGTTGTAGCATCTGCTTGCGCATAAGAATACAATGAGTCGGAGATGGTAAATGTAGAAGTCAAAATATTATCAGCATTGTAATCATCAGCAACACCTAAAGCAACAGTGTAAGTCAATGTGTA
>CAIOSO010000148.1 GCA_903860985.1 uncultured Flavobacteriales bacterium
AAGTTATAATCCACATTGGAAAAAAGGATTTTACCATGTTGCCCAAAAAGCTGGTGTTCCCATTTACATTTGTTACATCGATTTCAAAACAAAAACTGGTGGATTCGATCAATTGTTTTATCCAACCGGAGACATCGAAGCGGATATTAAGTACATTAAAAGTGTGTTGAGTAAGTACGAAGGAAAATATCCCGAAAAAGGGATATTTTAGTGTGCTAATGTGCTTCCGCCGCGGCGGAGTGCCAGTGTGCCAGTGCCTGTCCAGACCCTTCGGGATGCCAATGAATTGAGCGCTTCGCGCGAGTTTTGTCGTTTAGAATAACAAGATTCAGAAACAGAATGAGAGCACTGTGTCGGAACGCCAATGTTTTGTACGCTACGCTAAATGTTTATGGTAGGGTAAGACCCTGAAGGGGTCAAACTTCCCTACAAAAAACGCAACAACAATTACCACAACCCTGAAGGGGTTGAATTTTAAAAATAAAAGAGAATGAATTTAGCGCTGCGCGCGAGGTTTGTCGTGGAGAACCGAAATTTAACAATGAATTAGAAACTATTTACGATGCACTAAACACGAATAATTAGCAAATTAGCACATTGGCACTCCGCCGCGGCGGAAGCACATTAGCACATTGGCAAATTAGTTATCTTTCACAACAAAATTACCCGTCTTAAAATCATACCCATACGGACAATGTTTACAGCCACTTTTACAACAATGACCACGTTTCAAATGGTATTTTTCAGTGAATACAATGTATCCTTCCGGAGAGATGTAGTAATCATCCTTGTCTAAATTTGACCGTTTTGAAAAACCAGAGAAATCTTCACTCATTCGTCACGCAATTAGCTGATTGGTTTGAAAAATTAGCAGGAAATAGTCGGGCAGAACCCTTTCATTTGCTGGTAAACACTCCTGACCTAAATTTGTTCGTGAAACGCGATGATTTAATTCATCCGAAAATTTCAGGAAACAAACTTCGGAAATTAAAATACAACATCCTAGTTGCGTTGAAAGAAAACTGCGATGGACTTCTAACCTTTGGTGGAGCGTATTCCAATCACTTACTGGCGACAGCTGCAGCGGGAAAGGAACTTGGAATTCCCGTTATTGGAAAGGTGAGGGGAGAAGAGTTAACAATTGATTCGAATTCCATTTTACAGCACTGTCATGAATTGGGCATGGACTTGGAATTTTTAACGCGTTCCGAATTCTCCGTGCAAAAACACCAAAGTGGAGTCATTCAGTTGAATGGAAAATCCTATTGGGTCATTCCGGAAGGTGGTGCGAATGCCGAAGGAATTGAAGGGTGCACGGAAATCGTCAAAGAATTGGATCAAGATTACGATTTCTACGTTGTCGCGCAAGGAACCACCACCACCAGTTTAGGTTTACTAAAGTCCATTCCTGAAAACGCGAAGTTGATTGTCGTCCCAGTACTCAAAGGATTCGATGTCCAGAAGGAAATGCGCCACTTACTTCAGGACGATGTCCTGTTTGACTCTCTACGGTCAAAACTCATCATTTGGGATGAATACCATCACGGAGGCTATGCGAAAACGAGTCCGGAACTATTGTCCTTTATCGATGCGTTCCACCTACAAAACAACTTCCAAATTGAACCGGTCTACACGGGAAAGGTATTTTATGCCTTGAATGATGTTGTTTCGAAGGACAAGGAATTGCTTGTAGGAAAGAAAGTATTGGTGGTGCATACGGGAGGGGTTTAGGCAGAGTGAGAGTGAGTCCGCCGCGGCGGAGAGAGCGGAGAGCGATTCCGCGGCGGCGGATTGATTACGGCTTTATTTCCTGTATTTTGCCATTCTTACTTATGACAACACTTTGTCCAAGTGCTCTTTTCGATGCAACTAATTTTTGTGAAGATAACTGAATAGCTTTCTTGATTTTCTGATTTAACAGTTCTTTTTCTTTATCGTTCATCGGCTATTAATTTTAGTTTGTTGTACTTTTCCAATTGGTAAACATTGAATTCCCCACTAAGCTTCTTTTACGCTATTAAATCGGATTCTAGAGCGGAATTATCAAAGTTAACAATCTTTAGTTTCATCTCAAAAACGTCACTGATTTAGAAAATAAAAATTACCGGATAATAACTCAACCATCATCATCCCAGGGAATCAATTCAGCGAAGTTTAACAAATCAATTCAGCATCCTACCTCAAAGGATTCGATGTTTCAGACCTTTCTCCTGCCGATCCGCCCCTTCGCCGCGGCGAAGGAAGAAACAGAGCGGAGAGCGGGAATCGTAAAACGGACCTCATCCCGAATCCTGGGCCATCGGAAATTGTAGATCGTCCATCGAAATACTCGAAGTAAGAACCCACCCACACAGAACGGAAAACGTCCCGACTCCCAAGAAATCGGGATTGGTGATTGAACGACGGAAGTCGAGCGACGAAACCCCAATCTTTTCCTAAAAATGCGTAATTTTCGCCTCAACGATTTCCATGAACGAACCAAGGCAAAAATTAAGTGAAGCGGTGAAGGACTTATTGAGTCAGGGTCATTCCGTGGAATTAAGTGCCTATGGTCGGAGCATGATTCCATTTTTGCGTCCGGGACAAAAAGTCAAATTAACACCGACTGAACTAAGTCAGATTGTCCGGGGAGACCTGGTCGCTTTTCACAAGCAAGACTATTTGGTCGTTCATCGGGTACATGCAGTGCATACAACGAATGACGGAATACAGCTTATCACCAAGGGCGATTCCAACTTAAATCCAGATGCGCCGGTCACGTCCGAAAATTACCTCGCCAAGATTGATGGTGTTTATCGTCGAGCCGCTTGGCGCGCACTTTCGCCGACATCCTTACATTCCCGTTTGGTTCTTCGCCTTGGAAAAGGCTATTCTGTTTGGTTTTGGGTGTGGAAACGCACCATGCACTAGTCACTAGATACTAGTCACTAGTAATGTTAATTACAGAATTAGAATTGGGAGAAAAAAGTGGAAAAATTCAAAATTTTAACCGTCAGAAAATGTAAAAAGGTTAAACGAGAATTTCCAAAAGTAATGCCAGAATATACGAAACGTGAAAAAGCTTTAGATGATTTGAATAACGTTTTGCAGACAACCGATATTCGGGATTTTGGACTACACTTTTTCAAATTTATAATAATACATTAAATGGATAAAATTTCATTTTGACTACAGTGTGCGAATGGCAGGTGACTGCTGTTATATGCTGCTGTTATTTCCATTGTTGTTTTACCTTATACTTTTTTAACGCAGAATCTCGAGTGATAAGAGTAAGGTTCTCTGCGATTGCCTGTGATAGTATTAATCTGTCAAAAGGATCACCATGATGTCTAGGTAATTCTGACAGTGTCAGCAAATGTTCCATATTAATTGGAATAATCTCTATTTGATTTCTGTCGATGTAATTAAATAAATCTTCAAGAGGAATATTCAAAATTAACTTACCAATCTGAAATTTGATTGTTATTTCCCATAAACTAGCTACACTCAAAAAACAAGGCTGTTTTACGTCTTTTATTTTATCTCGAACAGTAGGAGGAAGTTGTTTGTCTCCAGCGACGAACCAGAGAAAAGTATGGGTATCAAGCAAAAACGCCATTACATGTAATACTTAAATTCGTCTAAAGGCATGTCAAAATCTGGATTAAGTTCAATCTTACCTTTTGCAAAACCAAACTCTCTAACTTTAAGATTTGATTTTGTTTTCGACTTCTTTTTTAAGAATTCAACAAAATCTGCAACCTGAGCTCTGACATCTTTTGGAAGTGAATTTATCTCTAATTTTAATGTTGTATTTGTCATAACACAAATTTAAATAAAATAATTATCGAATCATAACAAATTTGAACGGAACTGTGTCAACCGTTTTCGAATAACATTTGAATTTTATGCCCGAAAATTACCTCGCCAAGGTTGATGGTGTTTATCGTCGAGCCGCATGGCGCACACTTTCTCCTACATCTTTTCATTCCCGTTTGGTTCTGCGCCTTGGAAAAGGCTATTCTGTTTGGTTTTGGGTGTGGAAACGCACCAGGCACTAGTCACTCGGCACTAGTCACTAGTCACCAAAAACATCATAGAAAATACAGTGCAGAATACCAATATTAGGTATATTTGCTAAAACTAATTGTTATGAGTAAAAATACATCAATCACTTTGGGTAGTTATTTCGATCAATTTATTCAAAGTATTTTAAGAGAGGGGCGGTACAAAAATGTGAGTGAGGCAGTACGTGCGGGATTGAGATTACTAGAAGAAGAGGAACAAAAATCGATTGTTTTGCGTCGTGCTATAGAAGAGGGCGTTCAGAGTGGTTTAGCCGAGGATTTTAATCCAGACGAGCAACTAAAAATATTGAAAGCGCAAAGTAAATAAATGTCAACGTTTAAGTTTACAAATAAAGCTGTTAAGGATCTGTCTGATATTTGGATTTACACGGTCGAAACATGGTCGGAAAGTCAAGCAGACAAATATTATAAACTAATCATTAACGCATGTTCAGCAATTGCTAAGAAACCACAAATCGGAAAGGTATATCCAGAAATTTATCCAGGTTTAAAAGGAAAGCGTATCTCAAAGCATATTATTTTCTATCGAGTAAGGGAGGATGAATCAATTGAGATAACTAGAATCCTACACGAGCGAATGGATTTGAACAATAAATTAAAAAAATGAACCCCACATACCACGCATTAAGAATAGGGCGCTAAAACATTCGCGAAGTAAGACCCCACCCACACAGAACGGAAATCGTCCCGAATCCCAATTCCTAGGGAATCGGAAATCGGCCCACGAAAATATATAGAATTGGCCTTCTACTAAAATAGGCTTAGCCGCATGGCGCACACTTTCACCGACATCTTTTCATTCCCGTTTAGTTCTTCGCCTTGGAAAAGGCTATTCTGTTTGGTTTTGGGTGTGGAAACGCACTAAGAACTAGTCACTAGTCACTAGGTAACTAGTCACTAGTCCCCACAACTCACAGCTTAAAATATTTTCAACAAAGTTTATTTAGAGTAACAATAATCAAGTTTTTCATGGTGAAAAGTGGGTGTGTATTTGCATACATTTACCCCGTTTATTTTGATCCAAGCGAAAAATGCAAAAAGAAAAATCCGTTAAAGGAAACTTGTTATTTGATATCAATAAAACAAAGCGAAACCTTAACATTCCCTTATCATTAAATAGGCGAAACCTTAACGTTCCCCTAATTTACCCTATTTGTTTTAGCGCGAGATTTGTGGCGATGAAAACTCATTTCCTCATGAAAACACCAAGCACCATGAAATCACCGCTAAGCCAATCGTTTACCAATACTAGTTTTTCCTTTCGTTCTTCTGCTGCAGATGTTAAGCGTGTGTTGTTGAAAGGATGTAGTGTGAAGGTTTTGAGTTTGATGGTGGTGTTGATGGTTGGTGGGGGAGTGATAGGCCAGATTTCTATATCAAGTACAACAGCTGTAACCGAGAATTTTACAATTGGAACATCCTCGGTTGCTTCACTTCCCTCAAATTGGAAATGCTCGTCTGCAGGAAATGGCTCAACTTCATTAGCATATAGTGATAATTCTAACGTTACAGCTGTAACTACTCAAGCAAGTTCTAATAGTCCTACTGCTGGTGGAATATATAATTGGGGTAATGGTACTACTACAACTGATAGAGCCATTGGCTTTATGGCTTCTGGAAGTTATGCCTCACCTAATTCCATTATGGCTTTTTACAGAAATACGTCTGGTTATCAAATTAATGATTTGGCAATTTCATTCGATTTTGAAAGATATAGAATTAATACAGCGACTGTTAGTGTTGCATTTTATAGTTCCACAAATGGTACAAGTTGGACAGCAAGAAATTCTGGTGACATTTCAACTAGTGTATTTACTACTGGAACAAATACATACAATTTTACAACAGGAACTGTTGTAAACAAAAGTTTTACTCTAACAGGTGTGAACATTGCTAACAATGGC
>CAIOSO010000149.1 GCA_903860985.1 uncultured Flavobacteriales bacterium
TAATATTATTTAAATTATTTATTACTCTTATTAAGAGTGTTCATATGTGTATAAGTTTGTTCTTAAAAGTTGCTAATAAAATAATGAATAGTTAAGGGCGTGATATAAACAAGTTTTATTGAATTAAACAATTGATAATGAAACAGATGTATAATTATTCACATCTTTCCTTTTTCACTGTTTGTGTATAAATAAATTGTGAGACCCCTTTATTTTTAGTTGATAACACTGGTGATATAAAAGGGTAAGTTAAACAAACTATGTGTGTTTAATTGAAAAAAAAAGCCAATTAGAATAATCCATTAATAAAACAAGAAAATCTTTTCAGTTGTTATACACAGCATTTAACAATTTAACAAAAAGCCTAGTTAATAAGTCCCGCTGGGATTTTGAGTAAAACCAGGGTTTTAAGCTCAATGGTAAATCTAAAAAGTGAATAACTATAGCTATTTGTGAATAGTGATTACCTTTGACTTATAAAGATAAAAAAGAGATGATAATTCCCATTGGTTGCGATCACGCAGGATTTAAAACGAAAGACCTTATTATTAAACACCTTACAAGTAAAGGATTAGAGGTTAAGGATTTTGGTTGTTACTCAGAGGACAGTATTGATTACCCGGATTATGCTCATCCGGTTGCTGAAATGGTTGAAGCAAACCCAGGAATGATCGGAATATTATTGTGCGGTTCTGGCAATGGAATTAACATGACGGCAAATAAACACGCCGGAGTGAGAAGCGCTTTGTGTTGGGAAACAGAAATAGCGGCGCTAGCAAGATCTCACAATGACGCAAACATCATTGCTATTCCAGCTCGTTTTGTATCAGAACAACTGGCCATTGACATGGTGGATAAATTTTTACAAACGGCATTCGAAGGAGGAAGACATCAAAATAGAATCAATAAGATTCCTTGTTAATTTGTACGAATAAGTATTTCTACGCGTCTATTGGCCTCTTTCTCTTCTTCCGTTTGCGGCGTTTTGTAAATAGGCTTGGTGTTTCCAAATCCAATAGCTGTTAATCTTCTTGAATCAACCCCCCCCTCCACAAGGTAGTCTACTACTTTTTGCGCCCGCTTCTTCGATAATTTCATAGATACCATGTCTTTGTCGTTGTCTTCGTTTACATGCCCGTGCACTTCAATTGAAACCGTAGGATTTAATATCAAAAAATCCCTTAGCCTTTTTAATTTAGGATAAGACTCTTCCAAAACAGAGGCTAATCCAGCAGCAAAATAAACATCATCTAATTCAGCCAGCATTCCTTCTTTAATGGGATTCAACCAAATGGTATCATAAAATTGAGCGCCCATAGGAATATTCGTGTTTTCAACGTCTGCCGACAAATACCCCTCCGCATCGACCCTTAACAATCCTCCTTTCACTTTTTTTAGCAAGTTCATCTCCAAATCACTCGCGCGATATACCCCATTGATTTCATTTGACCCCTGGAGAACAATACGCGCCTCTATTGGGCTACGAGAAACGATGTCTCGAATCAACAAATGATAAACAGGTATAGACTCGTTGTAAACGAGGTTAAGCGGCCATGTTTTATTGGTCTCTTCTACATCTATATCAAAGTCGAGTTGACACGTAACAGATTGTTTGGATTTCTCCACACCTAAGAGAAGAATGAAATAATGCTCGTTCTCGTTCACCTTTAATTCCGTCTCAAACTTAACCAGAGAATCAAGGCTCCGCTCAACGATAATTTGTACGTTTTGTTCCTGTAACGCCGAGCACAAATCTATTTCTTTTTCCTTTAAAATAAGTAATTGAATGGTTTGATTTTGATGCAAAAAAGAGATGTTTATACTTCCTTTTTTACTCGTAGTGAAGTCCATCCAAATTTGATTTTTCCCTGGATTTTTAGCGTGTTGAAACACCCCCTCCCCAGGAACAACCCCCTTTTTTCCTAAAAACGCTACGGTGTATTTCCCCTCGGGCAGCACGCTCAATGCGTTTTCACACGATGAGAAGTCACGCTGCTGTGTAAAAGCAAGCAGCGGAGATAGCAAGAGAAACAAAATGGTTCGCACGAGGCGTTTAACGAATTATTTCATCTTTAGTTTCATGTTGCCTGAAACTCGTGTCATCAAGTAAAAATCATTCGGGCCCAAGATGATGTTTGAAACAGAAAGCTGATCCACTTTTCCAGACAAAAACACACCCTCCGCCAAGGCGGTGTTTAGTTGTTGGTTAATGCTAACCTTTGTTTCTTGTAGGAGCGGGTTTAAATCATAGTCAGCTGCTTTACTCAGTTCTTCTAGGATTCTTTTATCAAACAACCACTTTGCGGTTTTTAGCAATACACTTTTAGAGTTGAGGTCGTATTCCACATCCGACATGACAAGGTGTTGTTCAGTCGTGATAGAGGGCCTCCCCACTAAATAAAACACACCCCTTTTTGAACCGGAAAAATGTACTTCCACCAGTAATTTCTGATCTTGTTGTCCTAGGACATGCAGCGAGTCAATAATTATGTGCTTGTTGTTAAAAGGAATATCCATTCCCATCATTGATTGATTCATGAGCTTATTGATGGAATCATAGGAGGCTTTAACAGAAATAGCCAATTGAAAACCATCGCCATTTTTATAAGGAGCTTGATTTGGCAATGGCGTTCGTTGTTGTGTCATGCTGTTTGTTGAAATCATCGGCTGAACAGTCAATAATACGTTCAGCGTTGCTCTTTTTGGATTGTTTTCAAAGCTAACAGGACTCAGCGCCATGCTTTTCGGATTTAAATAAAGCAATCCATAACCACTCAAATCCATGGGTTCTTCCAATTGTTTCCAAACATCCTGAAGGGAAGACCGAATATCAACATCTTCGATTTGTTTATCGATATCTTTTTCAAGCGACTCTAATTGCACGCGTACTTGTTTTTCAACTTCACTGGTTGCATCATATTTAAATACGGTGATTTCACACGGATCTAAAACATCAAACTTCTTAAGCTTCGTGCTGGTATTAAATCGATAGGCCTCTGTAATGGAAACGTTTGTGGAGTAAGCTACTTTCACTTTTCGCATCGGCTCACCCGACCCACAACTCGCGTAAATGCGCGGAACCGTGCACGAACCCTTTTCATCCCATAATTCATGGCATTTAGGACAATAATTAAGCTTTAATTCAAATTTACCATCCACTTCGTAGTACAATGAGTTGGGCTTTAGTTGGAAGTCAATCGGCTCTCTAATAAATTTATAGGAAAAACTGACGCCTTCACATTGCTCTTGTTTCCCATCAAATTGTTTGGGTAAGGATTTTTCAACCTTTTTTAATTGACTTGTTAAATCAATCTCGACCGGAATATTGATCTGTGATGGCGGCAAAACTAAAAAGCTTGTGTCCGCGGATGATAGGGTGGGTTTTGCAATGTCAATCGTTTTACACGAGCACAATGCAAATAACAAAAGACAAACAAGTAGTTTCATATATGGCATGTTTAAAGATATGTCATATTTTGCGCATGAAAAAATAAGTCAAAAAAGAGGCCCAAAGACCCCGATGTTATGAATTCATTTTAGCGATGAGGCCTTTATCCAAAGCGTCTAAAAATTCTTCTGTATACACATAGTGTTCTCCGTGATTCACTTTGTTTCCATGAATACACACCGCTAAATCTTTGGTCATAATACCAGATTCAACTGTTTCAATACAAACGCGCTCCAATGAAAGACAGAAATCAATTAGATCTTGGTTCTTGTCTAATTTGCCCCTAAACGCCAAGCCTCTTGTCCAAGCAAATATGGAGGCGATGGGATTCGTCGATGTTTGTTTACCCGCCTGGTAATCTCTATAGTGACGAGTCACTGTTCCGTGAGCCGCCTCGGCCTCCATAATTTCACCATCTGGTGTAATTAAAACAGAGGTCATCAAACCCAAGGACCCAAATCCCTGAGCAACCGTGTCGGATTGAACATCGCCATCATAATTTTTACAAGCCCAAACGAAATTTCCATTCCATTTTAACGCAGAAGCAACCATATCGTCAATTAATCGGTGTTCATAAACGATCCCTGCAGCTTCGTATTTCGCTTTGAATTCGCTTTGGTAAATCTCTTCGAAGATGTCTTTAAAGCGACCATCGTATTTTTTCAAGATGGTATTTTTTGTTGACAAATAAAGCGGCCATTTTTTGGAAAGCGCCATATTGAAGCAAGAATAGGCAAATCCACGAATGGACTCATCTGTATTATACATCGCCATTCCAACGCCGTCCCCTTTGAAGTTATACACCTCAAAATTTTGAACTTCACCACCATCTTCTGGTGTGAAAGTCATCGTTAATTTTCCTTTTCCTTTGAAAACAGCATCCGTTGCACGGTACTGATCCCCGAAAGCATGACGACCAACAATAATTGGAGCCGTCCAGTTTGTCACCAAACGAGGAACGTTTTGCATGACGATTGGCTCACGGAAAACAGTTCCATCAAGGATATTACGAATAGTTCCATTTGGAGATTTCCACATGGACGTTAGGCTGAACTCTTTAACACGCGCTTCATCTGGCGTAATGGTTGCGCATTTAATACCTACTTTATATTGTTTAATTGCTTCCGCGGCATCAATGGTAATTTGATCCTTGGTTTCATCACGTTTTTCAATGCCTAAATCGTAATATTTGATATCAAGATCTAAATAAGGAAGAATCAATTTGTCTTTGATGAATTTCCAAATAATGCGGGTCATTTCATCCCCATCTAACTCTACTACTGGATTTGCAACTTTAATTTTTGACATAGGTACATTTTTACTCCACAAAATTACGCAATTTTTCGTGAATTATAAGAGTGAATAAATGGCACAAAACCATGGGTATAAAAGATATTGAACAGCCTTAAAAACATATGATTACCTGAAACAATGATTTTTTAATCAAAGAACCAAGTAACGAAAAGCACCAAAATTGACAAGATGAATCCTAGGGACAAAATGGTTGGGATGAGCTTACTTTCTTTGCGCTCACCCTCAAGAAAAAACCGCCACAATACAAAACTGATGACTCCAAACGGATAGGCGATGAATAATGCCGCACCATATACCCAAACGATTCCGGCCAAGGAAAACCATATGGCTAAAAGGAAAGAAATGAGTGCAATCCAATCGTTCTTTGTTCTATGCATCACAGAAATAATAAGGAAGTCAAAGGTAATATTTTATCATAAAAAAAGCGGCGGGAATTTCCCGCCGCTTTGATTTCTAATTCGACCAATGATTAATCCAATGAACCAATCATTTTGGATGGATCAACGTACTCATCATATTCCTCTGAGGTTACGTGTCCTAGTCCAACAGCCGCTTCTTTCAAAGTTGTACCGTTTTTATGCGCATATTTTGCAATTTCAGCTGCTTTGTAATAACCAATTTTCGTGTTAAGAGCAGTGACTAACATGAGAGAATTGTCTAAGTGTTTTTTCAACACAGGTAAATTTGCTTCAATACCAGCGGCACAGTTATCAGTAAAGGAAACACACGCATCACCGATTAAGCGAGCAGACTGCAGGACATTCGCTGCAATAACTGGTTTGAAAACATTTAATTCAAAGTGACCATTTGATCCAGCAATTGAAACCGTAACATCGTTACCCATAACTTGCGCGCAAACCATTGTTAAGGCTTCCGGTTGAGTAGGATTTACCTTTCCAGGCATAATAGATGAACCAGGTTCGTTGTCGGGAATGATGATTTCACCAATTCCACATCTTGGTCCAGATGACAACATGCGTATATCATTCGCGATTTTCATCAAAGAAACAGCGGATCTTTTCAATGCCCCAGATAATTCCACCATGGCATCATGCGCCGCCAAAGCTTCAAATTTATTTTTTGCAGTAACAAATGGAAGCCCCGTAAATTCCGCGATTTTTTTTGCGACAAGCACATCGTATCCTTTCGGTGTATTCAATCCTGTTCCAACAGCTGTTCCACCAAGCGCCAATTCACCGACAACCACTAGCGCATTGTTAATGGCACGAATGGAATAATCTATTTGTGCAACGTAACCACTGAATTCTTGTCCAAGTGTTAATGGAGTTGCATCCATGAAGTGCGTTCTACCCGTTTTCACGATGTCCTTGAATGCTTCTACTTTCGTTTGAAGTGCATTTCTCAAATGCAATAAACCTGGCAAAGTAGTTTCCACGGTCATTTTGTATGCTGCGATATGCATCGCGGTAGGATAGGTGTCATTCGAAGATTGTGATTTATTCACATCATCATTCGGATTCAGCACTTTTTCCTCGTCTAATAAATTTCCTCCTTGAAGCACATGTCCGCGGTTGGCGATGACTTCATTACAGTTCATATTGGATTGAGTCCCCGAACCTGTTTGCCAAATAACCAATGGAAACTCAGCATCATGTAGTCCAGTTAACACCTCGTCACAAACAGCAGAGATGAGGTCGCGTTTTTCTACAGGAAGAACACCTAAGTCATGATTGGCGTGTGCCGCAGCCTTTTTTAAGTAGGCAAAAGCATGAATGATTTCAATTGGCATAGAGCCTTCTGGACCAATTTTAAAGTTGTTTCGTGAGCGCTCGGTCTGTGCTCCCCAATAACGATTTGCCGGCACGTTAACCTCGCCCATTGTGTCTTTCTCGATCCTAAATTCCATTTTTTCGTGTATTGTAAATTAAATTGTTTAATTTTGAACTGTATTCAAACACAAAAATAATAGAAGATGAGCACTTTCGGCATTGTATTGTTTCTTTTAATTTTCGGCATGGCATTTTGGATGCTTTTGTTCTTATTAGGATTCATCCTACCTTATTGGCTAACATTAGGATTGTTCGAGCAATTGCGCCCGAAACGCATCTTTGAAGAAAAAGAAGAGAACTAAATCAAGATATACTATTGAAAAAGCGCCTATTAGGCGCTTTTTTTGTGTCTTGTACTTTTTTGATAATAACCATTGGAATGCGAAAGAAAACCGGAGCGTAAAATAAAAAATATGTAATTTCGAATATCAAACAACATCGCACATGGAAACCACAAAAGAATTACTAGAAAAACTCAACATTAAGTATGCGGCATTAGGTGAAAACGTAAACTCCTATTTAGAAGGGTTGCTACATGCAGAGGTTACTACATACTGGGATTATATTCAACTGGACACATTATTAACACTCCAAAAACCAAAAACTAGTTTTCCTGACGAAGCAGTTTTTATCATGTATCATCAAATCACGGAGTTGTATTTTAAATTGGCCCTTCGGGAATTTGAACAAATCGGAGCCAATCAGGAACTAAGCAAAGCGTTTTTCATTTCACGTGTGACTAGAATTAACCGCTATTTTGATGCCTTAATTAAAAGTTTTGAAATCATGATTGAAGGAATAGATCGGGAAGAATTTTTAAAATTCCGAATGTCTCTGCTTCCCGCAAGTGGTTTTCAGTCGGCTCAATACAGAGAAATTGAAATATACAGCACGGATTTTCTTCAGTTAGTAGCGAAAGATCAACGTGCTAACTTCTCGAATAACGACAGTATTTCGGCGATGTTCGAACACGTCTATTGGAAAGCAGGAGCAACAGATGCGACAAGTGGAAAGAAAACACTTACACTAACTCAGTTCGAAGAAAAATATAGAGACGCCTTTATTGCGTTAGGCGAAAGTTGCCGAAACAAAAACTTATGGCAGTCCTACCTTCGATTAAGCGCGGAAGATCAAGCGGACCAATCTGTTCAAAAAGTATTAAGAGAAAACGACAGTAATGTAAATGTCAATTGGCCATTGGCTCATTACAAATCTGCTGTTAGGTATTTGGCTCGTGATTCAGCGGATATCGCAGCTACCGGCGGTACAAACTGGCAAAAATACTTGCCTCCGCGTTTTCAAAAACGCATTTTTTATCCGGCTTTATGGACGAAAGAAGAACAAGAAAACTGGGGCAAATCTTGGGTGGACGCCTCCTTAGCCTTGTAACGATTTATTTCTGAACTGTTTTCAGGTAAATCTTTGAGAAATCGATAATACCAGAAGGATTCATGCTAAATCCACGGACGCGTAGATTGATCATGACAAAAAAGTCTTCGGAATATACAGGAATGATGGCGGTTTCGTTCGTAACAATCGCTTCACAGGCTTGTTGAAACATCCTTTTCTCTGCCACACTGGAAGTAAGAATTGACTTAAGGTACAACTGGTCGTATGCTTCGTTGTGAAATTTAACACCATACGTGTTTTCCTCAGAACCTTTATAAAATAAACGAAGATAAGATTCAGCGTCCGGATAATCACCAACCCAGCCCGCTTTCCACAAGAGTGCTTGTCCTGTTTTTATTTTTTCATCCCGAGTCTTCGTGCTAACGTAAACAAGCTTTAGGTGAAGGCCTAATGCTTTATTTAGTTGTCGGCATACTTCTTTGCACCAAAGACCTGCATTACTTCCTTGTTGCGCGTTCACATAAAAAGAAATAATAGGAAAAGGTTGGTCAGCTGAATACCCCGCTTGCATTAAATATTGCTTAGCAAGGGCTGTGTTCTGTGCCGTGATCGACAGATTAGGATTCGAATAATAGTCGCTTTTCGGAATAAATCCTTGGTTTATAGGTTGTCCATCTCCCCTTAAAACATCTGTACAAATGATGTTCTTGTCTAGTGCTAAAGACAGTGCTTTTCGAACCAAGGCATTGTTAAACGGTGGTTTTCTCAAGTTCCAAGCTAGGTAGTGAATTTTAGACGCTTTTTGAATGTGTACTCGGTGAAGCAGGTTTTTACCCTTTTTAGCATCTGTCAATGTGCCAAACGCTTTTTCCAGTTCAGTTACAGGAAGGTCAAACAATAAATCAATTTTCTCTAATGAAAACATCGGAAATTCATCGGAAAGCCGAGTGTTTGTATATACATGAACCCCATCCAAATAGGGAAGTTGATTTCCAAAGTGATCTTGCTTCCAGTAATCTTCATTTCGCGCCAACTCCACCCTTGATTTTGATTTTGATTTGATGTAAAACGGACCAGAACCAATAGGATGTTCGCGCAGCGCTTTTCCGTAAACACCCCACGAAACTTTGGATAGAATCCCCAGGCTTGGGTGTGTTAGAAGCTGTTTGATGTTGTTATAAGGCCGGGTCAATTGTATTTCTAATTCGAATTTATTGATAACATGAATGCCTGAAACATAGGATTTTTCTGGACGAACAGCATTTTTAAAATACGCCTCTGAACCACGTATTTTTCCTATCAACAAAGACCCGGATTGATTAAGCGGATTGTTTGAACAAGCAACACTCAATGTAAAGGCAACATCATCAGCGCTCAACTCGCGGGATTCACCAGAGAAACACTCGTCTTGATGAAATAGGACGCCTTTTCTGAGTTTTATGTATACGAGCCTGCCGTCTTTTTTAAGTTGTATTTCCTTTGCTAAATAATTCTCAATCGTTCCTTTTGAATCTGTTTGTTTAACAAGGGGGTCAAATAACTGACTTATAATTCTAAGTTCGGAAAGGGCATTTGTTTCTAACGGGAACAAACTATTCAAGGATTCTGGCAGCGAGTAAGAAAAAACGCCCCCATAATAACGATCCCCATTTGCTGTTTTCACCGGTTCATTTGAACGGTAATACAGCCAAACAAACAAAATAGCCCCAAAAGCCGCTAAAAAGAATATAAATTTAGCGCGCCGAAAGGGTTGTTTCATAAGAGTCGTTTTAATGCTTAGGCTTATTCTTTAACGAGGTGTAAAAATCCGTGTCCTGTTATTTCTTGTCCAGAAATATTGTAACCGGTATACTTATAGAAATATACGCCTTCATTCGCTATTACACCGTTGATTTTTCCATCCCAACTTGGATTGTCGTTTACCAGGTCAATACTGCTCTTTTCGAAAAGCACGTTGCCCCAACGATTCACAATGATTAATTCTAATTTCACCACATTTTTTGTTCTTAAGAAATAGCTGTCATTGTTACCGTCAACACCAGGGGTAAAGACATTTGGAGCGTCAACAATAGGTATTGGAAATAAGCAGCTTCCATCATCAACAATTGCAGAAGCATCGTAGTTAAGTGCATTTGGATCCGTACACCCCGTTTGGTAAATACACGAGCCGTTATCAACATTTGCTCCAGCATTGTAGTTGAGTGCAACGGGATCCGTGCAACCACATACATCCACCTGAATAAGGTAGTATGCCGTGTCTGAACATTGTGCACTTTGGAAAGCAACAAGTCGCACCGTATACATACCAAATGGGCCTGTATACGTATGAGTAACATTATTTAAATTGCCGCTTGTGCTTGTTTGTGTATCACCAAAATCCCACGAATAATTATTTGCGTTTAAACTAGTATTTTGGAAAGTAACGTCAAATGGTGCGCAACCCTGAATAGGCGTCCCACTAAACTCTGCATTCGGCGCGTTTTGAATACCAACAAAAGCACTATCGGAAATAGAACAGACATTGTCCTCAACGGTAATGTAATACCATCCCGATGGAATGTTTTGCCAAACAGAAGCGTCAATAAATCCATTTGGACCCGGGCCCGTCCAGGTATAAGTAGGCACCCCCGTTAATCCACTAGCTATGACAGACACAAATCCTGTTGGCTGACAAGTTGCAAGCCCTACGTAAATTGTATCAATGCCAATGGTTTGATTTAAGGTTAAGGTAACGGTATCCGTTTGAGAGAAGTTACAATTGTCTGTGGCCGTTACCAAGTATTGCACCGTTCCATTTTGACTAATTGCACCGATAATGGAATCGTTCGTACTTATCGCAACTCCGGACATGCTTGTCCATTCGTATTGATATGGCGCATATCCACCAAAAGCAGACGCGCTAAGGACAACACTGTCGTTCGCACAGAATATCGTTGGATCCGTTTCGGTGATGTTAATAATAGGTCCTTCTCCAATGTATATGGTTCCCGAAGAAATAATCGTATCTCCACATGGATTGATGATTTCCACTGAAATAACTACAGATTCGAATCCTTCAGTAACGTTGTCTTGAATAGGGGTTAGATTGATTACCACAGAATCCTCACCAGGCAAGAAGGTAATAGGATTGATCAAATTGTTGTAGTCAACTCCCTCAATCGCAACCCCGCCTATCGTGTAATTGATGATTAATGTATCGTTTGTTTGTCCTGCTGGGCGCGTAAAAATAAAGTCAGCAAAGGTACAACCCTCAACAATTGTCGTGTCCCCGGAAACCGTTGCAACAGCAACATCTACTGCAGCCGAACTAAAACTCCCCGCCTCTAAGAATACGCCCGAGTCATAAGACTGATCCCCAACATTTGATATGGCTAATTTAATGTGGTAGAGTTGATTACATTGAACACTTGCTGCGGCAGTCAATTTAACAGTTGTTCCGTCATATTGAATCGCATCCCCATACGTTAACGTAGACGCATTTTCATTGAAAACGTAATAGTTTGTGTTGGAGGCATCTCCCACATTGTTAATCGTTACTGGAATTCCTCCAGGAATGGTGGCGATATTGACCCCTCCATTTGGATATCCCGCTTGAACGTATGGACCAGCTATTCCAGGGCCCCATAAAAACAAGCCAAAGGCATCGTTAAAAGTGGAAGGTGAAAACTCGGGATATTCGTCCGAACCGAACATATAATTGAAAATCACAGAATCTCCTTGCGGGATAAAGTCGAATTCTAAAACCACTCCATTTGTAACAGATCCGGCGGCGATGTCATTTAAGTGCGGATCCGATGTAACCATGGATGTTGGTGGGGTATTATTCGTAAAGGAAGTTGATGAGTTGGGGCCGATCGCACCAATCGCATTTCCTGTAGTAAGAATTAACCCACTATCAATCGGAAAGGCAGGGTTTGAATTCGTAAAAAACGCAACATTTCCTTGTGGAACATTTGCCAAAAGAGGGTTTCCATTAATGGTAACATTTAATGCGGTTACTCCGAACCCAAGTAACACGTTATCTACGAGTTGTTGCGGTGTTTGAACCGCAGAAACGGTAATTGGCTGAGCAAAAGAAAGAGTGTTTAACAAGGTAAATACTCCGACAAATAATACACGTAAAGATTTCATCATAATCTATAGAATTGACACTAAGACCATTTGTTTGAAATAATGGTTGCATGACAAAATTAATATAATGTTTCCATAACTAAAAATCAATGAATTTTCGCAACTTTGAGGCTCAAATTAATCGCATGAAAAACACGCAAGCTTACATTCAAGAAAACAAAGATAAATTCCTCAATGAATTAATGGGACTTTTACGCATCCCGTCGGTTTCTGCTGACCCATTTTACAAAAATGATGTTGCTAATTGCGCGGGAGAATTAGCAAAACACATGAAGGAAATCGGCTTGGAAGCTGTGGAAATTTGTCCAACAGCTGGACATCCAATCATTTATGCCGAAAAGATCATAGACGAAAAGCTTCCAACCATTTTAGTTTATGGACATTATGATGTACAACCGGCAGACCCGATTGAATTATGGACTTCGCCTCCATTTGAGCCGGTTATCAAAGAAACCCCGATTCATCCAATGGGAGCTATTTTTGCGCGCGGAGCTTGTGACGACAAAGGACAAATGTTCATGCATGTGAAAGCGTTTGAAGCGATGCTTGCAACGAATGAACTTCCTTGCAACGTGAAATTTATGATTGAAGGCGAAGAGGAAGTTGGTAGCCCCAACTTAGCGATTTACGTCAAAGAAAATAAAGCAAAATTAGCAGCAGACATCATTTTGGTTTCCGATACAGGAATGTTGGCAAACGATGTCCCTTCGATTACCACCGGTCTAAGAGGATTAAGTTATGTAGAAGTGGAAGTTGTTGGTCCAAATCGAGATTTGCACTCCGGACTTTACGGTGGTTGTGTCGCAAATCCAATCAATATTTTAACGGACATGATTGCTTCTTTGCACGATGAAAACGGAAAAATCACCATTCCTGGATTTTATGACACCGTCGAAGAACTTTCCGTCGAAGAACGAAGCGAAATGGCAAAAGCACCTTTTTCAGAGGAGGCATATTGCAAGGCATTGAACATCAGCGAAACACATGGCGAAGCGACTTATACAACGATGGAAAGAGGATCTATTCGTCCAACATTAGACGTGAATGGAATTTGGGGTGGATACATCGGTGAGGGAGCGAAAACAGTGATTGCGTCCAAAGCACAAGCGAAAATTTCCATGCGCTTGGTTCCACACCAAACACCCGAAGAAATCACCGAATTATTCATGAAGCATTTTGTATCCATTGCGCCGGAAAGTGTTCGTGTGAAAGTAACCCCACATCACGGTGGAGAACCAGTGGTTACTCCAACGGATTCCATCGCATATAAAGCGGCCAGCCTTTCTTATGAAAAAACCTTTGGTAAAAAACCAATTCCAGTGAGAAGCGGGGGAAGTATTCCCATTATTGCGATGTTCGAACAAGAACTTGGACTTAAAACCATGATGATGGGCTTTGGTTTAGATAGCGACGCCATTCACTCGCCAAACGAGCATTTTGGTTTGTTTAATTACTACCGTGGAATTGAAACGATTCCTTATTTCTTCTCGAATTACACCGAATTAATGTCCCATGAAAACGCTTAGTTTTCTTTTCCTGTTTTGCCTTATTGCTTCCTGCGCTTCTTTTGAAGATCCAGTGGAAGTAATCAGTTACGACGGGTCGAAATTGGAAAACCTAAACATGGAAGAAGCGGCTATAAGAGTGGTTGGCACAGTGCATAACAATACTTGGCTTCCCATTAAAATCAAACCTTCTACGCTGGAGGTGTATGTAGATGGTAAAAAATGGGGCGACCTGTATTCGGATGAAAAAATTCGACTAAAGTCAAATAAGAACAATGAATTAAACACATTGGTTCATGTAAAATTTGAAGACGGCTTAATGGCAAAGCTGTTCATTTATCGTTTTAAAGAAAGCGCACAATTGCAATTGCGGGGAAAAGTGAAAACAGGGCTTTTGTTTATCCCCATTAAATTACCGGTGAATTATACCAAGACGTTTTCACCTAAAAACCTAAATCTTAACCTAGACAAACCATAATGCTATCTGCTGAACACCCAAAAAAATTATTTTTACTTGATGCTTATGCATTGATATACCGCGCGTATTTCGCCTTTTCCAAGAATCCAAGAGTCAATTCAAAAGGACAAAATACTTCTGCTGCATTTGGGTTTACCAATGTGCTTATCGATGTAATCAAAAATGAAAAACCCACTCACTTAGCAGTTGTGTTTGACCCCCCGGGTGGATCCGCGCATCGTCAAGAAGAGTTCGCGGCCTATAAAGCACAAAGAGAAGAAATGCCAGAAGACATTCGCTCGATGATTCACCCCATTAAACAAATCGTTGAATCGTTCAACGTGCCCATTTTAGAGGTTCCTGGATTTGAAGCGGATGATGTGGTCGGTACCGTCGCAAAAATGGCAGAAAAACGTGGTTTCACTACATACATGATGACTCCGGATAAAGATTACGCACAGTTGGTAAGCGACCATATTTTTATGTTTAAACCGGGACGAGGAGGCAATCCACCTGAAATTTTAGGCGTAAAAGAAGTATGTGAAAAATTTGAAGTCGAAAGACCGGAGCAAGTCATTGATATTTTAGGGCTTTGGGGCGATGCTTCTGATAACATTCCTGGTATTCCTGGCATAGGAGAGAAAACAGCAAAAACACTCATTGCTAAATATGGTTCCGTGGAAAACCTCATCGACCATGCCCATGAATTAAAAGGCAAACAACAAGAAAACGTCATCAACTTTGCTGATCAAGGACGTGTATCTAAAATGCTCGCTACAATCATTTGCGATGTGGATGTTGAGTTTAATGAGGACGAATTGATCATGTGCGATGTCGACAGGGAAAAAGTAATGGACATTTTTACGGAACTCGAATTCCGCTCCTTAGCGAAACGCGTGATCGGTGAAGAGCTTGTTGTTTCTTCTTCGAGCTCGCCGGCCACCAAAGCGCCTTCCGACATATCACAATTAGACTTGTTCGGAATGCAAAGCATGATTGAACCTCAAGAAGCCACGCCAACTGCGCATTATAAAACGATTGTGACCGAACGCCCTAGCTACCATTTGATTTCAACAGCAGAGGAACGCAAAGAACTATTGGAGATATTATTGAAGCATGCTCAGGTTTGTTTTGACACGGAAACAACGAACATCGATGCACTGCATGCGGACCTGGTTGGATTCTCATTTTCTTATAAAGCACGCGAAGCTTTTTACGTTTCCGTACCACCAGATTTTGAAGCTGCGAAGAAAATAGTGGAGGAATTTAAACCATTTTTTGAAGATCCCTCGATTGAAAAAATCGCACACAACATCAAATATGATTTAAAAGTACTGCAACGTTATGGCATCGAGGTGGCCGAACCGTTATTTGATACCATGATTGCTCATTATTTGATCAATCCGGAAGCCAAACAAAGCATGGATTTCTTGGCCACGTTTTATCTGAATTACCAACCGGTTTCCATCGAAACGTTAATCGGGAAGAAAGGAAAGGGCCAGGGAAACATGCGCGATTTGAAACCAGAAGAAATTTGCGATTACGCATGTGAAGACGCTGACATTACCTTCCAGCTAAAACAATTATTCGAACCAGAAATCCAAAAACCGCATTTGTCCGAGTTGTTTTACAAGATGGAAATGCCTTTAGTAAAAGTGTTGAAGGATATGGAATTTGAAGGAATTTCCATTGATGTCCCCGCCTTAATCGATTATTCAAAAGAATTGGACGAAACCCTCATTCGCCTAGATGCTGAAATTAAGGCTGCTGCGGGGGAAGATTTTAATATTGACTCCCCAAAACAATTAGGCGAAGTGCTTTTTGAAAAACTAAAGATCTCAACTAAAGCAAAAAAGACCAAGACGGGTCAATATGCTACATCAGAAGACATCCTTCAAAAGCACGAGCACGATCATCCAATCATTCCAATGATATTGGAATATCGCCAACAGCGCAAGTTAAAAAGCACCTATGTTGACCCGCTTCCAACGATGTGTGATCCTATAGACGGACGTATTCACACCAACTTCATGCAAACGGTGACGGCAACGGGACGCTTAAGTTCGAATAACCCGAACCTACAAAACATTCCTATTCGCTCAGCGAAAGGACGCGAAATTCGACGTGCCTTTGTTGCGCGCGGAGCCGATTATAAATTAATGGCGGTGGATTACTCGCAGATTGAATTGCGCATTATCGCGGCCTTAAGCGCCGACGCAAACATGATCGAAGCCTTTCAGCAAGGACACGATATTCACGCGGCTACAGCAGCAAAAGTTTTTCACACGCCACTTGAGGAAGTAACTCGCGACCAACGTAGCGCTGCAAAAGCGGTCAATTTCGGAATCATTTATGGACAGTCAGCTTTTGGATTAGCACAAAACTTATCCATTTCCCGTACCGAAGCAAAAGAAATCATCGACGCGTACTTCGAACAATATAGCACGATAAAAAAAATACATGGAAAACGTGATTTCTCAAGCAAGAGAATTAGGTTATGTGGAGACCATCATGAAGCGCAGAAGGTATTTGCCAGACATTAATTCTGCGAATGCCGTTGTTCGAGGTTATGCCGAACGGAATGCGGTAAACGCTCCTATTCAAGGCTCAGCAGCGGATATTATAAAGATGGCCATGATCGCCGTTCATAAAGCCATGCACAAAGAAAAAGTTCAGTCAAAAATGATTTTACAAGTGCACGATGAGCTTGTTTTTGATGTGCATGTTTCAGAAGAAATCCGCATGCAAAATTTAGTTAAAACGGCAATGGAAGAAGCGATTCAATTGGCGGTTCCAATGGAGGTGGAATTAAAGTTAGCGCCAAATTGGCTCGAAGCACATTAGCATCTAGCTTTCATTGGCAAAAACTAGGTGTATTATTAAGCGTATATTTGTTATTCATAAAATAGAAACATGGATTTTTTGATTAAAGCAGCACAGTTATTTTTATCATTGGCAATCTTAGTGACCTTACATGAATTCGGTCATTTTATCCCCGCTAAATTATTTAAAACGCGAATCGAAAAGTTCTACCTTTTCTTTAATCCATTCTTCTCTGTTTTTCGCAGAAAAAAAGTAAATGGCGTTACAAAAACGGCTTGGTTTACGAAAGATTCTCCAAAAGAATGGAAGGAAGACCCAGATAGTACTGAATGGGGATTTGGCTGGCTTCCACTCGGGGGATATGTGAAAATTGCCGGGATGATTGATGAGTCCATGGACACAGAACAACTCAAGCAACCCGCACAAGAATGGGAGTTCCGCTCGAAAAAAGCGTGGCAACGATTAATCATTATGGTAGGCGGCGTTGCAGTGAATCTTGTTCTTGGATTTGTTATTTATATCGGTGTTGTCTTTACTTGGGGACAAATGGAATTGAAACCAGTTAATTTGGAACATGGCTTAAGCGTTCATCCATATTTAGAAAAATACCACTTAAGTTCCGGTGATAAAGTGTTGACGATTGAAGGACAAGAAGTCTTGAATTTAGACGAACTGAATAAAGGAATTATGTTCCGTGGTGCTCGAAACTTGACGGTGCTTCATCCAGATGGAACAACAGAAACGATTCGCTTGCCAAAAGGAATTGATCGCACCTTATTTCAAGTGGGCGCCCTGCCTGCTTTTGGCTTACGATCAAGCGCACATAGTGTGGGAGAAGTAGTGAAAAATTCTCCTGCTAAAGCAGCAGGATTAAAAAAAGATGACGTCATTCTTAGTGTTGGAGATCAACAAGTGACTTATTTTGACGAACTCTCCAAAGGACTTTATGAAGCAAAAGGAAAGCGTACAGATCTTACCGTTTTACGAGGGACAGACACGCTTGAATTAAAAGCTAAAGTAAAACAAGATGGAACAATTGGATTTCAAACGAGCGGAAAAATCTTGATTGATTCTAATGCCATTCAAACGAAATACTACGGCTTGGGACAAAGTATTGCGATTGGTATGACCTATGGTAAAAACACGCTTTCAGACTATATTTCACAGTTTAAATTTGTCTTTACGAAAAAAGGAGCAACATCTATTGGTGGATTTGCCGCAATTGGAAACATGTTCCCCCCTGTATGGGATTGGGAATCATTTTGGTTGTCGACAGCGCTTTTATCAATCATATTAGCATTTATGAACATCCTTCCAATACCGGCGCTGGATGGAGGACATGTCGTTTTCTTGTTGTACGAGATGATCACCGGAAAAGAAGCGCCTCAAAAGGTGTTGGAATACGCACAAATGGTTGGGATCGTCTTATTATTAACCTTAATGGTTTATGCCAATGGGAATGACCTTATCCGTTGGATAACTTCTATGTAATTATTCGTTTATGAGTACTTTTCAAAATTACATCCTTGGAGATTGGATGAACGGTGATGGAGTGGAAACACAACTATTTCATGCCGTAACGAACGCTGAATTAGGATCTGTTTCTAGCGCTGGAATTGATTACGAACAAGTATTTGATTATGGTCGACGAGTAGGCGGTAGAACCTTACGTAAAATGACCTTCCAAGAACGCGGAAGAATGCTAAAGGCATTAGCGCTTTATTTAATGGAAAAAAAGGCCCGTTATTATGAAGTAAGCGCTTGGAGCGGAGCAACGAAAGTTGATTCTTGGATTGATATTGAAGGAGGAATTGGAAATTTATTCGCCAATGCATCCCTGAGAAGACAATTCCCTGATTTACCGTATTATGTTGATGGAACAGCCGCCCCATTATCAAAGAACGGAACGTTTATCGGCCACCACATTATGGTTCCAAAAGAAGGAATGGCTGTTCATATCAATGCATTTAATTTTCCCGTTTGGGGAATGTTAGAAAAAATAGCCGTGAATTTAATGGCAGGTGTTCCAGCAGTGGTGAAACCCTCAGAATATACGTGCTACTTAACCGAAGTGGTTGTACGCGACATCATCGCGTCTAAAATACTGCCAGAAGGTTCTCTACAATTGATTTGTGGTTTGGGAAGGGGAATTCTCGATCATGTGGACGCACGAGACGTCGTTACGTTTACAGGAAGCGCTTCCACCGGAAAAATACTAAAAGGATTGCCGCGCATTTCTCAAGAAAGTATCCCGTTTAATTTAGAAGCAGACTCCTTAAATGCTACCATTCTTGGGAAAAAAGCGGTTCCTGGAACAGTCGAGTTTGACCTTTTTATCAAAGAAACAGTAAAAGAAATGACGATTAAGGCTGGACAAAAATGTACGGCCGTTCGAAGAATATTAGTTCCAGATGAGTTAATTGATGAGGTGCAAGCAGCCATCTCTTCCAGATTGGCAACAACCACAATGGGAAATCCTTCGGAGGAAGGAGTGCGCATGGGTCCGCTCGCAACACGTTTGCAAGCAGAACGTGTTCGTGCATCCGTGGACGAATTAGCCAAATCTCAAAAAATCGTTTTCGGAGATTTGAATGATTTTGAAATCAAAGGTTCATCCGCCAAACGAGAAGCCTTTTTCCCGCCGGTTTTGTTTAGAAATGATGACCCGTTTCATCAAACGGCGTGTCATGAAATTGAGGCATTTGGTCCAGTTGCGACCATCATGCCATATAAAGAGTTGGACGACGCGATTGAATTAGCAAAAATGGGCAAAGGCTCATTGGTTTCGTCAATTGTCACACCGGACAATCAAGAAGCGCGTGATTATGTGATCGGTGCGGCAAGTATGCACGGACGCATTCTCGTTCTAAACGAACATTGTGCAAAGGAAAGCACTGGACACGGTTCGCCGATGCCATTGTTAACACACGGTGGTCCAGGACGCGCTGGAGGCGGAGAAGAAATGGGAGGAAAACGTGGGGTTTTACATTATTTGCAACGCACAGCCATTCAGGGACATCCAACAACAATTACTGCAATCACAGAACAATTTCAAGTAGGTGCAGAGATGCCTGAGGCAAACCCACATGTCTTTAGAAAACACTTTGAAGAATTGGTCGTTGGTGAAACGGTATTTACACACAAACATACAGTCACTGACGCAGACATCGTAAATTTTGCCAATGTTTCGGGCGATAATTTCTATGCACACATGGACGCGACGTCCTTGGAAGGAACGATTTTCGAACGTCGAGTTGCACATGGATATTTCATTCTTTCCAAAGCTGCTGGATTATTTGTTGACCCGAAAAAAGGACCTGTCCTTTTAAACTATGGATTAGAGGAAGCGCGTTTCACAAAACCAGTTTATCCAGGAGCAACTATTGGTGTACGTTTTACTGTAAAGGAAAAGATTGACCAAGAGAAAAGATCTGAGGACGATATACCAAAAGGCATTGTTAAGTTTTTGGTGGACGTCTATGATGAAACAGGAGAAACCGTTGCGCTTGCAACGATACTTACTATGGTGAAGAAGTTACATGCGTAAGATCGTTTAACATAAACAAAAAAGGCAGCGATTAGCTGCCTTTTTTACGAAGAATGGTTTTTCCTATCCTTCAATTTCTTTTCGAATACCTTCAATTTCGACTTCTAATTTATCCGTGTCATAATCCGTCTCTTCGTCGTAAATATCAAAATACGGCTCTTCGAAAGACTTCACAAAAGACTTGCGTTCAAACGTAAGCAACAGAGAAGGAAGGATGATTAAGTTCGTAACCATTCCTACTAATATGGTAATGGAAACCAATAAGCCTAGTCCCTTTGTTCCACCAAATTGCGAGAAGACAAACATGATAAAGCCAAAGAAAAGAATAACGGATGTATAGAAAATACCTAAACCTGTTTCCCTCAAGGACAGTAAAATAGCATGCTGCACATCCCAAGAATGTGAGCGCAATTCTTGGCGGTATTTTGCTAAGAAAAGAATGGCATTATCTACAGTAATCCCTAAGGCAATACCAAAAACTAAAATAGTGGATGGCTTCAAGGGGATGTGAAAATACCCCATAATGCCCGCGGTGAATAACAAAGGAATGATATTTGGAATCATGGAAACCACGATTATTTTAAACGACCTAAACAAAAAGGCCATTAAAATCGCGATGGAAATAATGGCAAACACCAAACTTTGAAGTAGGTTAACAAACAGGTATTTTGTTCCTTCAGAAACAACTACAGCCGTTCCAGTAAAGGTAGAAACATAATATTCTTGGTCAATAGCCAAGCGCAGAACCTTTTTAAAATTTGGTTTACTTAAATATGGACGCAGGTTTTCTGGGTCAAGATCGAAGGACATCTGAACACTGTTATTTCCTTTCGAAAGCAAGGCAGTTACATTGTTATAGATACTTGAATAATTGTAAACCAAGGAATCAGCTGCACTTTTATTTCCCTTGATGTATTTGGTATACAAGCGTTCAAAATCCTTCTTATCTGGATTCAAGATGCTATCAACCTTGATGCGTAATAAATCAACTTTATCTGATACTTTGTACGATCCTAGTTCGCGCATCTGCATGCGAATTCGCAAGGTAGTTTTGTTGGTGTCGATGAGGTTTTTCAAGGAAATATTCCCTCCATTCAAGCTGCTCACATCGAATTTATCGAAATAACGTTTCAATCGTAGTTTATCTCTATTGGATATCAAACGGTAAAATTCCGGGTTGTTTCCATGGTAGCTCATATTTATGGACTTCAAGAAGTCCACATAGGAAAGGCTTTTTGAGAACAAGGTGTCTTGCGCAAAGGTTTCTTGAATCTCTTCTACTTTTTCTAATGTTTTTTGCGAAAACAACCGAGCCTTTTGTTTGTAATCCACGGTTACTTCAAATGGAATAGAGCCCCCAAAATTTTTCTCTATGAATTTCAAATCGATGAGTATTTGATCGTCATCTGGAATATCCCCAGTAATATTTCCGGTAGCAATAATCTTGGTCATTCCATAAAGTCCAATAACAACGAGCGCTATGGAAGAAACGTAAACCCAGCTGCGGTATTTGGTGACAATAATAATCACATACTCTAAAAACCCCTTTGAGTAAACACGGAATAAATGCTTTAAGTGTCTCGGTTTTGGTGGGTTCGAGTAAGAAGCCATAATTGGGATAATGCACAACGAAAGAACAAATACCACCATGATATTGATGCTAGAAATAATCCCGAATTGCGCTAATTTTTCTGAACTCGTAAAGGTCACGAATCCTACCGCTGTGGTCAAATTGGTTAGGAATGTCACAGAACCAATGCGACGTATCATGATGTACAAGGCTTTCGTCTTGATGTTCGTCCGGACAAATTCCTGGTGATACCGGGTAATTAAAAAGACACAGTTTGGAACGCCGATAACAATTAATAACGGCGGAATCAGCGCCATCATAATAGATAATTTATACCCAAACAAGGCAATGCTGCCAAGCGCCCAAATCACCGATACGAATACAACAATGTTACATTGTATGACCACTCGGAAGGAGCGGAAAAACAAATACAAAAGAAGCGAAGAGGCGATAATGGATAATGCAAGGAAAATATACATTTCGCTGACAATTCTCTTACCCATTACCACGCGAATGTGTGGGAGTCCGGCGAAGTATGTTTTACCAAAATAGGGTGAATAGGATTCGGCTAACTTTTCAATCTCGAAGACAACTTTTGATTTCTTCGGATTGGAAAGGCACTTTTCATTCATGCTAATGAGTAACAATGAAACGTTGGTTGAATCATTGTAAAGCATCCCTTTGTAAATGGGATTGTGTCTGATCTCTTTTTTCAGGGAATCAATGCTTTTTTCTTGAAACGCCGTTTTTGGATCTCCGAAAATCTGATAAGGATCAAACTTTTGTTCTTTCAGGTTGTTTTTTAAACCCCAAAGTGTGGCCTCTGAAATGACATTCTCAACACCGTCGTACTTTAGAATTTTGTATGATAACTCTCTCCATTTGGTGAAGTTGCGTTTCGTGTAAAGAGAATCTGTTTGAATTGCAACAACAATCGTTGAGCCATCCTCTCCAAATTCTAGCTTGAATTTTTCGAAGTCCTTTTGCACCGGACTATCCTTAGGAAGCGTATTTCCAACGCGGTTATCAACCTTTAACGAAGTAAAGGCAAAGTAGCCGAAAAATACAGTCAACAAAGCAATAATTGCTAAGATGTATAATCGATTCCTTAAAATGATGCTCGCAAATTTACCCCACATAGATAGTTCCCATAAAAATCAAGGGGTGAAGTTAAGAAATATTTAGGAGAAACGGAGAAAACCATCCCTTGAGGGCGCCGAAATAACACTAAACGGCAAACCAAAGAGTTACAAAAGTGTTATCCTTGTATCTTAACTTTGAACCAGAACCAAGTGAGTAAAGACCTATTTAGTGATTTAATGATCGGACCAAAGCACTTTGAAAAACACCTCATAGAGGATGGAGAATATTGGTTCATGCCGAATTTTTTAGGCGCGGATCAAGCAATACTGCAGGAGTCGTTGTTGATCAACACCATTGAATGGAAACAAGAAGAAGTCTTCGTTTTCGGCAAAAAATACCAGGAGCCTAGAAAAACAGCTTGGTATGGAGATGAAAACTGTGTGTATTCTTACGCCGGAAAAACGAATCACCCACTACCATGGACCGAGGCATTGTTCCAATTAAAAACCGACATTGAATCACTCGTTCCGGGCGCCAGTTTTAATAGTGCGCTATTAAATCAATACCGAGACGGAAATGACAAAATGGGCTGGCATTCGGACAATGAAAAAGAACTCGGAAAGAATCCCATCATCGCTTCCTTGAGCCTTGGCGCAACGCGTTTTTTCGACTTAAAACATAAGCGAATAAAGTCGCTCAAAAAACGCTTGGAACTTCCTGCGGGTTCACTTTTAATCATGTGCGGTTCCACGCAAGAAAACTGGCTGCATCAAATTCCCAAGCAGAAAAAAGTAACCTTGCCGAGAATCAATTTGACATTTAGAAAAATCGTTTCATAAACTGAAAAATCCCAAACAACCGAGGTCGCTTGGGATTTAACTTTCTCGTGAAAGGTGGAAGCCCATTCACAAGGTTTTCAAAAACAAAAAACCCTGACGTTGAAGTCAGGGTTTTGTACTCGAGGCGGGACTTGAACCCGCACGCCCAAAAGAGCACAGGATTTTAAGTCCGGCGTGTCTACCGATTCCACCACTCGAGCATAGACGAGCGGGAGACGGGATTCGAACCCGCGACCCCGACCTTGGCAAGGTCGTGCTCTACCAACTGAGCTACTCTCGCTTATGTATTCCTAGAAAACCGCTGTTTTCTTCCTCTGCTGAAATCATTTCTGATACCTGCTTGGGGTGGCAAATTTAAAGATTTTTTTCGTCTTACAAAACACTTATTAAAAAAAGAGCAGATTAGAGCTCCTTTCCACGAAAGAAATAAAACAACCAAGTGAGCGGAAGCAACAGGTCGTAATTGTAATATAAATCTTCGAACGGAATGGTTCCCATACGCCACCCAATGATGTGCTGTTCTGAATACCAGACAATAGCTTGATCAGTAATGGCCCCGGTTAAAATGCCATTGACGATAAAAAAAGGAAGTAAACAGACCATGTAGGCTAATACAAAATCACCAAACCACGACTTCTTGTAAGCAAACAACGTGAGAATAAATGACATTACTGCAGCGGAGATCGTGTAGTAATTATAGTTGTCGAGCGCGGAAAAAAACAATTGACCCCCACCGTAAAATAGCACCATCAACAGGGAACTAATTCCCATCGTCCAGGTGAAAATACGTTTGACCATTTCCGTTTTTCGAATTGGAAAATATGCTTGAAGGACCAGCAGGATGAAGATGAAATTGTAAGGAACAACCAAGAAAAATAGCACTTCCTCCAGCGGAAGGTGGCCCAGATAAACCCCAAATAAATAACGTGGATTAAACCCCCAAACACCCATTCGTGAAAAGCCTTCATCCCAAAATAGAAAACCAATTCCAACGATAAGAATACTTGGAATGAGGTACCGCCAAACTTTGTAAAAAGCGACCTTTTGATCAAAACTTAGGGCAAGTGGACCAATGAACGAACAAAGAATAACCCAGCCGTATGTACTCATCAGTTTCCTTTTTTACGGTAAAATGCAGTACGTGCGTCCTGATAAAATTTTGGAGACACGAACAACATCCCAAAACTTTCACTGTGTTCTTTACCTAAATGCTTGTGGTGGACTTTGTGCGCTTTACGAATGGCATAAAAGTATGGATGATCAATGTCTCTCAACCATTTAAAGCGTCGGTGGATGTACACATCGTGGATTAAAAAGTAACTCAATCCATAAGCAGCGATTCCGTAACCAATCCAAACAGGCACATAGGCGTCATTCATCATTCCTAACATAATGCATAACCAAGAAGGAATGGCATAAATCAAAAAGAACACGTCATTTCGCTCGAAGAACCCAGGTTCTTCCTGATGATGATCCTTGTGGAAGTACCACATGAATCCATGCATGACAAACTTGTGCGTTGCCCACGCCATGAACTCCATTCCCATGAAACTAGCGAATAATACAAAGGGTCCCCACCAATACATGACTACAACATTAAAAGGGTAAAAAAGATAAACATCATTAAAAACAAGGATTCTGCTACTTTGTTCACTTCTGGTAATTTCATGCGCTGATAAGTCCACTGCAAGAAGTATGAAACGCCCAACCAACAAACAAAATTATACACCGGAATCTCACCATTGCTCCAATGCCAATAATCTAATTTCATGGCAACAGGCTCCAAAATGTAATCAAACAAAACCATGAGCACAGCAGAAATGAACGCCTCCAAATGCTTATTCAACTCAAAGCGATGAACCACAGCAGAGGACGCAACGGACAGAATTCCCCAGTTCGCGCCGATTATCAACGGCACCCCGTACCATTTTAAACCTAAGTTATTTCCGTAATAGTAGTGGCCAAATAAATAGGAGGTGTGTACACCGATTAGTTCAACTGCTACGCCAACTACAAAGGCGATCCCCAAAAACAAGAGGAAACTAAGCTGCTTGGATTTTCTGCTGAAAATGATTCCAAGAAAAGAGATGAAGAGATTTAACGCCGATAATTGAACAAACCACCCTCTCGTGGACGGCACGAGCATACCCACCGCACCAACGAGGTATAAAATCAATAATATTATGCGGATCCAACGCTCACTCATAAAAGCCCATTTTTAGTAATCAATCTGCTTCCCTGGATGACATTGCTAATGGTTTCATCCAGTGTGTAAAAACTGTGAGGAATGGTTTTATCTAATTTTTCGCGGGTATAGCGAATGGATTTATATCCCGAATGAACAGACTCAATACTCACTCCTGCTCTTTTGCCCGTTACATGTCCTAGTAACTCATTGATTAATGCATAAAACAAGGCAACGAACTTAGGCGCAGTGAATTTGGGCGCTTTTTTACCGAGTGACTCACAAAGCGCGGAAAATAATGTGTGAAAACGCAGGTTCGGACCTACGCATAAAAAGCGGTCGCTGGAAACGGGAGATTCCATTAACTGAATCATGATGTTTACGACGTCTCTCACGTCCACAATTGCATTTGCGCCAGGCGGATAAAAAGGCATTCCTTTTTTAGCGGCTTTGAAAATCGCTAGGGAACTGCTATTCCAGTCTCCTGGACCAAAAATCACACAGGGATTAATCATCACGGCGTTCAATCCCTCCTCTATGCCTCGCCAAACTTCTTTCTCCGCTAAAAACTTGGAAATAGAATAACCGCTTACTTCATTCCCTGGTTCCCATTTCTTTTGTTCACTTGTGTCTCCATTCGTGTTCACTCCAATTGCCGCCGTTGAACTCACGTAACACATTTTTTTTATCTGATGCTTCAATGAATAATTGACCACATTAGCTGTTGCTACACGGTTGTTTTTAATGCAGGATTCGAAATCTGCTTTGAAAAAGGAAACCAAAGCTGCACAATGGTAAACAAAGTCGACGTTATTCATGGCTTCGTCCACCTCCATGAGGTTCATCAAATCGCAGGACATCCATTGAATGCTGCCCCATCTATCTGCGGATTCTTCGGGGAAATAGTAGAAATAGAGTGCTTTTACATCCTTGATTTTATGTTCGTTTCGGTACAATGCTCGGCAGGAATACCCTTGCTGTGTCAGTTGAATCAACAAATGACTTCCCAATAAACCCGTTGCACCTGTAACTAAAATCATATGGCAAAGCTAGGTATTAAACTCCTTTATTGGTAAATGGCTGTCAATCCCTCTTTAATTTGTTCTGCTGCGAAGGATAATTGCTCGGGGCTATGTGCGCTCGAAACAAATCCAACTTCATATCCACTCGGACCAAAATACACGCCTCTATTTAAAAGAAAATGGTGAAGCTTATTAAAAGAAGTCATGTCCGCATCAATTTGGTCTGCGGCAGCAATGCGTTTTTTCCCATTGAAAGAAAACCAAAAGATGGAGCCAATGCTAACTAATTCAACCGGTAATTCATGCGTGTTGGCGTAGTTGTTGATGTCATCAACAAAGGTTGTCGTTTTCTTTTCTAGATTTTCGTAGAAATTTTCTTGTGCGCAAAGAGACAATTGTGCAATTCCAGCAGCCATCGCCACCGGATTTCCAGATAAAGTCCCCGCTTGATAAACAGGACCGTCAGGTGAAACAAAAGACATAATTTCCCGCTTTGCCCCGTATGCTCCAACAGGAAGTCCTCCACCCATGATTTTCCCATAGGTAACGATGTCCGGAGTAATTTTGTAATATTCAGCTGCACCACCGAAAGACACACGGAATCCAGAGATGACCTCATCAAAAATCAATAGAATGCCATATTCTGTGCACAAAGCACGCAGCGCAGTCAAAAAACTTAAGTCTTGTAAAAGTAATCCGTTATTTGCGGGAATCGGTTCAATGATTACACACGCAATTTCGTTGGAAAGCGTTTCGAAACAAGAAGTTAGCGCGCCCAAATCATTCAATGGTAGGACAATCGTTTCATTGGCAAAAGCTTCGGGGACTCCAGCGCTCGATGAGGTTCCAAATGTCACTAGTCCACTTCCTGCTTTTACCAAAAGTGCGTCTACGTGTCCGTGGTAGCACCCATCGAATTTCACGATTTTCGTTTTGTTCGTATATCCCCGGGCTAATCGTATAGCAGACATAACTGCTTCCGTTCCTGAACTGAGGAAGCGCAGCTTATCTATAAATGGAATGCGATCCAAAATGAATTTTGCTAATTCGCTTTCTTTTCGTGTTGGCGCCCCAAAACTTGCTCCGTTTTGCAAGGTATCAACGACAGATTGAAAGATGTGTGGGTGATGGTGTCCATTTATTAAAGGCCCCCAACTGCCACAAAAATCTAAAAACCGATTCCCATCTTCATCCCAAATTTCCGCGCCATCTCCTTTAGCGATAAACAAAGGCGTTCCCCCAACGGACTTAAATGCTCGTACGGGAGAATTTACGCCACCCGGAAAATAAGTTTGAGATTCTTGAAAAAGTTTTTCAGATGTGCTTCGATTGATGGAATGTTCGATCTTCATTTCTTGCGTATATTTGTCGTGCTACAAAAGTAACAATAAAGGATGGATAAGGTTTTTGAGAACAACTTGGAATTTGCACAAAAGATGGATCAACAAGACCCCCTTCATGGTTTCCGTGATGAATTTTTGTTCCCTACTTTTCAAAGTAAAAATCCCATATATTTCACGGGGAACTCCCTTGGACTACAACCGAAGAAGGCTGCGCAGTATTTGCAAGAAGAATTGGCAGATTGGGCAAAATTCGGTGTGGAAGGCCACTTTTTGTCGAGACGACCTTGGTTTTCGTACCATGAACAATTAACGGACATGGCGGCAAAAGTTGTTGGCGCATTGCCAATTGAGGTAGTTGTCACACATTCCTTGACAACGAATTTGCATTTGCTGATGGCAAGTTTTTATCGTCCAAAAGGAAAAAGAACTAAAATACTTTGTGAAGCAAAAGCTTTTCCAAGTGATCAATATGCCTTAGAATCTCAACTAAAAATGCATGGACTCGGAATGGATCACCTCGTTGAAGTTTTTCCACGCGAAGGGGAACAATTGATTCATGAGGACGACATTTGCGCTAAAATTCTTGAGCTTGGCGATGAATTGGCGGTAGTAATGATTGGTGGAGTCAATTATTACACCGGACAATATTTTGATTTAGCACGAATTACAGATGCTGGACATCAAGTTGGTGCGTATGTTGGATTTGATTTAGCACATGCCGCTGGAAACATCAATCTTCAATTACACGATTGGAATGTAGACTTTGCTGCTTGGTGCGGATATAAATACCTAAACTCATCCCCAGGAGGTGTTTCGGGAATGTTTGTTCATGAGAAACATGCTTATAACAAAGAACTTCCTCGTTTTGCGGGGTGGTGGGGACACAATAAAGAAGAACGGTTTTTAATGAAACCTGGATTTGATCCACTTCCTGGCGCTGAAGGATGGCAGTTGAGTAATGCTCCAGTAATGGGAATGGCGGTGCATTTAGCATCTTTAGAGTTGTTTGATGATGCAGGAATGGATCAAATTGGTGCGAAAAGAGATCAAATGACTGCATACTTAGCGTTTGTCATTCAGGAAATATCCGATCGTAATTCAGAGAAATGCACCTTTGAAATCATCACGCCAAGTGAAATTCACCGAAGGGGTGCGCAATTATCGATTATGGCCCTTGGACAAGGACGCAAACTTTTTGATGCATTGTCAGACTTAGGAGTCATTGCAGATTGGCGCGAACCGAATGTTATCCGCGTAGCACCAGCACCCTTATATAATTCTTACGAGGATTGCTATTGGTTTGGTGTGCATTTAGAAAATGCTATTCAATAAGAACACTGCAAATCACCGATTCGATGACGATTGGAAAATGTTTCATCTCCAATTTTCGCACCTCAGCTTCGATAAGTTCAGGAGAGTCTGGCTTAGTCAAGGCAACAGCAAATTGAGCCAAAACCTTTCCTTTATCAAATTCTTCGTTGACCAGGTGAATGGTAATGCCCGAGAAATGCATATTCGATGCAGCCACGGCTTTGTGAACATGGGCTCCATACATGCCCTTTCCCCCAAAGTTTGGCAGCAAAGCAGGATGTATGTTAATCATCCGATTGGGATAGAGGTGAACAAGATCAGCAGGAACCTTTTTTAGAAATCCAGCAAGAATGACCCAGTCGATTTGATTTGCCTTGCAGATACGTAAATAGTCTTCCAAAACTAGCCTTGCAGAACTTTCAAATACGATTTGTTGTGCTTTACAATGTGCTTTCATTTCTGGATTTTCCGTTGAAGAAAGGACAAGCGCCACACAAATATTCCCGTGATTTTGGAAAAATTGCATGATATTTCGGGCATTACTGCCTTTCCCGGAAATAAATAGTGCGATTCGTTGATGTTTCATTCTAAGCGCAAAGTTAAACATCTGTTGGGATTCACGTGTAATGAAGACTTTTAAGTTGATAAATATTACTGATTTAGTTTTGTTAATTGGATGTTTGTTTTTTTCTTTGCAGCTGAAACCTTTAAATTAAGAAAAGATGTCTGAAATCAAAGCTAAAGTTATCGCAATCATCGTGGATAAACTGAATGTTGAAGAAAGTGAAGTAACTAACGAAGCGAGCTTCACAAATGACTTAGGTGCCGATTCATTGGATACCGTTGAGTTAATCATGGAATTCGAGAAGCAATTCAATATTTCCATTCCAGACGATAAAGCAGAAGGCATCCAAACGGTTGGAGACGCTGTTGCTTATATCGAAAGTAATGTGAATTAATATTTACTGAATCCAATTTAAACAGGCATGCAATTAAAACGAGTAGTCGTAACTGGCCTTGGTGCATTGACACCAATCGGTAATAATTTGCAAGAGTATTGGGATGGATTACTTGCTGGAAAAAGCGGTGCTGCACCCATTCAGCAATTCGATGCTTCCTTGTTCAAGACTCAGTTTGCCTGTGAGTTGAAGGGATTCAATGTAGAAGAGCACATTGATAAAAAAGAAGCCCGTAAACTCGATCAATTTTCGCAGTATGCCATAGTTACCGCAACGGAAGCTATGGCAGACTCTGCATTGATGGAGTCTAATCCAAATTGCGACCGTATTGGGGTAATTTGGGGTTCGGGAGTCGGTGGACTTAAAACATTTCAAGAAGAAGCGCGCGAGTATTTCGCGGGTGATGGAACCCCTCGTTTCAATCCGTTTTTCATTCCAAAGATGATCGCCGATATTGCAGCAGGACACATCTCCATTAAATTTGGATTGCGCGGACCGAATTACGTATGTGTTTCGGCTTGTGCTTCCGCAACAAATGCCATTATTGATGCCTTTAACTTAATTCGTTTAGGAAAAGCAGATGCCATCGTAACAGGTGGATCAGAAGCTGGAGTAAACGAAATGGGAATGGGCGGATTTAATGCGCTTAAAGCATTGTCTACAAGAAACGATTCTCCAGAAACTGCCTCTCGTCCATTTGATTTGGATCGAGATGGATTTGTTTTAGGCGAAGGCTCAGGAGCACTTATTTTAGAAGAATACGAACACGCGATTAAACGCGGGGCTAAAATTTATGCTGAGGTTGTCGGTGGCGGAATGTCTGGTGATGCCTATCACATGACCGCTCCTCATCCTGATGGAATCGGTGCTAGAAATACCATGTTAGCGGCCCTTGAGGATGCAGAAATCACACCTGATCAAATTGATTACGTAAATGTTCACGGGACATCTACTCCGCTAGGAGACATCGCTGAGGTTAAGGCGATTCAAGCTGTTTTTGGCGACCACGCATATAAGATGAACATTAGCTCAACAAAGTCCATGACAGGTCACCTATTAGGTGCTGCCGGGGCGATTGAAGCGGTTGCGTGTGTGATGTCTGTAATGCATGACATCGTTCCTCCAACCATCAATCATTTTACAGATGATCCAGGACTAGATCCAAAGTTGAATTTTACCTTCCATACCCCACAAAAACGAACCGTGAATATTGCGCTTTCCAATACATTTGGATTTGGCGGACACAACACGAGTATTATTGTCAAAAAATTTAATTCTTAAGTGCTCTGAAGCTCCCTTTGTTTTCAACTAAAAGAACAGAGGATGAGTTAAACATCATTCGGTTCGTCCTCAAACATTTTGGGTATAAGCCGGTAAATGTGTCGTTTTTTAAACGAGCATTAACCCACAAATCCTTTTTGCCCGAAGAAAAGCACGATTTTGCCAATGAACGTTTAGAGTTCTTGGGGGACTCCATTTTGGATGCGGTAGTTGCGGAATTCCTTTATACAAAATATCCGGATGATGATGAAGGCTATTTAACCAAATTAAAGTCCCGCATTGTCAACCGTAAATCCCTTGCAGCAATCGGAGAAAAAATGAATATCCGCAGCATGCTGATTTACAATCAAGCGAGAAGCATCAACTTAGCGACCCTTGAAGGAAATGCTTTTGAAGCCATTATTGGCGCCATTTATTTAGATGGAGGATTTGAAAAAACGAAGGCCGTGTTAATCAAACAGGTGTTTCGTAATTATTTAAATTTTAATCAATTACTGTCCGAGGAGCTGGATTTCAAATCAAAGTTATTCATCTGGTGCCAAAAGAAAAAACTCCCCTTAGAATTTCAATTAGTTGAGGAAATACACTTAAACGGACAATGGAATTATGAGATGGCAGTACTGGTAAATCGCACAGAATATGGCAGAGGTAAAGGATTTTCAAAGAAGGATGCTGAACAAGCTGCGGCAAGAGAAACCTTGCAATTAATGGGAGAAATTTAATCAGATGCTAGCTTTGCGTTGATTTTTATTATACTTTTGTTTATCAAAGTTCAATAACATGACAACTACAGAAATTATTTACGCGATTGGTGACCTTTTTCAATGGTCTTTTGGTTTTTTCGAATTCGTAGGAAATAACTTTAATACGATGTTAATCATTTTAGGGTTTTTCGGTTTCGGATATTGGATGAATGCCCAACGTAAAATGAGCGCAAAAGCAAATGTTCCGGTAGACGTGAAAGAAAATGTAGGCTGGTACAAAAAAGAAAATCAAAAATTGAAATAATTCCTTAATGATAGAATTGTTAAAGTCCACTTGAAAAAGCGGACTTTTTTTTTGCGCAAAAAAAGTAGGCTTCATGAGCCTACTTCTAATCATTTATGAAATGGCGACTATGATTTTGTCAAAGCACCTTTTAAAAACTCTCTATTCATGCGTGCGATGTTCTCAATGGAAATTCCTTTTGGACATTCAATTTCACAAGCGCCGGTATTTGTACAGTTTCCGAATCCTTCTTCGTCCATTTGACGCACCATGTTCAATACACGATCTGTCGCTTCTATTTTTCCTTGAGGCAATAATGCATACTGTGAAACTTTTGCTCCAACAAACAACATGGCCGAACCGTTTTTACACGAAGCAACACAAGCTCCACATCCAATACAAGCGGCGGCCTGAAATGCTTTGTCTGCATCAGCTTTAGCAATCGGAATAGCATTAGCGTCCATCGTGCGTCCAGATGTGTTTACAGAGACGAATCCACCTGCTTGTTGAATACGGTCAAACGCACTGCGATCAACCATTAAATCTTTGATGATTGGGAAAGCACGAGATCTCCATGGTTCAACATAGATGGTATCCCCATCTTTAAACTTGCGCATGTGTAATTGACACGTTGTGTTACCTGAGTCTGGACCGTGTGCACGACCATTGATGTACAATGAACACATTCCACAGATTCCCTCACGACAATCATGATCAAATGTAATGGGTGATTGTTTCTCATTGATCAGTTGTTCGTTCAATTGATCCAACATCTCTAAGAAAGAGCTATCAGTAGAAACATCATTTAATGAATAGGTCTCTAATGCCCCTTTGGCATTTGAATTTTTCTGTCTCCAGATTTTCAAGGTGATATTAATGAACTTAGAAGCCATAATGTCTTTCTTAATTATTTGTAATTTCTATCTGCTATTTTGATAAACTCGTAATTCAACTCTTCTTTATGAAGCGTAGATTGTTTAGAATCTGACCCTTGATATTCCCAAGCGGCTACGTATTTGAAGTTTTTGTCATCACGTAACGTCTCGCCTTCAGCGTCTTGGTGTTCTTCACGGAAGTGACCACCACACGATTCTTCACGGTGTAGCGCATCCACTGCCATTAATTGACCCAATTCAATAAGATCTGCTACACGCATCACTTTTTCCAATTCAGGATTCATTTCGTCAGAGCTTCCTGGAACATATACGTCCTTGTAAAATTCCTCTCGCAACAATCCAATTTCTTCAATCGCTTGTTTCAATCCTTGTTCATTACGAGCCATTCCAACTTTGTTCCACATGATTAATCCCAAACGCTTATGGAAGTGATCTACTGATTTGGAACCGTTGTTGTTTAAGAAACGATCAATGCTTTCTTTTACTTCGTTTTCTGCTACCTCAAATTCAGGTCCATCAGTTGAAATTTTTCCTGTGCGGATTTCATTTGAGAGATAATCTGAAACGGTATATGGAGCCACGAAATAACCATCTGCTAATCCTTGCATCAATGCTGATGCCCCAAGTCTGTTTGCTCCGTGCTCAGAGAAATTCGCTTCTCCTGTCACGAAACAACCTTCGATGGTACTCTGTAAGTTATAATCAACCCAAACGCCACCCATTGTGTAGTGAACAGCTGGATAAATTTTCATTGGAGTTTCGTATGGATTTTCATCAGTGATTTTTTGATACATCTGGAACAAGTTCCCGTATTTTTCCTCAATCCATTTTTTACCTAATTCAATCATGCGCTCTTCCGTCGGATCGTGATCTCCTAAAGCATATGCTGCCTGCTTTCCTTTGCTTTTAATTTCAGAAGAAAAATCTAAATATACACCTTCATTCGTGTCGTTTGCTTCAATTCCACAACCCGCATCACAGCGTTCTTTTGCGGCGCGAGAGGCAACATCGCGAGGAACTAAGTTACCAAATGCAGGGTAACGTCTTTCCAAGAAGTAATCTCTTTCTTCTTCTGAGATTTGAGTGGGTTTTAATTGCCCAGCTCTGATCGCTTCAGCATCTTCCTTTTTCTTAGGAACCCAAATTCTACCTGAGTTTCTTAAGGACTCAGACATCAAGGTTAATTTTGATTGATTCGTTCCGTGAACCGGAACACATGTTGGGTGAATTTGAACAAAACATGGGTTAGCGAATAACGCTCCTCTTTTGTGAACTTTCCATGCAGCAGAAACATTGCTTCCCATCGCATTGGTCGAAAGGAAGTATACATTTCCATAACCTCCTGACGCAATCACCACTGCGTGTGCAGAATGACGCTCCAATTCACCAGTTACTAAGTTACGCGCAATAATTCCACGTGCTTTTCCATCGATTTTCACCAAGTCCATCATTTCATGACGGTGGTACATTTTTACACGACCTAATCCTATCTGACGAGATAAGGCTGAATAAGCACCTAACAATAATTGTTGTCCAGTTTGTCCAGCTGCATAAAACGTACGTTGAACTTGTGTCCCACCAAATGAACGGTTATCTAGTAATCCTCCGTATTCACGGGCAAAAGGAACTCCTTGAGCCACACACTGGTCGATGATGTTTCCAGAAACCTCTGCCAAACGATGAACATTTGCTTCACGTGCACGGTAGTCTCCTCCTTTAATGGTATCATAAAACAAACGGTAAACGGAGTCACCATCGTTTTGGTAATTTTTCGCTGCATTGATTCCACCTTGTGCGGCAATTGAGTGCGCGCGACGCGGAGAATCCTGAAAACAGAACGCTTTCACGTTATATCCCATCTCACCTAGAGACGCAGCAGCCGATGCTCCGGCCAATCCTGTTCCAACAACAATCACGTCAATTTTTGGACGATTGTTAGGAGCAACCAATTTCATGTGATTTTTGTGGTTTGTCCACTTATCAGCAATTGATCCTTCTGGAATTTTTGAGTTTAATTTTGACATAATCCTGTTTTTCCTAATGGTTCATGTAAATAATAACGGGAATAATTGCGAATAAGAAAGGCACAACAATACTGAAGGCCATCCCAATTTTCTTAATAATCGGCGTATAAAGTGGGTGATTCAATCCCAAAGATTGAAACGCAGATGCAAATCCGTGCCACAAGTGATATCCTAAAACAATCATGGAAATCACATAAAATAGAACACCAAATAGCGCGCTGGAATTATTTTTATCAAAGAATGTCATCACAACGGTATGTAAATCTTTGTACCCTTCTCCGATTTTAACGCCAGAAGTAATGTCGTAAAATTCGTGTTTGTTTTTAATGTCAAATAATTTTTGTTCTTGTCCAGTACTTGGATCCTTCACTTTGAATTGCTGATAAGTACCATTCGTATTTAAATAATGCGTGACTTCGATCGGCTTAGTAATCATTTCACCGGTTGCTGGATTTTGTCCTACAGGATAATCCACCGTTTTCACTAGCGAGTGTAATGGAATTTCTTCCGTGATCTTCGCTTTCCACCAGAAATTAGCCATGTGTGTCGCTAGGAACACCAAAATCAAAGTTCCTAAAATCGCCATGTTTCTAGACGCAGTTCCAGAATTTGCTTTTGGATTATTGTAGGCATACTTAACTGGACGCGCTTTCTTGTTTTGAATGGTCAACATAATTCCGTCGACAGCATGAATGATCAACGCGATGTACGTAACATAAGACAAGACTTTAATGAATACATTATGCCCCATGAAGTAAGCGTATTCATTGAAGGCACGACGTCCTTCCTCACCTGTTTTGAAAATTAGTTGTAGGTTACCGAGTAGGTGACCTACAAGGAAAGTACATAAGAACAATCCCGTCAACGCCATGAAGTATTTCTTAGCGATGGATGATTTAAATAATACAGAGTTACTCATAATTGTTAACCATTAATGTGCTGCAAATTTACTTCTAACTAACCACAAAAAAGGAATTTTTTCTCTATTTAGAATGAATTTAGATAACATAGATCCGCAGTCAATTTATCCACCTTTAATTTAACATTTGCTCCAACGATAACAGATCGATTATCTGAAAAATGTCCTATGGGAAAATGATAACAAATGGGAATTTGGGAATACTTGAAATGCTGAGAAACAATTTCTTCAATTGTTAATCCTGTTGGATTATCCGTGTCCTCTAAATCCGTCATTCCACCAATAATTAATCCCTTGATTTTCGATAGCGCACCTGTTTTTTTCAGTGCGAAAAACATGCGGTCTAAGTGGTAAAGTTGTTCTGCAAGATCCTCCAAAAACAAAATGGAATGGTCAAATGTATAGGAGTCATCCGTGCCAAGCATGCTAAATACGATACTTAAATTTCCACCAATTAATACGCCATCTGCTTCTCCGAGTTTATTGGATTTATTTGCAGGACATGTAATAACGGGGCTTTCGCCACGCAAAATGGTCAACATCGTATCCAATGCTTCCGAGGTGTTTTTTTCAAAATTAAGTGGCATCGAACCATGTATGCTTTGTATGCCTAAGCGCATTAAGCGGTGATGAAAGACCGTAATATCACTAAATCCAATCACCCATCTGGGTTCTCTCAGCATGTTAGCCCAATTTATTTCATCAACGATGCGAACACAGCCATATCCTCCCCGCGCGCACAAAATAGCCTTCACTTCAGGATGGTCTACTCCATACTGCATGTCTGCCGTTCGTTCTTCGTCCGTTCCTGAAAAATAACGATGCTCGCCCAGACAATGCGAACTTAGAAGTACGCGGAACCCCTTTTCTTCTAAAAAAGTTTTCGCGAAAAAAACAGATTCGGCATCCGTTGCTTTCGCTGGTGCTGTGATGTAAATTAAATCACCTTCTTTTAATGGGGGAGGAGTGATCATCTCGTTCATTTATGTGAAAGGAGTGCGTCTGCATAAGTTAGGTCACTCATCGTGGTGATTTTAATATTTTCTTCGTTGCTTTCAACAAAATACGGCTCAATTCCCATCCATTCTACTACACTGGCGTCATCTGTCATCCCCTTTTGAAAACTAGTTTGATACGCTTTTTTTAAGGTATTGGCTTCAAAACACTGCGGTGTATGCACCAATTTGAAGTCACTACGATTGACCATTTTGGACCCATCTGAAGAAAGCATGCGCAAGGAATCTTTTACGTCAAGTACAGGAATGACACTGAGGGAATGCTGCAGCGCTTCTTGGCAACGATGAATCGTTTCGTGACTAACCAATGGACGTACTCCGTCGTGCACCATGATGAAATCACCTTGACAATGTGCTAAAGCTAATTGAATAGAGTGAAAGCGCTCTTCTCCACCCGCAACAACGGTATGTGGAATTTGACAGTGGGACCGAAGGATTAATTCTTCCCAGTAGGGAATCCAATCAAGCGGCAGGGTGATGATGATGTTTAATGTCGGATCATACGAATGGAATATTTCCAAACAATGAAGTAAAATTGACTTGCCTTGAATCTCAAGAAATTGTTTGGGTAACTCAGTCCCCATTCGCTTTCCAATTCCTCCCGCGGTAATGATGACAGATCCGTTCATAACGATTCAAAAATAAGAAATACGAGGGAATTAATGCTGAAGAATTTTTATTCTTTGTGGCAAGATGGAAATCTCGAAACGCGAGCCACTTAAATATTCCCCATCTGTTTCTGCATGAAGACATCCCTCATCTGCAAGAATCACCAGTTCATTGCTCTCAAAATAAAGCGCTTCTGGGTGAATAATGCGTTTGCCTCTTTTCACCTTTACAACGTTTAAAAGGTAATCCAACATAGAAACTTTTCCTAAGATGGTCATATTGAGTTTCCCGTCATGAATGGATGCGCCTGGATGAATGTGTAGCCCATTTCCAAAAATCGCACCGTTGCATGCTGCGGCTAATAATAATTCTCCCTTGTATGGAAAGGATTCCGATTCAATGCGAACATGTGGACGCTTATAACCAACAAAGGTTTTTAAAATAGCTAAGCCGTATGAAAAACTAGGGCCAAATTGTTTGCGAAATTGATTCAAAGAAAGAACTACAGCCCCACCAAATCCAATATCTGCAACATTCATGAAATACCGTGTTTCTTTTTCCGTTTGAATTTTCCCAATGTCACAAGGGATTGTTTTTCTATCCGTTAATGCCGTCATAAATGCTTCGATTTTAAATGGGTTCAATCCAGCACTTTGAAAAAAGTCATTTCCTGTACCAATTGGAACAATCGCAATGGCGGGCAATGCTTCTTGGTCTGAAGTCAAGAGCCCATTCATGATTTCATTCAATGTTCCGTCGCCGCCAATAGCAATGATTACATCCACTTTGGAAGCGTATTCTCCTGCGATTTCAATGAGTTCTTTTTCAAACCGGGACTCAATCACTTGAAAATCACTGCCCCATTTTGTTTGACATTGTGCAATAAGTTCAAGGATGACCGAACTTTTTTTCTTGCTGCCATTCAATAAACAAAGTGTTTTTGACATCTATCAAAGTTAATGAAATCGACGAGAATCGGCAATCATCACAAACTCAATCCAAACCTTTTGGTCCAAGAAAAATCAAATCACTATCTTTGTCCCATGATTATAGGTGCCGATTTTGAAAAAATAAGTGTGAAATGGGGAAACCTAATCGTTCTGGAACCCAATACCTTCTTGACGGACACACTCTTGGCTTTCACCTGCATCTATTTGGCCATAAAAATCTGGAAAGGGCATTCAAAAAATCCATTTGTTAATTGGTATATGGCCTTTTTCTTTATGCTCGGGGTGAGTACATTCACGGGCGGACTCGGACATGCTTTTTATCATTATTGGGGTACGCCGGGTAAGTTTTTCGGTTGGTTTACAGCTGTATTGGCCGTTTTCTTCATTGAAAGAGCAATGATTTCTTTTGTATTTAACCAAAAGCTTCTAATAGTGTATAAATGGTTTTCCTGGGTGAAAATGATTGCTGTTTATGCTTTGGTGACTTGGCTTTGTTTAACCAAAAACGTAATGGAAAAACCGGAGATTGGATTCTTGCCAATAGCGATTAATACTATTATTGGAACCATTTTAAGCGCTGGAATCTTGGGTGTTGTTTTCTATCGAAAACACGCTGCTCCTTTCCATTTGTTTGCTATTGGCGTTCTTGCCATGTTGCCTGCTGCAGTCTTCTTCTTATGGAAAATAAACATACATCCTTGGATGGATAAAAACGATGTTGCGCACATTTTAGCATCGATAGGCAATGTGTTTTTTTACATAGGGATTGTCAAAGTGACGCCTGAGTTGAACCAGAAGTTTAATACTCAACACGAAGCGTAGAATACTTGGTAATCGTTTTCCCTGTATCCGTTTTCCCTGTTAAATAGTAGATGTAGTTTCCTTTTGGACAACGATCACCATTCATGTTTTTTCCATCCCATGCCTCCTGAGTTTGTAAGCTCTTGAAAACAAGTTGGTTGGTTTGATCGAGAATCACCAAACTGTAATCCACGAATGTATAGGCGCTTAAATCAATGCTGAATACGTCGTTGTTGCCATCTCCATTTGGAGTAAAAACATTAGGCAAAAGGATCGGCGCTTCTTCAACATTGGAAACGGGAATTATTGGCTGCTCAATTGGATTGTTATGAGCGGAAGTTAGTGAATGAGAAGTGCTGGATTGAACAGTAGAAGATTGAGGCAAAGGAAGCGCGGGGACAACCACAGGTTCATTATTACTCCATGCAATACCTGGCCCAAACATCGGAGTCTCTTCACGGAGATATTCCGTTTGCTTAGGCTGAATGATTACTTGGGAATCTGTGTTCAATTCCTTATCCGATACGGTTGGGATTTCTGTTTTCGTCGCCCCAATTTTTTCGATAGGACGCTTAACATTGACGAACGGTTTTTTAGTTGAAGTTGATGGTGGTTGATTCATAAACCAAACACCGCCAATCACTGCCGCGACACTTAATACACCAATGATTGATTTTGTTAAAATGGATAAGCCACTAGCCACTAGCGTTGTCCCTGTGGTAAGAGAAGAAGAAACAGAAGTCCATATTTCTGGACGTACAGGCAACCCATGATGCGCCAGCTTCTCTTGAAATAATTCTTTTATGAAATCTTTTTCTTCCATTTTTATCTTTTTTCTATACGGTCTTTTAAGTATGCCCTTGCTCTTAAATACTGTGATTTTGAGGTGCTTTCTGTGACGCCTAATTCTTTGGCTATTTCTTGATGAGAAAAACCTTCAATGGCAAACATATTGAATACAACGCGGTACCCATCTGGCATCGACTGGATGAGCTTCATCAAATCATCCGCCATCAATTTTTCGGCTATGAATTCATGTTGTTCAATTCGATAGGAGACCTCCTCTACTTGAATTTCTTTGAGAAATTTTTGATCTTTTCTCAATTGATCTAAGCAGGTATTCACCACAATGCGTCGAATCCAACCCTCAAAAACCCCTTCGAATTTATATTCAGGAAGTTTTGAGTAGATTTTTACCAATGCATCTTGGAGCACATCTTCCGCACGCATTTTGTCTTTTACATAACGCATGCAAACGGATAACATTTTTGGGGCAAACATGTCAAACAACGCTTTTTGAGCCCTTGGATTCCCATCAATACACTGTTTTATTAATGTAACTTCCTCCATGCTCAGGTTCTTTGACTGCTTTTGTTCTGAAATAGTTGCACAGTGCAATTAAATTCCTACGAATTAACGTATTTTCGTTTGGTAAAACAAATGGAATATGACCTATAAGATTCTTTTTCTCCTACTTTTAATAAGTAATCTTACCTTTTCTAGATCGAATTTGAAAGATGGTCTATGGCGCGGACAACTAGCCATGAATGACCGATTGATGATTCCTTTTCAACTGAAGGTGACCAATCATGGAAAACACATTTTTGTCCTGAATGGCGAGGAAGAAATGACAATGTCTGTCCATCAAAAAAGAGACTCCGTCTTTTTACAGTTCCCTTTTCAAGATGCGATCGTTGTTTTCCGTGTAGACCAAAATGAAATCACTGCAAGAGGATATTGGTTAAACCGTAACAAAAAAATACAGACGAAAATTCCATTGACACTTTCGTGGGGAATAGAAAAACGATTCGATGTGGTGGAAACAAAACCAATGGATGAAGTCTTTAATGGCATTTGGAGCGTAACCTTTCAACCAGGAACGAAAGACGCTGAACAAGCAGTCGGAATTTTCAAATGTGGGGATGCTTCACGAATTACAGGGACCTTTTTAACGGAAACAGGGGATTACCGCTATTTGGATGGAAATCGCTCGGGACTAAATTTCTCTATGTCTACCTTCAATGGTTCGTGGGCAATGCTTTTCGACGCTACATTAGATGAAGATACGTTAAAAGGAAAATTTTACAGTGGGTTTTCTTATGTAACAGATTGGATAGCAGTTCGTAATCCCGACGCAAAACTTAGAAATGAAGCGTCATTAACATATGTGGTCAATGACCAAAAAGTCAACACCACAGAAATGATTCAATTAAATGGAAAATCCTTTTCGTTTAAACCAGACGAGGGGAAAGTTGTCGTATTGCAAATCATGGGTACGTGGTGTCCGAATTGTCTGGATGAGGTTGCATTCATGAATCAATTATACAAAAGTTATGCGCAATTTGGATTAGAAATTATCGCCTTGGCTTATGAAGTGGGGACAGATGAAAAACAAACACGTAAAAAATTAAAAGCGTTCAAGAAAAAAATCGGAATGGAATACGATATTGTTTTGGCTGGAAAGTCCTCAAAAGAAGTCGCTTCCACCCAATTTCCTATGTTAAATGGAATCATGAGTTTTCCAACGACGGTCATTATTGGCAAAGGGGGAAAAGTGCTGCATGTGCACACGGGATATAGCGGTCCAGCAACAGGGATCGCCCACAAAGAACTTACTGATAAAATTCAATTGGAAGTTGAAATGGCATTGGACTTATTAAAATAAATCCTCACAGAAATAAAAAAGGGCTGTTTTCACAGCCCTTTTTTATGTTGTATTGTTCTTATTAATCTCTAATCAAGAACTGGTATTTATCGATGTTTTTCAAGGCAATGCTTGTTCCTCTGGCAACTGCGCGGAGTGGGTCTTCAGCAATATGCACCGGTAGTTTGGTTTTTGCTGAAATTCGCTTATCCAAACCTCTTAACATGGAGCCTCCACCTGCTAAATAAATACCTGTTTTGTAGATATCAGCTGAAAGTTCAGGTGGGGTTAATTCCAAAGCACTTAAAATAGCCTCTTCAATTTTTGAAATGGTCTTGTCTAATGCATGAGCAATTTCCACGTATGAAACCATGATTTCTTTTGGAATCCCGGTCATCAAATCTCGTCCTCTAACGGCAAAGTCTGGCGGTGGATTGTCAAGTTCGGGTAAAGCTGCTCCTACTTCAATTTTAATTTGTTCTGCTGTTCGCTCACCAACAAGAATGTTGTGTTGACGACGCATGTACTCTTCAATGTCACTTGTAAAGTCATCACCGGCGATACGAATGGATTTATCACAAACAATTCCACCTAATGCGATGACCGCAATCTCGGATGTACCACCACCGATATCGATGATCATATTTCCCATTGGTTCTTCTACGTCGATTCCGATTCCAATAGCTGCGGCCATTGGTTCATGAATCAAATACACTTCTTTTGCTCCAGCGTGTTCTGCGGAGTCACGTACTGCTCGTTTCTCAACCTCTGTAATCCCTGATGGAATACAAATCACCATACGAAGTGTTGGGTTGAAAAGGCTTTTTCCAGGATTGATCATTTTGATCATTCCACGAATCATTTGTTCCGCGCTTTGGAAATCAGCAATTACACCATCTTTCAATGGCCGTACTGTTTCAATCAACTTATGTGTCTTTCCGTGCATTTGTTGCGCCTTTCGTCCAATGGCAACTACTTTGCCTGTTTGAATGTCTTTAGCTACAATGGACGGCTCGTCAACCACCACCTTGTCATTCCAGATGATAAGTGTGTTTGCTGTTCCTAAGTCAATCGCAATTTCTTGCGTCAAAAAACTGAAAAATTTCATGTTGAGTCCAACTAGTGATTAAGTTGTTCCTTTTTCGAGATATTCGAAGAAAAGGTTACAATTTAATGTAAATATATGCAAAGTTAATGTTTAAAGTGGCGCACTCCCGTAAATACCATGCGCATTCCGTGTTTATTGCAATAATCGATGGAAAGTTCATCTTTAACAGAACCACCTGGTTGAATTACAGCATCAATGCCTTCCAAATGTGCAATTTCAACACAATCCGGAAAAGGAAAAAAAGCATCACTCGCCATGGCTGCACCTCTTAAATCGAAGCCAAAGGTTTTTGCTTTGTGAATGGCTTGATTTAATGCGTCAACACGTGAAGTTTGACCAGTCCCACTGGCTAATAATTGCCCGTTTTTCGCTAAAATTATGGTATTGGATTTCGTATGTTTTACCAATTTATTAGCAAACAATAAATCAGCGATTTCTTGTTCACTTGGCGCATTGGTTGTTTTAACAACCAAATCTTCCTTCGTTTCCGATTTCGCGTCTCTGTCTTGAACAAGAACACCATTTAATATAGATCGAACTTGTTGTTGGGGTAATGCCGTTTCTTTTTGAACAAGAATGATGCGATTCTTTTTGCTTTTTAATACTTCCAAGGCCTCTTCATCATAGGCTGGCGCAATTAATACTTCACAGAAAAGCTCATTAATCAAACTCGCTGTAGCTAAATCAATGCGTTGATTGGAAATTAAAATTCCACCAAAGGCACTCACTGGATCAGCGGCTAAGGCGACTTCGTATGCTTCTTTTAAGGTTGGACGTGTTGCCAAGCCACAGGCATTATTGTGTTTCAAAATGCCAAAAGTGGGGCCATCATGTTGAAATTCTTGCAACAAGCAAACGGCGGCATCAACATCTAAAAGGTTATTATAGGACAGCTCCTTACCATGAAGTTTGTCAAATAAAGCTGCTAAATCCCCGAAAAACTGTCCTTTTTGATGCGGGTTTTCACCGTAACGCAAAGATTCACTTTGCTCTATGCTCAATTTTAAATAAGGGCTATTATTTTGAACGAAATAGTGATGAATCATTGTGTCGTAATGTGATGAAACATGAAAGGCTTCACCTGCAAAATGTTTTCGTTGTGACAAGTTCGTTGCTCCGTTTTGCGCGCGCAGCATTTCTAAAAAGGAAGCGTACTGTTTCACAGAAGGGATAATGACTACATCTTGGAAGTTTTTAGCAGCAGCACGAATTAAAGAAATTCCACCGATATCAATTTTTTCAATGATGTCTTCGTCACTAGCACCCGACGAAACTGTTTCCTCAAATGGATATAAGTCAACAATTACTAGGTCTATAGATGGGATTCCGTGTTTCAAGAGCGCATTCTGGTCTTCTTGCAAGGCACGACGATTTAAAATACCCCCAAAAACGGTTGGGTGCAAGGTTTTGACTCTTCCACCAAGAATTTCAGGGAACCCGGTTAAGTCTTCGACAGCGATAACAGGAATTCCTAATTTCTGAATAAAGGCTAATGTTCCTCCAGTCGAGTAAATGGTCACTGCGTGTTTGTGCAATTCGCGAACAATCGCGTCTAATCCGTCTTTATAATAGACTGAAATTAAGGCGCTTTCAATGTTTTTTAAGTCTGTCATGAGGTGTAAAAGAAAGCGCAAAATTAGTATATTTTTTTCGATTTATTGGTTAAATCGAACGATCATTTCAGAAAGCAGCAGAAATATATGTACATAAAAAAACCTCGTATGAAACGAGGTTTAGTATATTTTTCTTTCCGAAACTAGACATTATGAATCAAGCTCGTGAATTTACGTTCTGGCTATAACCGACTAGCGTCGCTGCTACCCAGAACACATTTAGCGAGACAAGCTCGTGAATTTCCGTTCTGTCTATAACCGACTAGCGTCGCTGCTATCCAGAACACATTTAGCGAGACAAGCTCGTGAATTTCCGTTCTGTCTATAACCGACTAGCGTCGCTGCTACCCAGAACACATTTCACAACTATCTGGGTTTTCAAGAGAGCAAGCAATTGCAGCAGCCTCTTCTTCCAATGATTTAGCGGAAGGCTCTTCTACAACGGTTTTTTCAACGGTAAATTTGATAGCGTCTGTTGCTGCTTTCGTGCGCAGGTAGTACATTCCGGTTTTTAATCCTTTTTCCCAACCATAGAAGTGCATAGAAGTTAATTTACCAAAGTTTGCGTTTTCCATGAAGATATTCAAGGATTGACTTTGACAAATATACGCTCCGCGATCTGCGGCCTGATCAATAATCGCTTTTTGAGAAATCTCCCAAGCGGTTTTATATAAATCTTTTAAGCGTTGAGGAACTTCGTTGATGTTTTGAACGGAACCATTAGCTGTCATGATTTTTTGACGCATATCCTTGGTCCATAATCCTTCACGAACTAAGTCTTTTAATAAGTGTTTATTCACGATGATAAATTCACCAGAAAGAACACGACGCGTATAAATATTTGATGTGTATGGCTCAAAACACTCATTGTTACCAAGAATTTGTGCTGTTGAAGCGGTTGGCATTGGCGCTAACAATAAAGAGTTACGCACACCATATTTTTTAACCTCTCCTTTCAAGACATCCCATTCCCAACGGTTTGATGGGGTAACTCCCCACATATCAAATTGGAAAATCCCTTTTGACACGGGAGATCCTTTGATTGTTTCATATGGACCGTCTACCTTCGCAAGGTCTTTTGATGCGGACATCGATGCGAAATAAATGGTTTCAAATACTTCACGGTTTAATGTACGCGCTTCTTCAGACTCGAATGGAAGCCCCATCATGATGTAAGCATCTGCCAATCCTTGAACACCAAGTCCGATAGGACGGTGGCGAAGATTAGAGTTTTTCGCTTCAACAACTGGATAGAAGTTCTCATCGATGATGCGATTCAAATTCAAGGTAGCTTGATAGGTTACTTCAAATAATTTATCATGATCAAACTTCCCATCTTCCATGACATATTTTGGAAGCGCAAGAGAAGCTAAGTTACAAACAGCAACCTCATCAGGCGCGGTATATTCAATAATCTCTGTACAAAGATTAGAGGATTTAATTGTTCCTAAATTTTGTTGATTTGATTTGGCATTCGCTGCATCTTTATACAACATGTAAGGAGTTCCTGTTTCAATTTGAGATTCAAGGATTTTAAACCAAAGATCTTGAGCTTTGATTGTTTTTCTTCCTTTCCCTTCTTTTTCGTATCTCGTATATAAGGCCTCAAATTCTGCACTATGCGTATCGGAAAGTCCTGGACATTCGTGCGGACACATCAACGTCCATTCACCATTTTCTTTAACGCGTTTCATGAATAAATCCGGAATCCAAAGCGCATAGAATAAATCACGTGCTCGTTGTTCTTCTTTTCCGTGATTCTTTTTCAAGTCTAAGAAATCGAAGACATCCGCATGCCAAGGTTCGATGTACATTGCGAAGGACCCTTTTCTTTTTCCTCCACCTTGATCCACGTAACGCGCCGTATCGTTGAATACACGTAGCATTGGAACGATACCATTTGACGTTCCATTTGTTCCTTTAATGTAAGAACCTGTTGCGCGGATATCGTGAAGAGCTAAGCCAATTCCACCTGCAGATTGAGAAATTTGCGCACAAGATTTCAATGTGTCGTAAATCCCTTCAATACTATCTGATTTCATCGTAAGCAAGAAGCAAGAAGACATTTGAGGCTTAGGTGTTCCTGCGTTAAACAACGTTGGAGTCGCATGTGTAAACCAACCCTCAGACATCAAGTTGTATGTTTTGATGGCAGAAGCAACATCTTTCTTATGGATACCAATGGCAACGCGCATCAACATTTGTTGTGGACGCTCGGCAATTTTACCATTTAAACGCATCAAGTAAGAGCGCGACAATGTTTTAAATCCAAAATAATCGTAGCGGAAGTCGCGATCATAAATGATACTAGAGTCAAAAGCTTCTTTGTTTTCTTGGATAATTGCGTATACATCATCTGCAACCAAGGAAGCATTTTGACCTGTTTTTGGGTCGATATAATGATGTAAATCGTCAATCACTTCAGAGAATGTTTTTTTCGTCTCCTTGTGTAAGTTCGAAACGGCAATACGTGAAGCTAACAACGCGTAATCTGGGTGATCAATCGTTTTTGCTGCGGCAACTTCTGCTGCTAGATTATCCAAGTCTGAAGTGGATACTCCATCATAGATCCCTTCGATCACTTTCATGGCAACAGCCTCTGGAGATACCAATGGATCTAATCCGTAACACATTTTAATTATACGAGCAGTGATTTTATCAAATTTCACCGTCTCTTTTCTTTCGTCTCTTTTTACTACGTACATCTTTACTACCGCAATTAAATAATTAAAATTCTTCGTTCATGCTGAATTCTTTGTTCGCATCGCCAGACAATACACCAGCTTTTTGGTATTCACCAACGCGTTTTTCAAAGAAATTGGTTTTTCCCTGAATGGAAATCATTTCCATAAAGTCAAATGGATTTGAGGTATTGTACACGCGTTCGTTCCCCAATTCAACTAAAAGTCGATCCGCAACAAATTCAATGTATTGTTGCATCAGATCGCTGTTCATCCCAATAAGTTTTACTGGAATGGCGTCTGTGACAAATTCTTTTTCAATTTCAACAGCGTCCATGATAATCTCACGCACCTTGTCTTTGGAAAGTTTGTTTACAAGGTGATTATTGTATAACAAACAAGCGAAGTCGCAATGTAGTCCTTCATCACGCGAAATTAACTCATTAGAGAATGACAATCCCGGCATTAATCCGCGCTTCTTCAACCAGAAAATGGAACAAAATGACCCAGAAAAGAAAATCCCTTCCACGGCTGCAAATGCCACTAAGCGTTCTGCGAAATCACCTTTATCAATCCATCGCAACGCCCACTCTGCTTTTTTCTTCACACAATCAAGCGTGTCGATTGCATTGAATAAATGGGTTTTTTCTGCTGAATCTTTGATGTATGTGTCAATCAAAAGCGAATACGTCTCCGAGTGAATGTTCTCCATCGCCACTTGATTTCCGTAAAAGAATTTCGCCTCGGTGTATTGCACTTCAGACAAAAAGTTTTCCGCAAGGTTCTCATTAACGATCCCATCAGATGCTGCAAAAAATGCCAAAATGTGTTTGATGAAATGACGCTCGTCATCGTTCAATTTGTTCTCCCAATCAATTTGATCTGGAGACAAATCAATTTCTTCCGCCGTCCAAAAACTCGCCTCAGCTTTTTTATAAAAAGCCCAAATATCATCATGTTGAATTGGGAATAATACAAAACGGCTTTTGTTTTCTTCAAGAATGGGTTCGCGTAAAGGTGTTGTCATAAGCTGCTAAATAATTTTATAAACGAAAAAGGTTCCAAAAGAAGAATGAAAATTATTCCTCCTAAACCAGTTTTCGTTAAATTGTTTTTGTATTACTCAATCCACTTTTAACGCGTGTTAATGAAAACTTAACGTTGGCGAAATTTGAGAATACAAAAATTGTCAAAAAACCGTCTTAAATCAATTAAAGAAATTAACATTCGTAGGATGTTATTAACACCGAAAATCGCAATCCTTTCACCAACAAACCCTACAGCAATTTTCAACACTAAAAGGAAAGATATTCACATCAATAATGGATCGATTTTAATAACTATTCCTTCAAATATCATCCAATAAGTCAAATTATTTTCTTATGACATTAAGCACAATAAAGTTAGGTAGGAAATAAATTTTTCCATTCAAACAATCAATGAGTTTTTGAACACGTTAATGTTCATACCAAACCAAACCAAAGATGTACTTGATAAACACGAAGATTACTTCACGAATTGAACGCTATTTGGAGGGATTTCAACACCTCCTTTTTCCAACCACTTGTTTGCAATGTTCTCAAGAATTGTCGAGATTTGAAGCCCATATTTGTGCTTTTTGCTGGGATAAGTTGCAGCGCACCTATTTTGAATCCTACGAAGACGCAAGCGGCATGGATCAGCTTTTTTGGGGGCGGATTGAATTGACTGAAACCTTTGCTTTGTATTATTTTGAAAAAGAAAAACCCATTCAAGAAATCTTACATGCATTGAAGTATCAATTTAAAGCGCCGCTTGGACGTCACTTCGGCGAAATCATGGGAAAGACTATCCTGAATAGTCAAAAATATAAGCGAATCGAGGCCTTAATTCCTGTTCCAATTCATGCTCAAAAACGTTTTGTAAGAGGGTATAATCAAAGCGAATTATTGGCTGAAGGAATAGCCAAGATCTTGGAGCTGCCCATTTTATTGGATGCCGTTGAAAAAAAATCAAACAACATGAGTCAAACCGGAAAAAACCGCTTCCTGCGCTGGGACAATGCGAGCGAGCAATTTTGCCTAGGGAAAATCCCCATTTCGTACCGTCACATTGCCCTTGTAGATGATGTGATTACCACAGGATCAACCCTAGAAGCAATGGCTCAACTATTGCGCGCAAAATACCCAGATCTTCAAATAAGTTTGTTTAGTTTCGCCATAGCAAAATGAAAACGGACTCACAAAATATTTTAATCATTGGCGCAGGTCTTGCCGGAACATGCTTGGCTCATCAGCTATTAGGAAAAGGACACCAAGTTCAATTAATAGATAAAGGCGTGAATCATTCTACAGCCATTGCCGCGGGGATGGTCAATCCTATGGTATTTAGAAGAATGAATAAATCTTGGCGTTTGGATGAATTTATGAAGGATGCCACCACTTTTTATCTTCACATGGAGAAAGAACTGGGACACGCATTATTTCATCCGATTGCCATCCGCCGAATGCTTTCATCTGAACAGGAACGAAACTATTGGATTGAACGCTCAAAACTGCCTGAATACCAAGATTATTTAACAGAACTAACACCAGAAGACGAAAGGTATTCCCTTGCTGAAAATCAATTTGGCAGCGGACGGCTGAAATCATCTTTTTGGGTGGACGCAAAAACGTATTATGAGCAAAACCTTCGCTATTTCGACGCAAAAGGAAATCTGTTCAAAGAGGATTTCGACCCCCTAAGTTTTGATGAAAACACCCTCAAATACAAAGGAATAACATACGACAAAGTGGTATTTGCAGTTGGGTATCAACAGATGAATACACCCTTTTTTCAAGAGTTACCTATTCAACAAACAAAAGGACAAACAATCCGGATTCATTCAGCGGAAATTCCGGAAAATGAATCCCTCAACCGAAAATGTTTTGTGTTGCCACTAGGGAATAAAATTTTTCGAATAGGAGCAACCTACGAGTGGGATAATCCAGATTTAACGCCAACGGAAGAGGCCAAACAAGAGTTAGTAGGACACCTAAGCGTATTGGGAAATTATTCCTACGAAATCCTTGATCAGCAAGTGGGTGTGCGTCCAACCGTTTTGGATCGAAGACCTATTTTAGGGGAACACCAAAGGATTAAAAACCTGTATTTATTCAATGGATTAGGAACGAAGGGATACTTAATGGCACCGACTTTAGCGAGGGAATTAAGCGATTTCATGTTTGACGGAATTCCGCTAGACAAGGAAATATCGATCGATCGATTTTACAAAAAAGTAAGCGCGGTAAATAGTTGATACCATGTTACTCGTCGTTTGATAAATTTTTCTCGGGATAATCCTTAAGATACATCACATGTAAGGCATTAAATCAATGGGAAAGTCGTATTTTTGTTGCCGCTATGAATCACATTCGAAACTTCTGCATTATTGCACACATCGACCACGGTAAAAGTACCCTCGCCGATCGCTTACTTCAAACTACTGGAACGATTTCCGACCGAAATATGAAGGCTCAGGCTTTGGATGACATGGACCTGGAACGCGAGCGTGGAATCACCATTAAAAGTCATGCCATTCAAATGAGTTATACTTTTGAAGGCAATGAATATATCCTGAATTTAATTGACACTCCGGGACACGTTGATTTCTCTTATGAAGTTTCGCGTTCAATCGCCGCATGCGAAGGAGCTTTATTGATTGTTGATGCATCTCAAGGAATAGAAGCACAAACGATATCAAATTTATATTTGGCATTAGAACACGATTTGGAAATTATTCCAATCCTCAATAAAATGGATTTGCCTGGTGCGATGCCTGAGGAAGTCTCCGATCAAATCATGGAATTAATCGGCTGTGATTTAGAAGACATTATTCAAGCATCGGGAAAAACAGGGCTTGGTGTCGATGCTATATTGGCCGCTGTTGTGAACAAAATTCCAGCTCCTAAAGGAGATGAGTCAGCGCCATTGCAAGCCATGATTTTTGACTCCGTCTTCAATCCATTTAGAGGAATTATCGCTTATTACAGAATAAAAAATGGGGTATTGAGAAAAGGACAAAAAGTTCGTTTTCTGAATACAGGCAGAGATTATAACGCCGATGAAATCGGGATCTTAAAAATGGAACTTTCGCCACGAAATGAAGTGAGAGCGGGGGACGTAGGATATATCATCTCGGGGATCAAGCAAGCAAACGAAGTGAAGGTAGGAGACACCATTACCGACACAGAAAATCCCTGCGAAGTTCCAATCAAAGGATTTGAGGATGTTAAACCAATGGTCTTTGCCGGAATTTATCCAGTCGACAATGAAGATTATGAGGAGCTGCGCTATTCCATGGAAAAATTGCAACTCAACGACTCATCGTTAGTCTTCGAACCTGAATCTTCAGCTGCGCTTGGATTTGGTTTCCGTTGTGGATTCCTTGGAATGCTTCACATGGAGATCATTCAAGAACGTTTGGAGCGCGAGTTTAATATGACCGTTATCACAACGGTTCCCAACGTATCTTACAAGGCCTTCATGAAAAAAGACCCAGAGGACGCCTTGATTGTAAACAATCCGTCTGAACTTCCTGATCCGTCTGGAATGGAACGAATTGAAGAACCATACATTAAAGCGCAAGTCATCACGAAAACAGAATATGTAGGTGCAATTATGACCTTGTGTATTGAAAAGCGTGGTGAATTACAAAATCAAGTCTACTTGACACAAGACCGTGTGGAAATTACCTTTGAAATGCCTTTGGCTGAAATTGTCTTCGACTTTTATGACCGTTTGAAGTCCGTTTCCCGAGGCTACGCATCGTTTGATTACCATCCAATAGGGTATAAAGAGTCCGATTTGATCAAAATGGACCTCTTGTTAAATGGGGAGCAAGTAGATGCACTATCTGCATTGGTTCACCGTAGCAACGCCTATGATCTTGGAAAACGCATTTGTGTCAAATTGCGCGAATTAATTCCAAGACAACAATTTGAAATTCCGATTCAAGCTGCCATTGGCGCTAAAGTAATCGCTCGTGAAACCATCAAAGCCTTGAGAAAAGACGTCACAGCAAAATGTTATGGTGGAGATATTTCGCGTAAACGTAAATTATTAGAGAAACAAAAAGCAGGTAAAAAACGTATGCGCCAAGTGGGACGAGTGGAAGTTCCTCAAGAAGCGTTTTTGGCTGTATTAAAATTAAACGACTAAATCTATACCTATGAATTCTATTTTAAATCACACGCACTCAGGCTTACGTTGGATAGCACTTATGTTAATTCTTTGGGCGATTGCGAATGCATTCACGGCGAAAACCTATGAAAAGAAACACAAGATGATCAATTTGTTCGCTTTGATTACGATGCATACGCAATTACTAATTGGATTAGTACAATATTTCTTTACCTCCTCGAAAACCAATTTTTCCGCAGGTTGGATGAAAGTGGAATTGTATCGTTTTTTCGGCATGGAGCATTTGTTAGGAATGTTAATTGCCATTGTATTGATTACTATGGGGTATAGCAAATCCAAAAAAGCAGCGACGGATGCAGAAAAATTCAAAAAAATCAAAGTGTTTTACCTGATAGGATTCATTTTGATAGTAGCGTCTATTCCCTGGCCATTCCGAACAGCACTTGGTGGATCATGGTTCTAACACGCATACTCTTTATTCTGTTTTTAGCAGGACTAACTTCCTGTGGCAACGATAAAGCGTCAAGTAACAACGAGTCTTTACCCATTGAAACGCCTGCGGAAAAAGGTGCTTCATTGTATACCGTAAACTGTGCAAGTTGTCATGGTGAAGATGGAAAAATGGGAGCGTCGGGAGCGAAAGATTTGTCCGAATCTCGTTTAAGTGACAAACAGATAAAAAAGATACTACAAAACGGCAAAAATGCCATGCCCCCCATGTCCGCAATTTTGGAGAATAAAGAAAACATGGAGCTGGTTACCCAGCACATTAAAACATTAAGAAAATAATGCAAGAAGGCCACGTAACAGTAGATGCAGTTGAGGAATCTTGTATTTTAGTTGGTGTGATTACGTCGGAAATCGATGAGGTCATTGCCAATGAACACCTGGATGAACTCGAATTTCTAGCGGAGACGGCTGGCGCGATGACGCACACAAAATTTTTGCAAAAGCTTCCTTATCCGAATCCAAGAACATACGTCGGCTCTGGTAAACTAGAGGAAATTAAACAATACATGAAGGCGATGGACATCGATATGGTCATTTTCGACGATGAGTTGTCCCCTTCACAATTACGGAATATTGAACGCGAGTTGGAATGTAAAGTCCTGGATCGCACCATTCTTATTTTGGATATTTTCGCTAGTCGTGCACGCACCTTTCACGCGAAAACACAAGTGGAACTTGCTCAACTTCAGTATATGCTTCCACGCTTAACCCGCATGTGGACACACTTGGAGCGTCAAAAAGGAGGGATTGGATTGCGTGGTCCCGGAGAATCTCAAATTGAAACAGACCGCCGAATCATTCAAATGCGCATTTCCTTAATGAAGGAAAGATTAAAGGACATTGACAAGCAAATGTCCATTCAGCGTGGCAACCGAGGACAACTAGTCCGTGTAGCTTTGGTAGGATATACCAATGTAGGTAAAAGTACCTTGATGAATTTGTTGTCTAAATCGGAGGTCTTTGCTGAAAACAAATTGTTTGCTACTTTGGACACCACCGTTCGTAAAGTGGTGATTGATAATATGCCGATGCTCTTAACAGATACGGTTGGATTTATCCGAAAGCTTCCTCAGCAATTGATGGAATCGTTTAAGTCGACATTAGATGAAGTTCGCGAAGCTGATTTGCTCATTCATGTATTGGACATCTCTCATCCAAATTTCGAAGATCAGTTTAATGTCGTCAATGAGACATTAAACGAAATCGATAAAACGGAGAAACCAACCATTGTTGTGTTCAATAAAATTGATGCTTATCAGCCAGCTTTAAATGAAATGAACGAGGAAGAGGAGGATGTCACCACCTTGGAATCACTCAAAAAATCATGGATGGCAAAAATGAACAAAACAAAATGTGTGTTTATTTCTGCTGAAAACAAAGAGAATGTGGAAGAATTAAAGGAAGTACTTTATGAAGAGGTGAAAACAATCTTTCGTGTCCGCTATCCGTACAATAATTTCTTGTACTAGTCTACCACTAATTCTAAGTCAATCTGACGTTTTTTAGGATTTACTTTTGCGATTTTTACACGTACTTTATCTCCGAAATTAAATGCTTTTCTAAAGCGCGCCCCCGTAATTTTAAAGTTGTCTTGGTCGAAATAATAACGGTCTCCTGGAATTTCTGACATTGGCACCATTCCTTCACAGTGATTTTCGTCCATGCGTACATACATGCCATGTTCAGCGATTCCAGATATTGTTCCCTCAAATACCTCCCCTAAGTGATCCAACACAAATAAGGTCTGGAAATACTTTGTGGATTCTCTTTCCGCTTCTGCTGCTTTGCGTTCATTTTTGGAGATACGCGTACAAATGGCTTTTAATTCACCCCCATATTTATGCTGCTTACTCGTAAGTTCTTCTTGCAGAATTCGATGAACCACTAAATCTGCATAGCGTCTAATCGGCGAGGTAAAGTGGCTATAAAATTTAAATGCTAGTCCGTAATGACCAATGTTTTCAGTCTCATAAGAAGCTTTTGCCATGGAACGAATAGCCATAGATTGCACAAGTGAGAATTCGTTTTCTTCGCGAATCTCTTCAAACAGTGCATTCAAATTTTTCGCAATTGATTTCGTATCATGCAAATCTATTTTGTGTCCAAATTTTTCAATGAACACAGAGAAAACATCCATTTTTCCAGGATCTGGGGAATCGTGAACACGGTAAATCATTGGAAATGGGTCCCTGCCTTTCTCGGGCTTCGACAAGAAGGTGGCTACTTTACGGTTCGCAAGCAACATGAATTCTTCGATTAATTTATGTGCATCTTTCGACGTTTTAATCACTACTTCTGACGGATGACCCGTATCATTTAATCGAAAGCGCATTTCTTCTGATTCAATACTTAACGCACCATCTTTTAAACGTTGTTTCCTTAAGATATGCGCAACTCCATTCAGTTTTCGAATGATTATTTGGTGGTCTCCCTCTTTTCCTTCAATGATTTCTTGCGCCTCTTCATAGGTAAATCGACGGTCCGAATGGATTACGCCTTTTCCATACCATTCCTGATAAACCTTCCCTTTCTCATCCATTTCAAATACGGCAGAGAAGGTGTATTTATCTTCTTTTGGCCTTAAGGAGCAAGCAATATTGGATAATTGTTCCGGCAACATCGGGATGACACGATCCACCAAATAAACGGAGTTCGATCGGAGCAAGGCCTCTGCATCCATGGCAGTACCTGGACGAACATAATGACTTACATCTGCAATATGAACACCAAGTTCATAATGTCCATTTTCTAATTCATGGTACGAAATAGCGTCATCGAAATCACGTGCATCGAAAGGATCTATGGTGAATGTCAAGGTGGACCTAAAGTCCCGACGTGTTAATATTTCCTTATCATCAAGTTCAACAGGAACCCGTTCAGCTTCTTCTAAAACGGCGTCTGGAAAAATTGGGTTTATCCCTTGGTTATATAAAATAGAAAGCATTTCTGTGTCATTGCTTCCCGGCAGGCCTAAAATGGCGACTACTTCGCCAAATGGTTTTTCGGCAGATTTAGGCCATACAGTAATTTTTACTAATGCTTTTTCACCATCACGTGCACCATTTAGGTGTTCTTTTGCGACACGAATTTCTAAGCCGCTGCGATTATTGTCAGGGATTAGCACTGCATTTTTATCACCATACATAATGGTTCCCACAAATTGAACGCGTTCTCTTTCTTTGATTTCAACGACCGCTCCCTCGTCTCTATTTGGTCCAGATTTAAAGACCCGAACTTTCACGGTATCTCCATTTAATGCCTGACCAATGTTTTGAGGTGCAATGAAAACATCTTTGTCTTTTCCTTCTACCACAACAAATCCTGCTCCACGTTGCGTCAATTGAATCACTCCCTCTACAAGGTTAGACCCGCCGTTGAGGCAGAAGGTGAAGTGGTTTACTCGCTTAATAGCATTTTTGGTTGCTAAGGCATTTAATCCCTCGAACACAACTTGGCGACTCATTGGATCACGAGCCTCTACCATCGTACAGATTTGTTGGTGGGTTAATTCAACTCCAGGGTGTTTTTCGAATAAGCGAATTAAAATCGCATGCATACCCGACTTTTTTTTCCCGTGAGCTGGGTTTGAATTCCTTTTTTTGGACATAGCACGAAGTTAGACAATAATATTGTCTGAAGTGTGCGAAAAGATTTAAAGTAACAATTTAGTGACGAACCACTAATTTTTTGGTAATGGTTTTACCGTTTGCTGTTTCAAAAAGCAGAAAATAAATGCCATTGTTAAAATCACTTACATTTATTTTTTTGTTTCCGTGAATGACTTCTTTCATGAGCACATTTCCAACAGCATCCATCATTTTAAGGGTGGATTGATCCATTCCGGCTAATTGAATCGTTACATATTCCGTACTTGGATTCGGGTAGATCGTAACGCTTGCCTCTTCCTTTATTGGTTTTACAGAAGCTAAATAATCTACGACAACATCGATTGAATCGCTGTAAGAAATGCCGTTTGTTGAAATGTAATATCTGTAGTGACCGCTTCCATAAATGCCGTCAGCTGGGTCAACAGAAGCCTTTAATTTTCCGTATTCACCATCGTTGATCGTAAATAATACAGCTTGCGCGCCAGGTGTCGTCCACGGATTTGTATTCATTTGTGCAGAAGAATAACAAGTGCCCCCAAAAGGATCGGTGGCGTGCCCCCAACACAATGCATCGGTCCAACCAGCCGGAGCGTCAATGCGCAAACGGGTAACTCTCCAATCTCTTGGTGCGCCTGTGTGGTTTTCCACATCAAGTGGAATATCAAAAGACGTGTTTGATGGCGCAACAACGTTGTAAGTAGCTCCGGACAAGTCCGTGGTTTGTCCATCAACGTGGATCACGATGCCATTTTGTGCGATTGAAATTGCGCTTGAGGAAAGTGCTATAACGAGAAATAAAGACTTTATCATGGAGTATCAGTTTCCTCAAAAATAAGGAATTTTCCCTAAATTTCAAAATTGATCAAAGTTTTTCAGGTCTCGGTTTTTTTATACCTTTGAGTTCGGCAAGGTTTTTGAATGGCCGTGTCAAAAAAATGATAAAACGATGAAAACAATTCTTACTCTTGCTTTGGTGTTAATTACTGGTATAACTGCTTTTTCGCAGGACATCCACACTACGGAAAACCAATTAAAAAAGTTGCCTTCAGTGAATTTGAAAGACATCAATGGGAAATCAGTGAATACAGCAACAATCGATGTTAAAGGACCCATCATCATCAGTTTTTGGGCCACATGGTGTGCACCCTGTAAAAAAGAACTCAACACCATTCATGAATTATATGAAGACTGGCAAGCGGAAACAGGCGTAACATTGGTAGCCGTATCGATTGATGACGAAAAAACCAAAAGTCAAGTTCCAGTTTATGTGAATGGAAAAGCCTGGGATTATATGGTCTTAATGGACCCAAATGGCGACTTTAAACGAGCAATGGGTGTTAACAATGTGCCACATACTTTCCTAATTGACAAGGAAGGAAATATTGTCTATTCTCATAATAACTATGCCCCAGGGGATGAAGATAAATTGTACAAAGAATTGCTTCACCTAAGCGGAAAATAATCGTAATGAAAAGAATACTATTTCTCCTAACTGGTTCACTTCTGTGTTTTTATGGTTTTTCTCAAGGTTCTGTCACGGGAAACATCGAAAGCACCTTCCAATATTTAAATGCCGATTCCATCATTGATGCGAAACAACCTGCTCAAAAGGGCCTGCTGAACTCTTATATGAACGTCTATTACACTCAAGGAAATTTCAAAGCAGGGATGCGTTTAGAATCTTATTTACCAAGGATTCAAGGCTATCCAAACCGCTTTGATGGTACGGGAATTGGCATGCGCTATATCGGGTATTCCAATGGTTTTGTGGATGTTACATTGGGTTCGTTTTACGAGCAATTTGGCTCCGGGCTTTCGTTTAGAGCCTATGAGGACAGAGCATTAGGATATGACAACATGATGGATGGGGCAAGAATCATTGTTCGTCCGAAAACAGGAATTGTGATAAAAGGTGTTTATGGTACACAAAGGTTGTCCTTTCAAGGCGGAAGCATCATCCATGGAGCTGGAATTGTTCGTGGTATCGATGGAGAATTTCACCTGAATGAAGGGATTAAAAAAATGAATGAATTTCCGTTGGATGTTGTTTTAGGTGCTTCATTTGTGAGCAAATTCCAAGAGGATAAAAACCCAGATTTGATATTACCTCAAAATGTAGCGACTTATGGTGGACGCCTGAAATTGCGCTATAAAAACTTCTACGGAGACATAGAGTATGTTCAAAAAGAACAAGACCCTTCTAGTGATAATAATTATATCTACAATTACGGTCACGCTTCTGTTTTCAATGTGAGTTATACGCGTAAAGGACTAGGAATTTTAGTTTCTGGAAAATCGGTTGATAACATGAGCTACCGTTCCGACCGAACGAAAGATTTGCAGGATGTTTTCGTGAACTATTTGCCGTCTTTAAACAAAACACACACCTACAATTTAGTAGCGACATTATATCCATATGCTACACAGCCGATGGGAGAAGTAGCTTATCAAACGGATGTTTTATATACGTTTAAAAAGGGCACAAAACTAGGCGGAAAATACGGTACGACAGTAGGCGGAAACTTCTCTACGACCTTTCGACCACAGAGAAGCACAAGCGGAATCAATCCATTGGACTCTACAGGAGTCACTTATGTGTGTCGTCCGTTTCATGCGAGTGACAGTATGTATTGGCAGGATATGAACGTTAATATCACCAAAAAAATAAATAAAAAATTCAGTACAATATTCAGCTTCTATTCCATTAAAATCAACAATGATGTCATAAAAATATCGAATGATTCTCATGGCATCATTCATGCGAATATTGGGGTTGGAGAGTTCTCCTACAAGTTCAACTCTAAACACTCTCTTCGAACAGAAGTACAAGGATTGTTTGTTCAAAAAGAAAATGGCTTGATAAAAGACAAAGGAAATTGGGCAACCTTATTATTAGAGTATTCCATTTCACCAGGCTGGTTTTTCAGTTTTATGAATCAATATAACTATGGAAATCCAGATGTAAACAAACGCGTGAATTACCCAATTTTAACTTGCGGATATATCCGCGACGCAACACGTTTCACGGTTTCCTATGGTCGTCAACGAGCTGGATTATTTTGTGTTGGAGGTGTATGTCGATTTGTTCCCGCATCTAATGGTTTAACACTTAGCTTTACCCAAAGTTTTTAGTATGAAAAAATTTTCGCTTCTTTTCTTGATGGCTTGGTCCACCTACCTTTATACCTCATGTGACCACGTAACAAATCCATATCCACCTCAGGATCTATTGGCGCTTGACACCACATTATACCCAGGAAATTGGACCGATTATGTATCCAATGAATGGCCAACCTTTAACGCTAATACAAATGTGGACCGTAATATCCTTATTGAAGATTACACAGGCCATAAATGCATTTTTTGTCCAGCTGCAGCCGATTTGGCTCATCAACTAGAATTAACGCATGCAGAAAGAATATTCGTTTCTTCCATGCACGTTGGTCCATTAGGAATCGGAGATTTTCAAACAGTAAGTGCTCCTGAATACCCTGTTGATTTTACGAATCCACAATGTGTAGAGATTGGAACCTATTTTGGGTCAAACGATGGTGGATTCAGCGGAAATCCGAGGGGAACAATCAACCGCTTTCTTTCCGGCGGTAACATTTTCCAAAGTCCAAATGCATGGACCAGCATGGTAAATACGATGTTGGCGGAAAACACCATAAAGGTAAATATACAGTCAGCCTTGAATTATTATCCCCAGACCCATGGAGCATTTTTACATGTAGAAGTGGATAAATTAGATGCAACATTGACCAATGAATTAGGAATCGTCGCTTACGTATTAGAAGATTCATTAATCGGTGACCAAAAGATGAGTGATAACTCACATAATACAAGTTACATACACCGCGATATTCACCGAGGAAACTTGAATGCTCAAGCGTTTGGCAGAGTGCTAGAAGCTGCGGATATGCAAAACGGAAAATACTATGTGAACTACAGTTTTGTCGTTCCAAATCAATTAGATAACAATTTCAACGCAGCGAATATGCATGTTTTAATTTATGTCTATGATAGAACAACTTGGGAAATATACCAAGTTGTTCGACAGAACATTATTCCTTAATCGTAATTTTTCGATATTCCAATGGCGTTAAGACAACACCTTGCTCAAAAACTGGAACAACGGCTCTCTCCTCAACAAATACAGTTGATGAAGCTGCTTCAAGTTCCAACCATGGAGTTGGATCAACGCATCAAACAAGAGCTGGAAGAGAATCCTGCACTTGAAGAAGGAAATGATGAGTTGGAAGATGAGTTTCAGCAAGAAGACGAGTTTGATGATGCAGATGGGGAGGAAGAGTTTGACTTATCTGATTATTTAGATGACGATGTAGCGGACTACAAAACACAAGCGAACAATCAATCCAAGGACGATGAGGAACGAGTGATTCCCTTATCAGGGGAACAGTCTTTTCAAGAAAAATTAACCGAACAATTGCATTTATTGTATTTGGAGGATACGCAATTTACCATTGCCGATGTCATCGTAGGAAACTTAGATGAATCGGGATACCTGAATCGAAGTGTCGAAGCCATCGTTGATGACTTAGCATTCTCCATGAATGTGGACGTAACAGAAAAAGAAGTGCTTCATATCCTACAACTGGTGCAAGAATTAGATCCTGCAGGAGTTGGTGCAAGAAATCTGCAAGAATGTCTGCTCTTGCAAATCAAACGAAAACAAGACGGGGATATATCGCGTTACACGGCCAAAAAAATCTTGGAAAATCATTTTGAAGAATTCACCAAAAAACATTACGATAAAATCGCCAAAAAACTGGAGATAGATGATTACGACCTCAAGGATGCCATCGATGAAATCTTAAAATTAAACCCAAAACCGGGGGGCTCAATGCGGGAATCTGCAAAAAATTACCAGCAGATTATACCGGACTTTACCTTGTTCGAAAGCGAAGGAAGATTGGAATTAGGGTTGAATGGCCGAAATGCGCCAGAATTAAAAGTCAGCCGTGAGTATGAAACGATGCTGCGTTCTTATGCAGAGGGAGCGAAATCATCTAAATCCGATAAGGAAGCTTTGACGTTCGTTCGTCAAAAATTAGATGGTGCAAAATGGTTTATCGATGCGATTAAACAACGTCAGCAAACACTACTTTTGACAATGGGGGCAATGATGGATTATCAAGAAGCATATTTTCTCAGCGGCGACGAAACCAAACTCCGACCAATGATTTTAAAAGACATTGCTGATGTCATAGGCTTAGATATTTCAACCATTTCACGTGTGGCAAATTCTAAATTTGTACAAACGAATTACGGGATTTTTCCCTTGAAATATTTTTTCTCTGAATCGTTATCGACAGATAGTGGAGAAGAAGTTTCGACGCGAGAAGTGAAAAAGATTTTAGCGGATGCGATTGAAGCGGAGGACAAACACAATCCCTTAACGGATGAAAAACTGATGGACCTCTTAAATGAGAAAGGCTATAATATTGCTCGTCGAACAGTAGCGAAATATAGAGAGCAACTGAATATTCCAGTTGCTAGAATGCGAAAAGAACTATAGAAATGAAAAACATATCCTCACACATTCTCTCTTGGGTGTTTCTACCCCTTTTCATGCCAACGTATGGAATCTTATTGGCTATGTATATTCCATCTGTTCCGAAAGACCTTTCTCATGTGTCTATGTACTTCCTGGCTCCAGAAATGAAAACAAGGCTTCTGCTTCTTTTTTTCTTGTTTAGTGCAGTAGCTCCAGGACTCTCGTTTTTGGCCTTGCATCAAAAAAAAGTGATCACCAGCATCGACATTGAAAATCAACGCGAACGAAGTATTCCATTGCTCGTGATGATGGCGTATTCCATGGTTTTATTTTTATTGTTCTTTGTGAAAGCACCCGATGCTGCACTGCCCATCGCATTCTATGCGTTACCATTGTCTGGATTTATTGTGACAGCGCTTTTCATGGGAATAAATAGGTGGATAAAAATATCCTTGCACGCGGGCGGCGCTGGGATTTTGGTTGGATTTCTTTTTGCTTTTTTCCTTGAACAACAATCCTTTGCTAGTTGGATTTTACCCGCGGCCATCCTTGTTTCGGGCTTAACGATTTCAGCGCGTTTATTTTTAAATAAGCACCGCCCGATAGAAGTTTATACAGGCTGGACTTTTGCCGTACTCATTACCTTTTTCACCCACTTTATTTATTTAAAATGTTCCTGAAACTTTCTTATTCTCTCATTGCGTCATGCTGTGTCCTTTTGTTTTCCTGTGCGGATTTGAAAAAGGATGAACAATTAACTCGAATCTCCAAATTGGAGAAAACGTTGGCGACGATTGAACATGAACGCGTGAAAAACCAGATCGATACGTTAACAGCGTTAAAAATATCTACGAATGCTGTGGAAATACGCATCAAGACCTATTTGGTTTTAGACACGATTGATTTGGTCTTAGGTAAAAAAATGGATGCCTACAAAATCATGAGGAGAAACTTTAAGCCTTTAGGGAAACAGAATAGCCAGCTTAAATCCGCCATACGCGAAGAACGCAAAACGTTAAAGGATTTAAGAGTGGACATCGAAAATGGTTCCGGGAGCAGGGATAAATACGAATCCTATATTTTGTTCGAAAAAAACAAAATCAACCAATTAAAAGTCTTACTTGAAGAGCACCTTAGATTAAAAGAAGAAACGATTCACACGTATCATGCATTACATGATGAATTGAATCAGTTATCTTTAGCCTTATTAAGGAAAAACAACTTAAGCCATCCATGAGAACCGTTCTCCTCTTATTCTTCCTTTTCTTGGCCGGTAGTTCTTTTTGTCAAACCGATACGGATATTCAATTAGCACAGTATTATTACACTAATGGCGAATTTGAAAAGGCAAGTTCCTACTATGAAAAAATCTATGCCAATGACCCATCAAAAGTCGTTTTTACCCGATACTTTGAGTGTTTATTAGAGATAAAAGACGTCAA
>CAIOSO010000150.1 GCA_903860985.1 uncultured Flavobacteriales bacterium
ACAACGATGAATCAACGCTTTCCTGATCATCCCATTAACGTTGCATTGCCGGAAGGATTAATCTTCCGTGTCCAAGTTGGAGCATTTAGAAAACCGGTTCCAAATCAATTGTTTAGAGAATTTGGTCCTGTGTCCGGGGAAGTTTTGACAAATGGATTAACATGCTACTTAGCGGGCTATTTTAATAGCTCTGTTGATGCAATTGAAACACGCACGATGATTCGTCGTCTTGGCTACGCTGATGCATTTATCGTGGCCTACTGTGACGGAAAACGCATGTCCTTCAATGAAGGCAAAACGATGGAAGCAAATGGAACTTGTCGCAAACAGACAGCAGCTGAATTACAATTAGCATTAAATCAACTGATGAACCAAAATCCATCTACCATACAAACTCCTTCCTTGCCTACAGCGTCCAACATTGATCCAAATAGCACGGAGGCAAATTTAGATTTATACTATACCGTTCAAGTGGCTGTGTATAATAAAGCCTTGAACAGCGATAACATCAATGGTGTAAAAGAATTATTAGTAACAAAAACCGAAAAGGGACAGTTCCGCTATTCCTCCGGGGAATTTACGAGTTTCGCAGAAGCACGTCAACGTAAAAACGAAGTCATTACCAAAGGAATTCCAGATGCATACGTAGTGGCTTATTACCGTGGGAAACGCATTTCCATTGGTGAAGCAAATCAATTGTTGGCTTCGGGAATTACACCAAAGAAACGTGGGTCGGTTCAATCCGTCATTCCAGAGAGCGTAGCTGTTGTTTCAACTCCAGTTATCATCCCAACGTTGATTCCAATTGTCAAACGTGATTCCATCGTTCAGTATGCCATCAACGTCAATGAGGATAATTACTTGTCGCAATTGACCCGTCTGAATCGTGTTGGGACCTTCACCTATCAAGCAGCAAAAAACCGCATTGTTTCGGAAAAGTATGCATTGGCAAAAATATCGCTTAATCAACAAATGTACTTGGCGGACATGAAACGAACCAAGGATCGAATAAGTAAAATTCCAGTTCAAGAATTTGTCGTGAATATCAGTAAAAGTGATTGCTACGATTGGTTGTTGCGTCAATCTGTGAGCTACGACGCACACAAAGAAGAGGAAGATTGGATTTTTAGATTCTATCCAGAAAATGAAGAACAAAAGGAGTGGATTGAAGCTGCTTCTCAACACTATAAATGGACCATAAAACAAAAGTAACATGAGTACGGTTGCACCTAAAGAACGCGTTCAACGAAAAGAACACATAGCGGAAGAAAGAGGCTTGATTATCTTTAATGATGACGTTAATTCGTTTGATCATGTGATTTCTTGCCTCATGAAAATTTGCAAGCATGAAATGGTTCAAGCGGAGCAATGTGCGTGGATTATTCATACGAATGGAAAATGTTTGGTGAAAACAGGCTCGTTTGATGAGGTGCAGTCGATGTGTCTCCGTTTATTGAATCAAGGTTTAAGTGCTAAAGTCGATTAATATGAAAATTACATTTCAATCCAAAGGATCTCTCTACTTCGCGCTGATTTGCGTGTTAGGAAGTTTTCTTGTTATCAAGATGCCAGAAGCGAGCATTAGTCAACTATTTATACTCAATGGGGATGCTCAATTCTACGATTGGAAGTGGTACATCAGTTTATTCACCTATGTTTTTGGTCATTCTTCCTTGGAACACTTATTAGGCAACATGTCCTTGTTATTGATTTTAGGTCCAATTATCGAGTTGAAATATGGAACACAACGTTTTATTTTGATGAGTGCAATTACAGCGGTTGCTACAGGTTTATTGCATACGCTTTTGTGGGACAATCACTTGCTCGGATTCAGTGGATTGGTCTTTATGTTCATCGTTTTATCCACCTTATTGAATATCCGAAACCGCGAAATCCCGTTTAACTTTATCCTGGTGATTGTCTTGTATTTTGGCATGGAGATTTTATCTTCCCTTGAAGAAACGCAGATTTCTCATTTTGCCCATTTATTCGGTGGAGCAATGGGTGCTTTTTGGGGATTCAATAGAAGATAACTACGGACGTTCGAGCGTTCTAAAAACCTTCTCGATTGTTTCGTATTTTCCGTTTGGTGTCGGACTTAAAGCCGGGGAGGAATGTAAAACTAGGTTTGAATCAAATAGCACATACATCGGATAACTTGATAATTGCAAGCTTTTCCATATTTCGTGATTTTGATCAATCGGAAAGGTATCCCATGTTAAGGCATCCAGGTTTCGTTGCTCAGATTTCGTATAGCTCACTTTACTCGGGTAAATGGTCACGAATTGAAAGCTCTTCCCATACGTTAATTCCAATTTCTTCAATGCTGAAATTTCCGTAATACAGCGCTCATTAGAGGGGTCGAAGACGTGCAAGTAGACCCATTTACCTTTGTATTGGTAAAAATGTTTGCTATTCGACAACACGTAATCAGGGGCCTGCATGCCTATTTGCATTTGCTTGAATAAGGAAAGCAATTCGTTCGCGATGCGCTGGTGTTCGTTGATGCTACTTTCTTTTTTTAGTGCACTCAGTAAATCGTAAATTAATGGTCGGTCCAGGTATCCTTGATAATAAGCTTCTTTGCAAAGTAAAAGAGTCACGAATTCCGCTCTGGACCTTGTTTGAATGTATGCGTCTTCCATCAGTACGGAAGTCAATTCTTCCAATGAGCCTTTTCGCAAGGCTGACTCAAGCTTGGTTTTTATGTTTTTATCCAGCTGGTAAAGGTATTTCTCGTAAAACAACTCCGCATATTCAATGTACTTTGGATTCTTGTATTGAATAGAATCCTCCGTTAGGTAAAAATCGAATTTATCTTGTTTCGAGGGTCCACCAATGATATTGAAATTATCCACGGATAATCCAACACTGTATTTGACATAGTTGAAAAAGAAGGGTGATTCCAAGTGATTGTAAACAAATGCAGTCTCTTGTTTAAAGGATCGAACTTTGGCAATAAATTGTTCTGGATGCACATCCTTTAATTGGTAAATATCTGCAATGGTTTCATCCATCCACGCTTCGAATCCAAGGATTTTATAATTTACGTCTGTACTGTCTAGCCGATAAAACAACATCTCCACCTCTTTATCACGTTCCATGGAACTCACGTATTCCGTGGGCTCTGGAAGTTCAATAAAGTAAGTGGTCTTCGGTTGTATGTAGAGCCATGAATAGTAATTCGCACCTCTTAAAATAACTTTTTCAATGCCATTCGTGAGGAATTTAAATTCGAAAATGGAATCTGCGCCAACTTTTGCTCTGCCAATCTCGACTTCTGTTTCCGTTACGAAATCCGTTACGCTGTATGCGCGAATTTCTGCTGTTTTCCAATTTGAAATACCACGCAACAAGGTTTGACTTTGAATCGAAATCAAAAGGAAAGGGAATAGTAGAAAAAGGAAAAAGATACGTTGGACGTTCATCGAAGTTAGTTAACGAGAATCGAAGTGGAAGTTACAAAAGGAGAAATATCGGCGTGATTTTGATGCATTTCTCGAATAATCGATGAATTAATCGCGCTATGTTCCTGACTGGTCAAAAAGAACACGGTTTCAATACCTGAAATGGCATGGTTCATATGTCCAATCGTTTTTTCATACTCAAAATCCTTTGAGTCTCGAAGTCCACGCACAATATGCGTCGCACCAATTTCTTTGCAGAAGTCCACCGTGAGTTTTTGGTACTTACGCACACTAACTGCGGGATAGTCAATGAACAAGGATGCAATGTGCTCCATGCGGCTTTCCAACGTGAAATAACTTTGCTTTTTACTGTTGACCCCAACACCAATGATGATTTCGTCAAATACAGCAAGTGCTTTCAGGACAACGGCTTCGTGTCCTTTCGTGAATGGATCAAAAGATCCAGGGAATAATCCGCTACGTTTCATCGCTTAAAAAACTAAAGTGAACATTGCCAAAGTTACGAGAAAAGCTGAAATAGGGAGAAGAAGATACATCCGTTTGTTTTCCATGTTCAACAATCAGTAATCCACCGGGCTTTAAAATCTTTTTATCGAAAATGGTTTGAATTAATTCCTCGTGAAAATGTAAATGAAAAGGTGGATCAGTAAAAATCAAATCATATTGAACGTTTTGAGCATTGCGGCAATAGACGATGCAGTCTGATTTATAGACTTGCATTAATGTTTCTATTTCCAATTCCCTAATATTTCCTTTGAGGTATTGCACGCAGCGTGGATGACTATCAATGGCTAACACGTGTTTTGCTCCCCTTGAAACGAATTCAAAGGAGATGTTTCCCGTTCCAGCACATAAATCCAGCACCTCCATATCTGCTAGGTCCACTCGATTCTCGAGTACATTGAACAATCCTTCCTTTGCGAAATCAGTCGTTGGACGAGAAGGGAAGTTTGGAGGCGTTGCGAAACGCTTTCCTTTTAAGATACCACGGATGATGCGCACAAAATGTTTTTTTGGTAAGCTGCTTGAGAATAATAATGGGTACTGAAATCATTGAAATCTTTGAATTGTTTCCAAAGGGATTCAAATTCTTCTTGGTGGAAATTGGTGGAAAGCACATATGCTTGCAGAACATGCTCTTTAGGTAAAGTCATTTTTTGATGATTGGCCAAAATAAAATAAAGCACGTCCGTAGTCGCATGGTACTCGGTAGCTATGCATAAGTGCAATTGTCCATTGCGTTTGACAGAAAGGACAAACGTACGATCAAAAAGGACTAAATAAGTGCTGTCAGCGCTGCTTTCATTGAACTGTTTCTGCAGTAAAAAGGAAACATGGCTATGTACTGTTTTTTGCAATAAGGTTGCTTGCGTCAATTCAAGTATCCACAAAGGAACGGCATAAACAACAACTAGTTGTAAGGTGTGTATTTTTTCAAATAGCAGGCTAGTTCCCTCCGCTCTTTTTCCAAAGTTTAGCTGATAATACGTTTCTACTTCTGTTTCCATGAAGATGGACATAGGAATCAAGGTAAAATTGGGGTCAAACCATGTGACGTGCTGTAACGTAGCATCCTTCAGTTGGATGCGAATGCGGTCCTTCAGTTCTTCGATGGAAAATGGCTTGCTTGCATCAAAAGGAATTTGCTCCTGACTAAATTCTCCTTGAGTATCCTCAGAGATTATCTGAAGAACATCTGTTTGAAAATCAAGATATTGTTTTTTACTCATGTGAATCAAGCTTTGTTCCCTGCCTTGATTAATCTTCGTGTCTTTTTGTGAA
>CAIOSO010000151.1 GCA_903860985.1 uncultured Flavobacteriales bacterium
CCTTTACGGTGTTAAATTTAATGTTTTTTATGCCTTTTGACTTCAACTCTTCAATAATTTCATCAGAAACCTGTTGCTTCATCACGGATTCTTTACGGTTATAATTTACGGCTAGAAGCCCGAGGGTATCTTCATTTTGAATGAAATAGGTTCCTGCTTTCAATCGTTCGATCGCTTCCATTCCTGCGATGGAAATTTTTGTTTGTCCACTTGATTTTTGTGTACTCGGAATAAATGAGTTTTTACCACTTACCAATTTTAAGGGTTGTTCACTACTGATTTCGCGTTGTATCGGTATGTTTGCATCCACACCAATCGTTGCGAACAAAGGGAAGTTTTGGGAGGAAAACTCTCCTGCTCGCAATAAAAGAGTAGGGAAGATGGCATTGGCGGTAAAATTCCCGAATTCCTCCTGTAATGCCGTTGTTAACAGGAAGGAATTGGTTCCGGAACGTAGGAATAGGGGGGCATCGCTTCGAAAAGACAGCAATTGAAAGGCATTTCCAACGTTGGCGCGGTACGCTTTTCGCACATTTGGTAAATTTAATGCTTGATTTTCCTTCTCAAATACACCGATAAAAAATGGATCTTTGTAACGAATGTCATTCAGTTTTAGTCCTTCCGACATCACCTCTCCTAAACTTGGTAACTCCAATCCAGAAGTTAAATCTCCATAGTCTGAACGGTTGATTTGATTTCCGGGTATCACGAATACGGCGCCACCTTTCGCATGGAATTCCGCAAGGTCCGCGCTTAAGCCAGAAGGAATGTCGTTAAGCCCATTGAGGACAACTAAATTGGTTTGGTTTAGCAAGTCCTTGGTGTAGTTTGTGCTGGAAATCGAGGTCGTATGATAAAATGGTTCAACGGAAAATACTTGTGCAACTTTTGCGCTGGCATTTTCACTGTTTAAGATCAATACTTCCGCACTTTTCGCCACTTCATAGGCAAAATAAAAATCATCGTCCCAATACAATTGTTTGTCACTAATGCTGACCATTCCTTGTTTGAATCCTGTGCCTTTTTCCGTAAATGGAAAGCTCGTTGTTCGTTGTTCATTCGGAGCGATGTCTAAAAACATGGTTCGACTTTGCTGTCCAAATTTGGCGGATAATTCCAGGTTAACCCGTTCGGACTTCGAATCGTTTTGCAAGCGTACAAATAATTCGTTAGGCTCTCCAACTTTGTGAACAGGCGTGGCAAACCATACCGAGTCAATGAATAAGTTACCAGGGTCTTCCGGTAACAATTGGAATGCGTAGTAATTTGCGTTTCTATCTCCTTTGGTATGTTCGGTTTTAAAGGTGCTTGATTGAAAGTCAGATAAGAGTACGATTTGACGTGTTTTCAGACGTTCTACTTCTGCGTTTTCCTTGTCTAGAAAGTTTTTCTGCCACGAAAGGACATCTCCTATGTTTCGTCGGATAGAAGTTGGTTCTATTTTATCTAGATAGGATAGTGCTTCCATCTTGGTCAATAAACGCTGCTCGATTCCATCCATTTTATTCGTGAACAAAAGTATTCTCGTTTCCAACGGTGTTTTTTCTAGCATGCGTTTGGCCATTTCTCGGGCTTCAGAAAGTAATTCACCCTCTTCGCCAATAGCGGTCATCGAAAAAGAGTTGTCAATGTAAATAGCCAACACATTTTTCCCGCCATTCACTCCGTTTTTATGCAAAGGGATGATTGGCATTGCGAAGGCTAAAACAATGAATATCAAAGCCAAACATCGGCTAATGAGAACAATTAAATGACGAAGTTTTTGTGTGGATTTGTTTTCTTGTTCGATGAATCGAATAAATTTCAACGAAGAAAAATAGAGTACCTTTTGTCGTCGAAAATGAAAAAGGTGAATGATGATTGGAATCAGTAATAAAGAAAGAAGCCAGAGCCGTTCTGGATGTATAAATTCCATGAGTCAAATGTAAGAAAATAAATCCATTAGTTGCTGTCCAAAATACCTTTCGCAATCAATTGTGCTTGAGACCGAAGTTCGCCAATAGCGGTACTTTCCCAAAAAGTTCCTTTGCATAGATTACCGATGGCATAGATGTTCATTGGTGCTTCACCCAAGGCATGGTGTTGATTCGTATCGATTTTGATGCCTTGATCGATCTCATCTGGAGTTATCCATTTTCTATCGAGAAGTTCTTGTATGACTCGATTCGACATGCGTGTAATCGCTGTCTCAGGTCCTGTACAGTTGATGATACAAGCAACGCTCTCTAGTATTTCATATTGACTAGTGCGATACGTCAGGATAAGGTTGTTTTCATTTTCCACTGCGTTTTCTAGTTTTCCTGCGCAAACAACTAAGCGTCCTGTTTCTCGCTCATTTTGGATGATTTGGCTTATTTCCAACGGAATTCGGTGTCGAACTGTTCCCCATATATGCCTCAAACGACTCAGAAATACTTTTTTCTCGTGTAGCGTGAATCCCATCCACCATGTTGATAACAAGGAACGAAAGGAATCTACGCAGTGAAGAAATTGTGCTAGGGAAAGTTCTTTCCGGCGGACATTGAAAAAATGAAGCAAGGAAAGCAAGTCTAATTCATTTGGTGACTTTTCATCGCTTTTCTCAAGGGTTTTTTCGGGATGCGGAAGCATTTGGAATCCATGTGTGGAAAGTGCCACTATTTTCTGTTGAAATCCCCATTCACGCAAACTCAGAACGGTATCAACCATGGTGAGTCCGTTGCCTAAAATGAAAATAGGTAGCTCACGTTGAATGCGATCAAAGGATATGCTCCATGGATTTCCATGATAAAAAGGGGAGTTTTTCAGTTGTAAAGGAAGTTGTTTTGGAAAACGGGGAAGCTCGTTACCGCTTGCAAGTACCAGGGCATCATACGCTTCGAAATCGGGAGTTTCATCAATGATGAGCTTGAGCAAAATGTTTGATTGTGCAGCAAGAATCTGTGTTTTTTCCCATAACGATTGCAGATATTTTCCATAGATCGCACGCGGAACAAATTCGTTGGCATGGGAGATTTCTGGATGACGGTCTTGTAGGAATTCAATGAAATGATTCGGTTTATCTGGAAATGCGCTCATGTTTTGACTGCG
>CAIOSO010000152.1 GCA_903860985.1 uncultured Flavobacteriales bacterium
CACTTGATTTGCTCCTAAAAAGTCGCATTTAATGCAGGTTCCAAGGTCCACAATCAACCTGGGAACTCCTTGATTTTTCAAAGCAATGCCACCGACGTTGCACAGGCGATCAATCCCCAAGGTTTCAGGAGTTTGATAAGCCAGTTGAAAAGGGAGTTTCATATGAACAGAAATATAAACCAAGTTTTGAAAGAAATCTTCCAATGAACGTTTCCATTCATCTGTGATCACAGACGAAATCAACACGGGAATGTTACCTTGAAGTGTTTCCCAAGGGAAAGAGTTAATGTCGAGGCGTTTAACATCCGAAATCACGCCATTCTTCACTTCTCCAAGCTTCACGTGTGTATTTCCAGCATCCAGTAAATAAGCTGTTACTTCTTCGTCCATTAGGTAAAGTTAAGCACCTTCAAAGAAAATTAGACGAGTTTTTGACTAGAAATAAAAAAAAGTATTAAATTTGCCCCACCAATAGTTGGTGCCTTAGCTCAGTTGGTAGAGCAAAGGACTGAAAATCCTTGTGTCCCTGGTTCGATTCCTGGAGGCACCACTAGCCAAAGTCCTGACGGAAACGTCAGGACTTTTTTTTGAGATGTATTTTGTTTATGTATTATATTCCGAAAAGGCAAAGTGTAAGTATACTGGATATACTGAAGATCTCATGCGTCGTTTAAGTGAACACAATCAGGGATTATTAGGTAAGTTCACAAAAGGAAAAGGACCTTGGGTTTTGATACACCAAGAAGAATTTACAACTAAGAAAGAAGCGATTATTCGAGAAAAGGAACTTAAAACGGGAAAAGGTCGAGATTTCATCAAGCAAAAGACTGGATATTAGTGTCCCTGGTCCGCCGCGGCGGAGATTCCTGGAGGCACCACTAGCCAAAGTCCTGACGGAAACGTCAGGACTTTTTTTTGACCCCGCTCCGCTGCAGTTGCACTGCTGAGGAACATTTGCAAGTTCACTGCTGCTAAACAATTGCAGTTACACTTCTACTAAACAATTTTCAAAACAAACACTATTTAATTAAGATATTTCTTATCTAAAATCTATGCTACAATTGTCAAACAAAACACTTAGAAAAATTTGTGAAAAATCTTGAGGAATGGTTATACTCGTCGGCTTCAAATTATTGGTACGGTGAAGGCTTGTTGGATGAGGTACAATGTTTGACTTTGCTCCGCAGCAGGTCATTTTCATTGGAGCGCGAATGGTAAGATGATTTTGACTGAAAAATGAAGAGATTGTTTCGCAGCAGTGCAACTGCAGCGAAGCAAAGGAGCTAGAAGTAACTGTCGCAGCATTACAACGACAGCCAAGCCTGCATCAGTGCAACTACGTCGTAGTAAATGTTAATTCTTCAAGCTAAAAACTGTCTCTCCTTCTTCTCCTCGTCCAACGATTAATTTCTTGGAATACACGCGGAAACCGAAGTTGGATCCGTCTTCTGGACTCATGCCGAAAATATCCGCAAAATTCCCGTAGGCATCTATGGAACAATTGATAAAGTAAAAGATGCTTCCAGATTTGTTACGCACTTTAATACCGTAGGTATTGTAAATGGATAAATACCCGTAGCTCACTTCAAGTCCGTTATCCACGTTTTGAAATGTTTTTTGATCCATATAGGATATAACATTGGACTCGTCCTCAAATAGTGCTTGGGCATTCGTGAAACTTGCAGAAATTAAGACGAATAATAGGGTGATGAGTGGTTTCATGGATTTCGGATTATTACATTCGTCTGATAAATGTAAGATTTAATTCAATACATCTCAATTCTTCTTTGACAAGGAATAATTATCTTCGAGGCTCTAAATATTAATTTTATGAATCGGTCACTATTTTTTATCGCTTTGCTTTTCATGACACTTATAGCTTCTTGTACGAACAGCGAACTGGAAAGTCAATCCAAGGAAGTAACTATGCTAATAGTCACTAGAGATTCATTAGAAACCGTCTTTGCTCAAAATAAATTTGATTCGTTGAATTATTGGAGACAAGAAGCCTCTAATATCGAACTTTCCATCAAGCGTAATTACTACGCGACGAAAGTGGACCAAAACCTTTCACGTAAAATGAATCGCTTTAAATCCCTTCAAGAAATCATCGATGCTGAAAGTGAATTGGGGGGAGAAGGTGAATACGAAGAAGAGGAAAAAGAAATGACCTTAGGTCGTCGAATGATGTTACTCAACAGCGGATTCAAAAAAGAGAAAATCAGCCTTGAAAACTTACAGTCGGATTTGGAGAATAAGCTATTGGATTCGAAAAAGTCTAATATATACATTCAGTCCGAAAGGATGAAAGTAAAACAAATGGAGAATCAATTAACTCAATACCTGTTCGTCAAAAATACAGAACTAACGGAATACATTAAATTGTGTAAAGAGTTGCGCGTTTTTGCTGATTCGATTTCCAAAAAATCCTAACGAATCAACGTGATAAATCCTTGCTTTTTGATTTCGGTTCCGCCGAGCATAACTCCGTTTAACAAGTAAAAATAAACACCATCTGTGTGTGGTTTTCCGTCTGTGGATAGTCCGTCCCAAGCTGCTACGCCGGTTTGATCTTCTAAGATGCTGACCATATTTCCCCAACGATTGAAAATCATGATGTCATACGATTTGAAAGCTGGATAGGGCAGTACCACGAAGTCATTGACGCCATCGCCGTTTGGTGTAAATACGTTTGGAACCCAAATATCTGGATCACTGACGAAAACGGTCGTTTCGTAGGTGGAAATACATCCCAATTCATCTACCACTGTGAGTGTGATGACATGCGGTCCTCCTTGTGAAAAGGACGTAGTTGGCGCTGTGTTCGAATTCCACGTAAAGGTGGAGTCGGTATCTAAATTCCAGGTCCAACTGACAATCGGTGCATTCGTAAAGGTCGATTGGTCATTAAAATTGATGATTCCATTGATGTCCGCATACACTGGATTTGGAACGAAAAAGGCGTCCAAATCGTCGTCATTGACAGTGATTGGATTCAACGGCAAGAGAATCTGACAACCAACGGAGTCAAAAATGGTAATGCTTGGTTGATACGTTCCAGGTGTTGCGTAGAAGTAATTAAAATCCAAGGAATCCGAGTAGCTGGTGCCATCACCTAAATTCCAAATTAAACTATCAATGTTGGAAACATTCGACAAGTAAAACAAGGCTCCCTGTGAACAAATCGTTGCATCTTGTAGCCAATTCGGAGTTCCCATCGGTCCGCCAATCGAAATGTAGTCTATCACAGTGGAATCATCCGTACATCCGTATTGATCCGTCACAATGAAGTTTAAATCAAAGGTTCCGTTTGTCACGAGCGTATTTGATGGATTCTGAAGGATGGAGTTATTTCCATTTCCGAAGGACCAATTCCAACCCGTAATAGCTCCATAGGAGAAGGAGGAATCTTGAAAATTGCAAAAGATGGGTGGACAATCGTATTCGCCGTTTGCATTTGGAACAGCTCCTGTGAAGAAGAAATTCGGAATAGCGAGCGGCGTGGACATAATCAAGGTGCGATTCAGCGTGTCTTTACAGCCGTTTCCATCTGTCGTTATGAGTGTTAATATGTGCGAATTTGACAATTGTCCGTTGTTTGGATTGGTCAAGGTAACCAGTGTGTCTGTACTTGTTCCAATGCCTGAGCCATTTAGAAACCATTGGTAGCTTAAATTGCCCGTGCCGGTAGATTGGTTGATCGTTACGTTTGTATCCAAATCACACAAAACAGTGTCGATTTCAAAGTCTGCCGTTGGTTTTGTAGTAGTGATGGTGACGCCAGTTGGCAAGGAAGTACAGCCGAAAATATCCGTAGCGACTATGGTTGCAGAATATGCACCGGTACCATTAAATGTATGAATGATTGGTTGATTCACATTATTGGTGATTAGAATGGAATTGTCATCCGAGAAACTCGTGCTAGATGAACTTAGTGGGAGTCCATTAGCTAGACTAAACGACGTATTAGTGAATGGAACAGTAAAGGGTGAACATCCACTGTAATCATCGGCGATAATTCCTGCGATTGGTTTATTCACAACCTTCACATTCTGAGTAGCCGTTGATGTACAACCCACACTATTGATCACCATGTGTGAAATGGTGTAATTTCCAGGAGCAGGATAAGTATATGAAATATTCGGTCCATTGTGAATGGACTGTCCATTACCCATGTTGTAATACCAATCATTTACCGGATGTGATCCTGTTGCTCCACTCCATGATGTGCTGATATCGGTGAAGTTGATTGCGGTCCCGTTGCAAACGGTGTCGTTCGACATAGTGAACTGACTTGCGAGCTGAGAAATGGTAATGGTGGAAGTAATGCTGTCGGAGCAGCCGGTGGTGTAGTTATTTATAACCTGTTCAATGTTGTATGTCCCGTAAGTCGAGTAGGTATGACTGGTATTTCCGCCATTGGGGACATCGAGTTGGGCATTGGAGAAATTTACATTTGGCGTATTGTCAAAGAATTCATAATGCATGTCGACATTGTCGGAAAGTACTCCATGAATGGAATTGTCATCGATTCCTACGTTTACTGGAAAGGAGCTCGGATTACAAAATAAAAAGGCACTTGGCGAAAACTGGGCTATCGGTGCGAGGATATACACGGCATCTTCAACGATAAACGTATCCTTACATCCTCTAAAGTCAGCAATAAATGTCACGTCGAAATAACCGGTATCTGATTCAAATTGGTGTGTTGGATTCTGTTCGATGGATGTTCCATCTCCAAAATCCCAGAAATAGGTGACTTCATTGGCGTTGTGCGGAACAGAGATATAGGTTGAGCTCGTGAAATTCACATCGTCATTAGAGCAAGCAATCAATGGGGTGTAGGTGAAATTCACAGAGTCGATGTGTCCGACTGTCACATAATCGTTTTTAATGATCGTATCCGTACAGCCAGATTGTGTGGTGATGATCAGAGTGACATCGTACACACCGACTTGGTAGGTTTGCGAAGGCGGAAAATGTCCATTAAATGTTTGACCATTTCCAAAGTTCCATTGCCAGGATACAATTGGATTAGAAGGAGTGAAAGAAGTGTCGACAAACTGCACAATAAGCGGATCACAGCCTCCAGTATCTAAAGCAAAGAATCCAGCTTGGACATTCGTCATGTTGATGTAATCATTTAAGGTAGTTGAACCCGTACATCCAGCCGCTGTTGTTAAACTCAAGGTGACATCGTATAAGCCACTTTGAGTGTAAATGTGCGGTGGAGGCGTTAGGCCGGTATAGGTTTGACCGTCTCCGAAGGACCAAACATACGTTCCGGGAATGGTTGTGCTACTCGTAAATTGGATGGATCCGGGAGCGCAATTAGAAGTTGGATTCGCGCTGAAAATTGGATTGGTGTTGGCTTGAATAGTGATGGGTTTCGTAATCGTTGAAGTACATCCCGAGCTTGTATTTTGTGAAGTGAGTTGAACGGTATACGTTCCTGGAGCGTTGAAAACAAAGGAGAGATTTTCTACTGAACTTGTCCCTTGACCACCAAAATTCCAACTCCATGCATTCGCTCCAGCGGTTGAATTATCTTGAAACGAAATGGCTTGTCCAACACAGCCAAAAGTAGGAGCGGTGATTCCAGCTTGGAAATTTGCTACTTGAATGCTTTGCGTGCTTGTTGCTACACAGGAGGTGGTGTTATTCGTTACATTTAAGGTGATGACGTAGCTTCCAGCCGAATTATAGGTAACATTTGGTGGATTCGCGACTGAAGAATTTTGGCTATTCCCAAAATTCCAGGCATTACTGAAATTTGCTCCATTAGAAGAGCTATTGTTGAAGGAGATGGTTAATGGAACCGTACAGCCTAGGCCATTTACGGAGAAAGCAACGATTGGTAAAGGATTTACGGTTATGTAGGCTGTTTTAATTTCTGCATCAACCGTTCCAATGGAATTTGTTACAACCAATGTGATGGTAAATGTGCCAGCAGTACTAAAAGCATGAGAAGGACTCGTGAGCGCAGATAATGCCCCATCACCGAAATCCCAGGCATTGGAAACAATGGCATTTGTACCATTTGGTGTGGATGTATTGGTGAAGTTAACCGGTACTCCAACGCAGACCACCAGCGCATTAGCGGTGAAGTTTGCGGTAGGTGTTTGCGCCTTAGAAAGAAATGCAAACACAAGGATAAATACCGTGATAAAAAAGCGCATGAGCGTTACTCGTCAGTTTAGGTAGTCTATTAACGCAAAGCAGCACGTTTTAGTTGCGTATTAGAAGTGGATACAAAAAAAGATGATCGGAAATGTAAGACATATTTCATTAACTCATCCATCTTATGCTTATCATCCTTTTCAATATCCTAAAATCGCTTAACTAGCGGATTTTAATTCTTTAGGGAAAATCAACTCCATTCCTGGGAAGAAAACATGTCCCATAATGAGTGGATTAAATACAAAGTACTGACATTTTACCATTTCACCACTTGGCAATTGGCACCAAAATTTATTCATGTCCATGTTTTCCATTTGGCCAAATTCGTTTCGCTGACCCTCCTTAGAGGCGATTTTAAACATGCGCAATTTCATCGCTTTTCCTTGTTTTTCTTTGACGGAAAGCACACAGAAAGGGACAGAGTGTTTCAGGCTGTCCACTTGTTTTTCAGTAAGTTCATAATTCGCTAATTCGAAGTGAATTTTCTTGTAGCCTTGTAAATAGCGGTAAATGTTTAGGGTGTCAACAGAAGGAATTTTCTTGCCGTTTTGTGTTAAACTATAACGATTTCCTTTAGCGGCGATGTGGAAGTTACGGTAACTTTCTTTGGGGTATTTGATGTCCACACTGGCAATTTGTTCCATCTCCAATTCAAAAATATTGGTGCAAGCCCATTTTCTTGGATCCGCAAAGAACCGAGGTTCAATGATGCCGGTCATTCCTTTAATTTGCATCATCACTGGATTGGAACTTTTTCCATCTTCCGCAGTTTCCAATAACATGATTTGCCCATTGTGATCTTGTGATGAGGGACCAATGTACCATGTTTTTGTCCATTCACCATCCTGAAAAATCTCCACTTTCGTATGACTCGCCGACATCAATTTGATAAATTGTTTGTGACTTTTTTCCGATAAATATCCTTTCAAGGAGATATTGCCAAGGGCTTCCAAAATGTAATGCGCACTTGATTGCATGATGCAGCCACCATTTTGGTCGGTCCATTCATCTCCATTCCTAAGCATAGTAAACTTATTTGAAAAGGCATCCGAAATAATGATTTTGGAAACGGAATTGGTGTCTGTTACCGCAAACTCAATGTACTCAGAGTCGGAAGCACCATCTTTACGGGTTAAATCTACGGCAAACCAACCAAGAATGACCAGAACTACAACTAAGGAAATGAGCGTGATTATTTTTTTCATGGGTTCTTATTTTCTGGCGTAGCGTCTTGTTCGAATGTAATTCATGAGGATGCTTAATAGGATGATAATCCCAAGTGGCAACAGCATATTGATGGTTTTATAGAAACCAGCAAATTTCTTCACTTTTTCTTTATCAATTTCTTTGATGTCAATTTGACGACTGCGAATGTCTAGAACGGAGTTGTCCCCCATCATGTAATCTACCATGTTTTGGAAAAATTCTTGATTCCCGTAGTACAGCGAAATCCGACGTTGGTATAAGTCGAAATCCATTTTTAATTCATTAAATCCATTCGGACGATACAGGTAATTTAAACCTTTAGGATTGGGCATGGAATCATATGTATTGGCAAAGAAAGTACCATTTCCAATCACCAATACTTTTCCTTCCTTCTGGCTTTTCGCTTGGAAAGCATATTTTTTCGGCAAATTTTTCACGAACTCTGGTGGAAGTCGGTTATTGTAGTGCGAATTAAAATATCCTTCCACCATGCCACCTAAACAGAGTTTGTTAATTGGGTCTTCTGGGTTGTCGACCAATTTCGGTGATTTCCCATAATTCAAAGGTAATCCGAGGTTTACAAAGGGTTGTAATCCACTAGGAATTGAATTTGGCGATGAGGTAATTAAACTTGTTTGTTTCAGGTTTGGTAAATCCACGAAACTTACTTCATTGGCATATTTCAGTAATATCGGATCCACATTCCGCGTAATCGGATGTTTTGAAGGAGTTGCCATTACATGAAAAAACCAAGGGATAAAAGTCGATTCAGCGAAGGGTACAATTTTGGGTGCGCATTGGACATCCATCATGTAGTTTTCATGAATTTTGATGCCATAATCAAATAATAGTCGGTCTAATTTAAGGTTCCTTCTCATGGAATGAGTCATTCCACGTGCCATAAGTGTATCTTCATCGTGACCAAGGGTATTCATACACACCATTAATTTTCCACCCCTCATAACGAATTGGTCAAGTATATATAAACTGCTATCTGAATAGGGAATACGTGGATTTGCGATGATGACACCATCAATGTCATTTAATGCGGCGATGGAATCAGATAAATTCACATCGGAAAGCGTGAAGTAAGGAGCAAGTAAAGCACGAGCGCGCATGGTTTGCTGATACGTCAATTCACCATGTCCTTGAAGGAAAGCAATTCTAGGCTTATTGACTTGCGTCAAGCGACGCATACTAGACACCAAATTATACTCCAAGTTGTTTAAAGAGGTCTCGATAATTTCCGCCATATCCTCCAGACTATTTGGATGTCCGGGTTGCGTTCCAGGTAGAAATTGCACCATGTTTTCTTTGGTGATTCCATTCACAGTGTAACTCATGATTGCACCCGGAAATAACATCACTTTACTTTGAGTTCCATCCTTCATGTACGTTATCTCCAAGGGCATGATTCCTTTTCCTTTATCGTACAATTGCGCGCGCATGGCATTCACTTCTTCTTCTGATCCAACGTTGATGTCGGTGAATAAATATTCAATGCGGTTTCCAGCGATGCGTTTAAAATCTTGTAGTTTATCTTTTAATGCGGTTTGAAAGTGTTTGATTTCGGAAGGCATATTGCCTTCTAAATAGATTTGAATACTAATTCTATTTTCAAAGTTATCCTTGTTCGATAAGAAAAGTTCAGTGCTATTAGCCAAAGAATAACGTTGATCTTTGGTCATATCTATTTTGTAATAGATTAGGGAGCCAATGACGTTTGCTAAGACAATTGCCACAGCAACAAGTGTGAGAACCGTCCAGTTGAAAAGTCCTTTTGTAAGATTCTTTTTCATGTTATTTTTTCAATGTTTTAATCACCGTCAGTGAGGCAAATAAGAACAACAAATTGAGCGAGACAAAGTAGATGATGTCACCAGAATCGATCACACCTTTTTTGATGGAATCATAGTGGAAGGCAATACCAACATATTTAATAAAGTAGTCAAGTTCACCGAATTGACTAAAATTTCCCAGCAAGTTAAATCCATCATAGAATACCCAGCACATGAACATCGCTAGAATAAACGCAACAATTTGACTATTGGTGAGTGCGGAGGCAAAAATTCCAATGGAAACAAATACTGCACCGAGCAAAATCAGTCCAACATAAGAGGTAATGGTGGCGCCCGTATCGATATTTCCTGATGGTTTCCCCAGGTAATACATAGAAATGAAATAAATAATGGTTGGAATAATAGCGATGACTAGCAAGGCAACGCCAGCCAAATATTTTGCAAAGATGAGTTTGAAGTCCGAAATCGGACGCGTTAGAAGAAGTTCTATTGTTCCTGTCCGTCTTTCTTCTGCAATTGAACGCATGGTTATGGCAGGAATAAGAATAAAGAAGATAACGGGGGATAAATTGAAGAAGGGAATCATGTCCGCTTCGGTTCCTTCCAATAAATTTGTATTGTAGGTAAGGACCCAGTGGAATAGTCCAGACGCAATCAAATAAATGAGGATAAATACATATCCAATTACGGAACTAAGAAAACTATTGATTTCTTTAAAAAAGAGTGCGCGCATATGAATTTTTCAGTCTTCAAAAATAAGGATTTTCCACGTACGATGAACAGGGTCAAATTTTCCTTTCAACCTTGATCTTTTGAAAAGTTTATTCAAAAAAAAATCCCGCGAGAGGCGGGATTTTAATGATGAGAATGTACTACTATGCTTTTTTTACATTGATTGCATTCAAACCTTTACGACCTTCTTGTAAATCGTACTCAACTTCGTCGTTTTCTTTGACTTTGTCGATTAATCCTGTTACATGAACAAAATACTCTTTGTTCGTGTCGTCTTCGATAATAAATCCAAATCCTTTAGATTCATTAAAGAACTTTACTGTTCCTCTACTCATTTTGTAATAAATTAATTTTGGGTAAAGGTAGACTTAATTACCGGTTATCCAAAAAAAAGTGAATTATTTTGCCTTTTTTGCTATTTAAGTCATTGAAATCCATCGAAGTATTCCCTTAAACTCCATGCTTCTGGTTTTGCGGAGAACCATGGTTTAATGGTCGGCCAGATGGATTGAAATAGGGGGGATAGGCGGTAATTTTCTAGTGCTTCTTCATTTTCCCAACGACTGTAAGTCATGATCACACAAGGATTCTTTATGTCCTGAATTAATTTCATCCCTTGACAGCCTGGGAAATTATTAACGGACCATTTGACTTCTTCAAAGTAATCTAAGAATGTTTGTAGTCGATCTTCTTGAAATTCAAGCTTAACAATGCGGGTAATCATTCGTGCTAATCAAATAGTGAATCAAAGTCCTCTTTGGAGCCTTTTGGAGTAAATTCAATATGAACAGGATCCCCTTGTCTCATGCCAAAAAGTTTATTTGCTCCACCCGTACTGCCATTTGCTCCTCGGTTAATGGCAATTTCTAGCAGTTCACTGCTATTAAAAAGTGCCACACGTTCACCCATGGTGACGTTATTGTAGGTTTCATTGATTTCGTCGATGTAATACTCTTTGTTCAAATACTTAATTGTAAATGGCGTTTTTTCGCCAAAACGATCGAAATCTGATTTACTGATGTTCGTGATTAAATTACCGTATCCATCTATGTGAATAACATTTCCACGGATGATTAAATGTTCAATAACAGGTTTTTGCATGAATGCACGCTTGTATCCAGTTGTTGGATTCGCGAAACTACCTATCGACTCTCCTGCGGCAATCCTTTTCGCAAGTGGAATAAAGCAATTTTTTGTTGGGAACTTGACCATTTCTGGATGGTTCAAAATGTCCGTGAACTGATATAACTCATCTGGATGCTCCTCATCTAAAAAACAACCGAAAAATCCATTGTCATTCGAAATAAAAAATTGTCCTCTGAATAACATGATGGTAGGAAAACTTACTTTTTCTCCTGTTAAGATGGGTTCGCTATCCACACCGATGATGTGAATCGTTCCTTTTGGAAAGTCTTGGTAACAACAACGCAGTTGAAAAGCGGCGTTAGCTACATCAAACGGACGAATATTGTGTGAGATGTCGATAATCGTCGGTTGCTGCATTTGATTTAAAATGGCACCCTTCATAGCGGCCACATAGTAGTCTTGAAGTCCAGTATCTGAAGTAAGAGTTACGATTTGCATGTCAAACAGAAATCAGTGTCCGCAGAAATTTATAATTTTACCAAAAGTAATCTAAATAAGAATATCACCCTTGAACATACATTAAAATAAATTGAACACAGCAAATCGACATATTGAAATTAGCGGATTGAATCCGGCGGAGATCTTTGGAGTAAATGATGTAAACCTGCGTCACATCAAAACATTCTTCCCGAAACTTAAAATTACCGCTCGGGGAAATATGATATCCCTTAATGGTGACGAAGAAGTGATGGATGAGTTTGAACGTAAATTCAACTTACTCATTCAACATTATCAAATATTTAATCATTTAACGGAGAACAACATTGATAATTTGATGCTCGATGATGGTTCAAAAATGCTGTCTACAGACGATGGATCCGAGATTTTAGTTCATGGTAACGGTGGAGCAAAAATCAAGGCGCGCACGGTGAACCAAAAGAAAATGGTTCAAGCGGTTGATAAAGACGATATGGTTTTTGCTGTCGGACCCGCAGGTACTGGAAAAACATATACCGCTGTTGCATTGGCTGTGCGAGCCCTTAAAGCGAAAGAAGTCAAACGCATCATTTTAACGAGGCCAGCTGTCGAAGCAGGTGAGAATCTTGGTTTTCTTCCTGGAGACTTAAAAGAAAAGCTGGATCCGTATTTAATGCCATTGTACGACGCATTGCGAGACATGATTCCGGCAGAGAAATTAGCGGATATGATTGAATTTGGGGTGATCGAAATTGCACCTCTGGCGTTCATGCGTGGACGAACATTGGATAAAGCATTTGTGATTTTAGATGAAGCTCAGAATACAACTCAAATGCAAATGAAAATGTTCTTGACGCGTATGGGAATGACAGCTAAATTCATCATAACAGGTGATATGTCCCAAGTTGATTTACCAAGTAAACAGCGTTCCGGATTAGCATACGCTTTAGATGTGTTGAAGGATGTGGATGAAATTAGCGTGATTAGACTCGGACAAAGTGACGTCATTAGACACCGATTAGTAAAGAAAATCATCGAAGCATTCGATAAAGCAGAAATAGAAGCAAAAGCACAAAAAGAACTTAAAGAGAAACAAGCATGAACGCAATAACAGAGTCAAATTTTAATTTCAAGGGGCAAACAAACGTATATCACGGCAAAGTACGCGATGTGTATACCTTGGATAATGGATTGTTAGTCATGGTTGCTTCGGATCGAATTTCAGCGTTTGATCATATTTTACCGAAAGGAATTCCGTTCAAGGGACAAGTGCTCAATCAAGTAGCCACCATGTTTTTAGACGCAACAAGAGACATCGTACCCAACTGGCTTGTTGCCACTCCTGATCCAAGTGTAGCTGTGGGATTGGCATGTGATCCCGTTCGTGTTGAAATGGTGATTCGCGGATACCTAGCTGGACATTCAGCACGCGAGTATAAATTGGGAAAACGCATGTTGTGCGGGGTAGTTCTTCCGGAAGGAATGAAGGAAAACGACCGTTTCCCGGAGCCGATCATTACACCGGCAACAAAAGCGGAAGAAGGACACGACGAGGATATTTCTAGAGAGGATATTTTAGCAAAAGGAATCGTTCCACAAGCGATTTATGAAAAAATGGAGGCGTACACACGTGCTTTGTTTCAACGAGGAACGGAAATGGCTGCAGCTCGTGGACTGATATTAGTAGATACGAAATACGAATTCGGAATTCGCAATGGCGAAGTAATCTTGATTGATGAAATCCATACCCCAGATTCATCGCGTTATTTTTACAAAGATGGATATGAGGAAAGACAAGCGAATGGAGAGGCACAAAAGCAATTATCCAAAGAATTCGTTCGTCAATGGTTGATTGAAAACGATTTTCAAGGGTTAGATGGACAGGAAATGCCATTTATGCCCGATGAATTTGTTGCCACGATCACCGATCGTTACATTGAACTCTACGAGAAAATCACTGGAAATGCATTTGTGAAATCAGAAACGGCTGACATTACACGCCGCATTCAATCAAACGTAGATTCCTATTTGAATTCCTTATAAATCGATCACCGTATTTGCGAATTAGTAGATTCAAAGATTAAGCCTTAATTTTACTTAAAAGAAGCTGATTGTTTGGTTCCATTGGAATCCGTCAGCTGGATAAACGAAACTATGTCAGTTCATTCAAACGTAAAAAAAGTAACGACGCATACCCTTCATGAAATGAAGAATGCCGGACAAAAAATCTCGATGCTTACGGCCTATGACTTTTCCATGGCGCGCATTGTGGATGAGGCTGGAATCGATGTGATTTTAGTTGGAGATTCCGCATCCAATGTGATGGCGGGACATGAAACAACCTTGCCAATCACCTTAGATCAAATGATCTATCATGCATCTTCTGTGGTACGTGCAGTACAACGTTCATTGGTTGTGGTGGATATGCCCTTTGGATCCTATCAAGGAAATTCCAAAGAGGCACTGTCCAGTGCGATTAAAATCATGAAAGAATCTGGAGGACATGCAGTTAAATTGGAGGGTGGACAAGAAATCATCGAATCTATTGGACGCATTTTAACGGCAGGAATTCCTGTTATGGGACATTTAGGATTGACACCACAATCTATTTATAAATTCGGGACGTATGTAGTCCGTGCGAAAGAAGACGAAGAGGCACAACGCTTGATTGAAGATGCGAAGGCGTTAGAAGCAGTTGGATGCTTTGCAATTGTGCTGGAAAAAATACCTGCGCAATTGGCAGCACAAGTGGCAAAAATGGTCTCGATTCCTATTATTGGGATTGGTGCTGGAAATGGTGTAGACGGACAAGTTCTTGTGGTGCACGATATGTTGGGAATTAATAACGAATTCAATCCACGGTTTTTACGTAAGTACAATAATTTACACGAGCAAATGATGAATTCCTTCCATGCATATATCAAAGATGTACAGTCTGGAGACTTCCCGAATGAATCTGAACAATATTAATAGATGAGGTTCTTCTTGGTTGTTCTTTTGGTGATACTTGCTTCTTGTTTGCATCAAGTGAAGCAAAGCCAACAAACGAAATCATCAGAAGTCAATATCTGTCACCACAGTAAATACCTAGGCGTAATTAAAACGAAGAATGGGTACCTGATTCGCATTCAACATCCAGATCGGAAGAACCAACATTTTCACCTGAATATTTCTTCTCCAGCTAAAAATGTAGCGGTCTTATCGGCTACTCATATCGGCATGTTATCGGCATTAAACGAAGAGAAGCGCATCGCGGCGATCACAGATATTCGATATGTCTACAGTCCAAAAGTCTTAAAACGATTCCAACAGAAACAGATTATTGCATTGCAGAACGAACAATCTATGTCTGTGGATCAATTGCTGCGTTCAAAATCTGAATATGTGATTTACAGTGCATTCTCTGGTTCATTTTCTCAAGAAAAGCGATTGGAAAAATTAGGCATTCACTGCATTCCAAACTTTGATTGGCGAGAACAAACGGCATTGGGTCGGGCGGAATGGATCTTGCTTTTTGGTGTTTTAAGCGGAAAAGTCTCAGAGGCAATTCAGTTATTTCGCACCATTGAACTTGCATATAATCGTTCAAAGAACTCCAACATAGTTTCAAGCGAAATGATTTCAGGAAACGTAACGGGAGATTTTTGGTATGCCCCAGCGGGTGAGAGTTTTATGGCGGATATTTTTAGAAACGCTGGTTTGAATTACGTGTATCATCAAACAAAGGGAACAGGAAGTGTTGCCTATTCCAGAGAGAAAATCATGAAGGATGGATCCAACGTGAAAATATGGTTGAATCCGGGATTCTCAACAAAAAAGGAAATCATTTGCGTTCATCCAAAAGCTAAATACTTGCCTTTTTTCAAGGATTCAAAAATATTTTGTTACACGCACAACAGTAATAAGTATTGGGAATTTAGTACCTTACGGCCAGATTGGTTACTGGAAGATCTTGCTCGAATTGCCGCGGGAAAAACCACAAAGGGCCTTCATTTTTATCAAGAAGTGAAATGAAAGATTGGAGTTTAAAATGGATAATGATTTGTTTGCTGTGTTTTTTACCCATAGCCATGTATCTCCATTTAATGGCCGGTCAAATTGAGATTTCGTATGCTTCTTTCTTTGATTCGTTTTGGAATTACGACGCTAATAACACCACGCATGTGCTGGTAAGAGAATTCAGAATTCCACGCTTAGCTATGGCCTTGTTCGCAGGAGCTGGATTGTCTTTATCGGGAATGTTGATGCAAACCTTGTTTAAGAATCCATTAGCAGGGCCCTATGTCCTAGGGATTAATTCAGGGGCAAGTTTACTGATTGCCTTGAGTTTAATGACATCTATACAGTTTTTTCAGTCAAATTTCGGTTTAATCGGAACAGCATTAATAGGCGCATTTGCTGCTGGACTCCTCATGATGGCCGTCGCACAGCGTTTAAAATCTCAGATTTCTTTGTTGTTGGTTGGATTGATGTTTGGGAGTTTCACCTCTGCGATTGTCTCCATCTTGGAATCCTTTGCGGGTGCTGAATCGTTGAAATCCTATACAATGTGGTCTATGGGCTCGCTGCAGCAAGTAGAATTCGGACAACTAGGATTTATTTCCTTGATTTTTTTGGTTGGAATTGCTGCATCATTCTTATTAGTCAAGCCCTTAAATATGCTGGTAATAGGGGAGAAGTCAGCCGCCTTATTAGGACTGCCTATAAAATCAATGCGCATGTTTGTATTATTGTTGACGGCTTTGTTTGCGGGATTAATTACCGCTTTTTGTGGTCCAATTGCCTTTGTTGGAATTGCCATACCAAATTTGACCAGGATTTTATTTCAAACGTCTAACCACCGTTATTTAATCATTGGAAATTGCTTCATAGGAGCTATTTTCCTTCTCTTAACGGATGCGTTTATTCAAGTATTAGAGGGACACATCAGTATTCCATTGAACGCGATTACTTCCATCATCGGTGCTCCTTTTGTTGTATTCTTATTAATGCGTAAACTGAGATGATACAATTACAAGAGCTGCGTATTGGTTATCAATGTGAATTATTGTCTTCTGAGCATCTATTGTTAGAGGCGGGAAAGGTATACGCTTTAGTGGGTAGAAATGGAATTGGAAAATCCACCTTGATTCAAACGATGGCAGGTCTTCAAAAACAATTAGCCGGGGATATCACCATAAATGGTCAATTCGTTTCACGTTTGAATGCCCAAGAAATAGCAGAAACGATTTCCCTTGTGGATACGCGCTTCGAAGGTGTGGAGTATTTAAAGGTGAAAGATTATTTGGCATTAGGCAGAGCACCATATACAGATTTATTCGGCCGTTTAGGCACCAAAGACTGGCACATTGTGGAAAGTGTGGCGACGGATTTGTCCATTACACATTTGCTTGAAAAATTCACCGATGAAATCAGTGATGGCGAGCGTCAACTTTGTGCCGTGGCAAGAGCTTTCGTGCAGGAGACTCCCGTTATTTTATTGGATGAACCGACCGCTTTTTTAGATTACATCAATCGAAAAAAATTATTGGCCTTGCTAAAGCTCCTTTCAGCGGAAAAGAATAAGTGTATTGTATTGTCTACCCATGATTTGGATTTGTGCTTGGATCATTCCATTCCATTCCTTTTGGCAGCTCATGGGGAAATTCGTTTACATACAAGCCTAAGCAAAGAGGAAATCATAAAAGCAATGTCGTAAAACGAAAAAAGACCAACAAGTGTCGGTCTTTCTTATGAATTCTATGAATTCCGCTTACACGGTCATGATATCTTTCTCTTTGATTTCAACCAAGTCATCAATCTTTTTGATAGCGATATTGGTGATTTTTTGAACTTCTTCTTCTGCGCTTTTAGCCATGTCTTCGGAAAGTCCATCATTTTTCAATTCTTTGATCATGTCAATCGCATCTTTACGGTTGTTCCGCACACCTACTTTGGCATTTTCCGCTTCACCTTTCGCCCGTTTCACTAAATCGCGGCGACGTTCTTCCGTTAAAGGTGGAACAGTAATGATTAATTGCTCCCCGTTATTTTGTGGATTCAATCCAATATTAGCATTGATGATTCCGCGAGCAATTTCGTTTAGCATGGCTTTTTCCCATGGTTGAACCAAAATAGTTCGCGCATCTGAAGTATTTACATTTGCTACTTGTTGCAGTGGAGTCATGGAGCCATAATAGTCAACCATCACACCGCCAAGCATCGCAGGAGAAGCTTTTCCAGCACGTATTTTCGTGAGTTCAGTTTCTAGGTGACTGAAGGTTTTATTATTGGAAACCTTAAAGTCATCATAAATCATAGTTAGTTCTTCCGTCATCTTTTTTTAATTACAAACGATTGTTCCTACTTTATCACCAGACATTAATTTTTTCAAATTACCTTGGGTATCCATATCGAAAACGATAATGGGTAAATTATTTTCTTTACACAGTGTAAATGCCGTGAGGTCCATGACATTCAGGCCTTTTGAATAGACTTCATCGAAGGAAATCTGATCGTATTTAGTGGCTGTTTTATCTTTCTCAGGATCCGCCGTATAAATACCATCTACGCGCGTTCCTTTTAAAATGACTTCTGCATTGATTTCTATAGCTCTCAGAGAAGCAGCGGAATCGGTTGTGAAGAACGGATTTCCTGTTCCAGCTCCAAAAATCACCACGCGTCCCTTTTCTAAATGACGAACAGCTCGGCGTCTCACGAATGGCTCAGCGATTTCTTTCATTTCAATAGCAGAAAGTAAGCGTGTTGACACACCATTGGCTTCGAGAGCTGATTGCAATGCCATGGAGTTAATCATGGTAGCTAACATTCCCATGTAATCACCATGTGTGCGATCCATTCCACCTTCTTCGGCTTGCACACCGCGAAAGATATTCCCACCTCCGATAACAATAGCCACCTCAACGCCATTTTCGTTCAATTCTTTTATTTGAACAGCATAGCTATTGATTCGTTGGTTGTCTATTCCAAATTGTTTTGCACCCATTAGGGATTCGCCACTTAATTTTAGAAGGATACGTTTATAGGTCATATGAAAAGGATTGAGCAAATATACAAATCGTTTAGTTAGGAAATTTAATCACAAAAAAAAAGCTATCAAACGATAGCTTTTTTTTTAAATATTAACTTAAGGAGAATCGTTTAAAGTCGGTGACTGTTAAATCTTTCTCCGTGCTGTTTAAGAACTGTTCCACGGTCATTTTGTTATCGCGAACGAATGCTTGACTTAACAAGGTGTTTTCTTGGAAGAATTTGTTTAAACGACCCAAAGCAATTTTCTCAGCCATTTCAGCTGGTTTTCCTTCTTGGATAGCCAAATCTTTTCCAACTTCGATTTCTCGTTCAATGGTACGTGCATCAACACCGTCTTTATCGATAGCTATTGGATTCATTGCCGCAACTTGCATCGCAACTTGACGTCCAGCCTCTGCGATATCGGCAGCCGTTCCAGAACTCAATCCAACTAATGTAGCTAATTGGTTTCCAGGGTGATTATACGCAACAACAATATTTCCGCTGATCGCTGCGTAACCAGAAAGATCTAATTTCTCTCCAACTACACCTACTTGCTCGATGATTTTTTCTTCTACAGACAAACGAGCGTCAAACGGTAATGCTTTTAACTCTTCTATAGACGATGGTCTTTTTTCCAAAGCGATGTCCACTAATGATTGAACCATTGCAACATAACCTTCTGTTTTCGCAACGAAATCAGTTTCACAGTTTAAGGTAAGAATAACACCAGACTTTCCATCAGCTGAAGCTTGTGCCATAATTACACCCTCCTTCGCATCATTGTCACCGCGTTTTGCAGCAATCTTTTGACCTTTTTTACGAAGAATATCTACTGCTGCTTCAAAATCACCATCAGCTTCAACCAATGCGTTTTTGCAGTCCATCATTCCAGCGCCTGTTTGTTGACGCAATTTGTTTACATCTGAAGCTGTAATTGCCATGACCTTTTTATTTTTAAATATGAATTATTCTGCTGAACTTTCTGTCGTTTCTTCTGTAGCTGCTGCTTCAACAAACGGAGCTTCTTCAACTACTGGAGTTTCTTCAACAACTAGAGCTTCTTCAACAACTGGAGTTTCTTCAACAACCGGAGCTTCTTCAACTACTGGAGTTTCTTCAACTACTGGAGTTTCTTCAACAACCGGAGTTTCTTCAGCTACTGGAGCTTCTTCAACAACTGGAGTTTCTTTAGCTACAGGAGTCTCAACAACAACAGGTGCTGCTTCAACAACTGGTGCTGCTTCAGCAATTGGTGCGTTTGCATCTGCTCCTTCTTCGCCTGCTTTCAAGTTTTTACGATCTTCTAATCCTTCGCGAATAGCTTCACAGATATGGTCCATGATTAACGCAATTGATTTCGTTGCATCATCATTCGATGGAATAGGGAAGTCAACTAATTTAGGATTGGAGTTTGTATCCACCATGGCAAAAGTAGGGATGTTCAAACGACGAGCTTCCGCTAATGCGATGTGTTCTTTTAAGATATCAATGATGAAAATAGCAGCTGGTTGACGCGTCATGTCAGCGATAGAACCAAACGTTTTTTCTAATTTCTCTCTTTGACGTGTTTTGAATAATTTCTCACGTTTATTTAACGTCTCCCATGAACCATCTAACTTCATTTTGTCGATCATGGCCATTTTACGGATGGACTTACGTGTTGTTTGGAAGTTTGTTAACATTCCACCTGTCCAACGTTCTGTAACGAAAGGCATATTCACTTTAGCTACACGCTCAGAAACGAGTTCTTTCGCTTGTTTTTTTGTTGCTACGAATAATATTTTTTTACCAGATTTAGCAATTTGTTTCATTGCTGCACATGCTTGATCCAAATGAACGATTGTTTTGTTCAAATCGATGATGTGGATTCCTTTTTTCTCTTCAAAAATGTAAGGAGCCATTGCTGGGTTCCATTTTCTTTTCAAGTGACCAAAGTGAACACCTGCTTCTAGTAAAGTTTCAAATTTTAATTTAGACATATTTTGTTTTTGTTTACGTTCCTAATATAATGAGTTAAGCAACGAGGGAGGGACAACCAATGATTGTAGGTACTCCGACGTTTGGATGCTAAACAACCTAATTCTCGAAAATTAACGTTTCGAGAACTGGAATTTCTTACGTGCTTTCGGTTGACCTGGTTTCTTACGTTCAACCATTCTCGGGTCACGTGTCATCAAGCCTTCTGCTTTCAATAATGGTTTGTAATCTGCAGATAACTCAACAAGTGCTCTGGAAATACCCAAACGAATTGCTTCTGCTTGACCATTAATTCCACCACCCATAACATTTACTTTGATGTCGAATTGACCCACAGTATCTGTTAATATAAATGGTTGGTTGATTTTTCCTTGAAGTACATCAATTGGAAACATTACCTTCATTTCTTTTTTATTCACAACGATTTTCCCGCTACCTTTTGACATGTAAACGCGAGCAACTGCTGTTTTTCTTCTACCTAGAGCATTAATTATTTCCATGATTCTTATTTGAGTGTATCAAGATTTAATAACTGGGGTTGCTGCGCTTCGTGTTTGTGCTCAGCCCCTGTATAAACTTTTAAATTGGTGTATAATTTACGACCAAGTGTATTTTTTGGCAACATTCCTTTAATCGCTTTCTCGATCAAGCGCTCAGGGTGCTTTTTCAACATGTCTTCAGCTTTCGTGAATCGTTGTCCACCTGGATAACCAGAGAAACGCACGTATTCCTTGTCCTCTAACTTAGTTCCTGAAAATGCAACTTTCTCTGCATTGATGACAATTACATTGTCGCCACAATCCGCATGCGGAGTATAACAGGTTTTGTATTTTCCTCGGATGATTTTAGCCACTTTACTAGCTAATCTACCTACTGTTTGACCTTCTGCATCTACAACAAACCACTTTTTGTCTGCGGTTTCAGTGTTGCCAGATAACGTTCTGTAACTTAATGTATTCACGGTACTTTTTATTAAATAAAAAACGAATAAACCCTAAAATTAGGGGTGCAAAGATACAACTATTGTGATTAAATACAAAAGAAAAGAGAAAAAAAGAAGAATTTATTTCGCTTTAAATGCAGAAATGGCATTTCTTGTGAATTCACTCAATACGAGTCGACCGCTAATGGCAGCGCGATCCATTAAAAGTTGATCCCAATGTGCAGTTCCTTGCCAGAAAATTTGCTTCAATTCGGACATCGCCTCTGGATTAGAAGAGATCAATTGTGTGATTAAGCGCTGAATTTCCAAATCCATGGACGCTGCATCTTCATAAATATCCGTGTAAAGTCCTTTTTCTTTTGCCCATGCCGCTGATCGCCATTCCGTCGCGTTGATGGCTAATTCACTCATGGCTGCTAAGCCGATTTTGCGTTCAACTGCTGGACCAACAACAAATGGACCTATACCGACAGCTAACTCGGATAATTTGACCTCAGCACGCGTTGTCGCAAAACAATAGTCTACGGATGAAGCAATTCCAACTCCACCTCCAACTGCTTTTCCTTGTACTCTTCCAATGATGAATTTCGGACATGTGCGACAAGCGTTGATGACGCGTGCAAATCCGGAAAAGAATTCGTGTCCTGTTTGCAGGTCCTCAATAGCGATTAATTCATCAAAACTAGCTCCAGCACAGAACGCTCGTTCGCCTTCAGACTTCAATAGGATGACGCGTACGTCCATATTGTTACCCAGTTCAGTAATTGTTTGAGCCAGCTTTCTTAAAACCTTACCAGGCAAAGAATTGCTCATGGGATGTCCGAAAGTAACCGTCCCTAATCCATTGACGCTAATTTCTACATCAACAAATCCTTGTTCTCTTGCGTCCATCTGTTATTTTAATGAAAAAGCATCTGTTCCAATCAAATTCCCGTCACAAAAGATGCTCACTTTGTAAGATCCTTTCTGTAAGCCTTCGCCTTTGATGATGTAGTATATCGTTAGATCAATCGCTTCATTTTGGTAGTCAATTTCTTTTCGCTCCGAATAAGCAACGCTGCCATTTTCTGTCTCCAATATGTAGTTTGCCTTCGATTGAAGTGTTTGTCCATCTGGTGCAATTATCTGCATGTAAACAACTTTCTTTCCTGCATTTGCAAGGATGTTTTCCGATAGGGTAAAGCTACTTTTGATTTGAACCGCATTTTTCGCTTTATCCGTCGGCTCTGGCATGTTGTTTAACTTCAGTCTCAAGGCCGTTGATTGAATGTTATAGGCTTGAAGTTTACTTCCTTTTTTGACTTGCTGCTGACTCGTTTCTGCTGCTTTTCGGTATTCATCTCGTTCCGAGGATGTCGTACTCAATTTGGCTGATGTTTCCACCAATTCAGTTCCAATTTTGATGTTTAGCGTATTCAAGGAATCGATCGTGCGAACATAGCTTCGCATAATTCCTCGTAGCGTTTCATTTTCCTTGCGGACCTTCATGAGTTCACGGTAACTCAATTTACCACTCTCCACTTTTTTCAAAAGGTCATTGATGCGGTCTTTCTGCTTATTCAAGGAATCTGCTTTGGATGCATCCATTTCGATTAACTTGTCATAATTATTGAGCATGTTTCGAAAATCTTTCTTCAAATCTTTGGAGAGATCTCCAACATTCACATACCCACCAAGCATATCCTCCATGCTCGCCATGTCGTTGATTAATTGCGCATTTTCATTTCGGCATTGATTGAGTTTCGTTCGTTGAGACGACCATGCGTAGGCTAAAGAAGCGATTCCAATAAGTAAAATGAAAATAAATCCAAGGTATAAACCGTTTGAATTTTTTGGTGTTTGCTGATCTTCCATGATAGAAATTTTAATCAAAATTACGACAAATCTTTTTTTTAAGTTATGTTTTGTTGCTGAATCGTTACATACTTTTGAAATCGCAACATACTGTCGGGTCCAACTGCCGTGAATCTTGCGTCACTGCTTGCTGGAAAAGGTCCGCCATGGTGCATTGTTTCCAGTACTCGCACACCTGTTGGGACATCATTTAAAATGATTCGACCTACTTTATTAGCGAGTAAATGAATCCACTCATCGACTTGTTCGGAGTGATTTCCAAAAAATATACTTCCCGTTAGTTGTCCGGAAAGCGCTTGAATCCCGGCCCTTAGTTCTTCACTGTTTTCATACCTAACTATTAGGCTAAACGGACCAAAAACTTCTTCGTGCATGGACTGCGATTGAAGAAATATGGAGATTTCTGTTTCAGCAAGTGTGCTTCTTCCCTCAATTCCATTTAATGCTCCCTGGTATGTATGTTTTTGAACGCCTTTCACTGAAACAATTTCTATTCTGCGTTTTTCGAAATTTTCATGGATGCGAGGGTGCAACATCGGTACAGGTGAAATTTCACTAAAAGCTTTGGTAAGCATTGTTAAGAAAGAGGACCCCATTTCCCCCTTGGGAATAAAAATCACCCCAGGTTTTGTGCAGAATTGTCCGGCGTCGTTGCCAATGGAAAAAGCCAGTTTCTTTGCTGCGTGTTGCTGTTGATCTATGCTCAAGTCTTGAAGAACAAGGACTGGATTGACGCTTCCCATTTCGGCGAAAACTGGAATTGGATTTTTTCGAGCTTGTGCTAAATCCATGAGCGCTTTTCCACCTTTAAAACTTCCGGTAAATCCTACTCCTTGAATGCGTTCATCGAGACACAGTTGTTGAGCAAGCTCGATGCCGTCATCCAAGACATGTGTGAATAATCCTTCGGGTAAATTTAATGCTGTTCTTGCCTCTTCGATACATGCTGCGACAAGAGAACTCGTGCCAGCATGCATGGGATGCGCTTTGACAATGACGCAACATCCTGCGGCGAATGCCGCAACGGTGTCTCCGCCAACAGTGGAATAGGCGAGTGGAAAATTACTTGACCCTAAAACAAGTATGGGTCCTATCGGTAAAGCTACTTTCCGCATCTGAACGGAATCAACCGGTAAATCTTCCTTCTTCTCAAACGACAATTGACTTCTGAGGTATTGCTCAAAAAGGATAATCGTGTCGAGTGTTCGCTTCCATTCTGTTTCAAATCGACTCTCGGAAAGTCCACTTTCTTTGAGGTAGAAATCCTTAATGATTTCCATCCTTTTTTGCAGTAATCGATGAATGGCATGCAAAAAGTCTGCACGCTTCAAGCCCGAAAGACGTCGATACGAATCTTGAGCGGTCGGAAGCAGCTTGAGTTGTTGATTCAGTTGAATGTCAGGTGTACGAAGATATTCTTCCGCATTCCAAGTGTTCTGAGTCGGATTAAAGGTTCGGAAACCCGATGACATCTTACGCTTCTGTAACCGTGAAGTGGAAACTTTCCATAATTTGGTTTGCCAACATCTTTTGACAAGCCAAGGTTACTTTTTCTTCTGCAGCTGCTTTAGAATCAGCTTCAACAAATAAGCGAATGTGTTTCCCGATGCGTACGCCTTCAATTTCGGAAAGACCGATGTTTTTCATGGATTGAGAGACTGCTTTCCCCTGTGGGTCTAAAAGTGCATCTAGTGGCATTACATCAATTTCAGCTTTGAATTTCATGTTTTTTACTTTGATTGTGTTCAATGATGGATAAAATCAGGTACAAAATTACAATTATTGGTATCGACCAGATAAAGAAAATGGGAATACTTATCAACGAAATGATAACAAGTAAATAGCGATAAGTATTTTCGCGCCAGTCCCAAGATTTAAACTTCAAGGCAATGAGTGGAAGCGGAGCAATCATCAATACAGAGAACAATACACAAATTGCCGCAAGCGTGTAACAATCAAATAAGCCATAAATAAAGTCGCTTTGATGTCCCCAGTTTTCTTTTTGATACCAAAAATATAAAGGAAAAAACAAGAAAAAGAAGGTGCTTAAAGGCGTTGGAACGCCAATAAATTTATCGCTTTGTCGCGTATCAATGTTGAATTTCGCCAAGCGGAACATGGAGAAAAATGGAATCATTAATGCGGTAAAAGGTAGGTATTTTATGGAGGCTTGGAAGGAATTGTTCACGTCGTATGACAAGGAAGCAAACCAGGCCATAATTTGATTAAAAACAAAATACTTTTGGGTGTCCTCGACGGAATTACTTAGTTTTAAGTCAATTACTGCGCTGTAGTCAACTCCCAAAACAATCATGACCATCATAAAGATACCCGGAGCCACACCGAAAGAAACCACATCAGCCAATGAATCTAATTGTTTTCCGAGTTCACCACTCGTTTTGGTCAGTCTTGCGACAAATCCATCCGCAAAATCTGCCACTACGGAAAACAGTAAAAACATAGCGGCCAAATCTAACCTTCCACTCAATGTGAAAATAATTGATACGATTCCGCAACATAAATTCGCAGCAGTTAGTAAATTCGCAAGTCCAAACATGATTGTTATTTGGGGTAAATTTAGAATAAATCTGAAATTTGATCTGAAATTATTGTTGGATTTGTGTAAATCGCACAATTTTTAATGAAAAAAGAAGTTATTGTCACATGAATCAATTTTGTTCCCTCGTACTTTTTCTCTCCGTCCTGTGCTCCTTTGCCTGGTCACAAGGCGACATTGCTCCCAAATATTCCAATGAATTTTTATCCCTCGGTGTTGGAGCTGATGCATTTTCCATGGGAAATGCAGTCGTGGCGAGTACAGAAGGCGTAAATGCGACGTATTGGAATCCGGCAGGACTCCTTCAGCAATCAACAAAAATGGAGGCGAGTTTAATGCACTCTGAATATTTCGCGGGAATTGCAAAATATGATCACGTCGCTTATAGTTATAAATTGGACGAAGACCATGTGGTCGGATTTTCGTTCATGCGATTCGGGGTTGATGATATTCCAAATACGACGCAATTAATTGACAACAACGGGGTCGTGAATTACGACAATGTTCAATTGTTTACAGCGGCGGATTATGCGTTTATCGGATCTTATGCGAAACGTATGAAAGTAAAGGGAATGAGTGTAGGTGGAAATGCCAAAATCATTTACCGAAATATCGGTGATTTTGCGCATTCATGGGGATTTGGATTAGATGCAGGTTGGCAATATCAATTACCAAAGCATTGGAAATTTGGGGTAATGGCTAGGGACATCACCTCGACCTTTAATGCATGGATTTTTGACTTAACTCCGGAAATGCAATCTGTTTTTCAAGCGACTCAAAATGACATTCCTACAAATGGCATCGAATTGACCTTGCCTCGTTTCATTTTTGCTACGTCGGGCAATGTGGATCTAGGAAAAAAAGGACTGAACCTAGCTGCAGAATTGGATCTCGACATGACGACTGATGGAAAACGTAACGTTTTGCTAAGAACCAATGTCGCTTCTTTTGATCCGCATCTCGGACTTTGTTTGAATTATAAAAACCTATTTAAACTGCGTGGAGGTGTATCGAACATTCAGCAGTTTACCAATTTTGATCAATCGAATTATTGGGGGATTCAACCGAATTTGGGCATTGGGGTGAAATTGAAAAACATGCAGTTAGATTATGCGTTTACGCGACTAGGGGATGTAAAGACCAACTATTACACCCACGTGTTTTCTCTCCGTTTTCAGTTTGGAAAATAAATATCAGAAAAACTTGCAGCTAAAAATCGCTGTATCATCCACATAGTTCAGTGGACCTTTCCAGTCTTCGAGTTTCGAGAAAATGATGTTGTTCATGTCCTCCATCTTCAAAGGGGAATAAGCTTGAACATTTTTGATGAGTCGTTCTACGCCAAATTGTTCACCTGCTTCATTTTCCAATTCAACCACGCCATCTGTGAAAAGCACAAACGTGGTGTTTGGATTCAACACCAGTTTTCCGATTTTTATGCTTGGAAGTTCGTCCAACATACCTAGTCCGATACAGCCGTCTTTTAACATCGTTACTTTCCTACCGTTCAAGAGAATTGGATGATTGTGTCCGGCGTTCACGTAGGTCATTTTACGTGTGTATGCGTTATAATGCGCAAGGAAAAACGTAATGAACTTCTCACCCTTTGCGCTTTTCATGACGAGTTTGTTTAATTCCTCCATTAAAAAGGACATTTCAAAACGTTGGTACTTAAACAAGGTCCGAATAGTCGCTTGGAAATTAGCCATCAACATAGCAGCAGAGATCCCTTTTCCACTCACATCTCCAATGCAAATAATGTATTCTTCATCACCAAGTGGAATGAAGTCGTAGTAATCTCCACCGATTGCGTGACGAGGAATGTAGCGACCAGATAGGTCCATTTTTCGATTGGACGGCAATTCAGAAGGAAAAAGCATCTTTTGCATCTCGGAGGCCAATTCTAGTTCCTTTGATATGCGTTCCTTGATGATGTGCTGCTTCACCAATCGATTGTTTTCTACGGCAACCGAAATGATATTTGCCAAGGTTTGCGCAAATGAAAAGTGTGCCGGTTCCAGGTCTTCTTTCTTACCAATCGTCGAAATGAGTAAATAAGCCAGTGGTTTTCCTTGGTGACTAACGGGTATTACTGCTTGAAAATCACTGAGTAAACTGGAATTAGAGGATTCCACCAAGGTGATTTCCTTAAAGCGATAAAGTTCGTCTTCTACTAATTGGATGTCCACTTTTCCCTTGTACCCAACTTTCACCGGACAATGCCATTCTTCTTCTTGTATGAAAAGGACAAAGCGACTGAAACTGAGTTGTTCCTTCAGAATAAAGGAGAAAATTTTGAATAAGGATTCGACGGGTAAGTTGGAATTAAGGGCATTGGTAATCTCCAACAAGGAATGAAGGCGGTTGTCCTTCATTTCAAGTTGAGACATTAGTTCTTTTCCCGTATTGAATCTCATGGCGCTATTTTGGCTTGATTTCTCAGAAATGCCAGTTCTTTGAATTTATGTTTAACGGGTCCCGCAGGAGTTCCAAAAAATTCAGCTTCATCGGGAACATTTTTTGTCACCCCAGATTGACCAAGAATGGTCGCATGTTGACCAATCTTAACTCCACTAGCCATTCCAACTTGTCCCCAAATGGTTGCATTGTCTCCGATTTCAACGCATCCTGAAATCCCACATGCGGCCGCAATTAGTACGTTTCTACCGATTTGTGCATCATGTCCGATATGAACTTGGTTATCTATTTTAGTCCCCATTCCAACGTGTGTTGTTCCTGTGACACCTCGGTCGATCGTACACAATGCGCCAATTTCCACATTGGACTCAATATGCACTCCTCCACATGAAATCATACGTTCTAAACCAGTTTCCTTTTTTTTGTAATAAAAAGCATCATAGCCAATAACAGAATTTGGACCAATAATCACATTTGCTTCAATGGTCGTATTCTCCGCTATATAGACACCTGCATGAAGCACGCAATTTTCACCAATATGTACGTTCTTACCGAGAAATACATTTGGTGCGATGAATGCAGAATCATGGACAACTGGTTCATTTCTTTCGAATTCCGCATGAAACGTTTTGACTAAGAAATTAAACGCGTCAAATGGATTCGAGTGAATCAACAAAGATTTTCCTTCTGGACAAGCGACTTCTTGGTCGATGATGACTACACTAGCAGCTGATTCTAGTGCTTTTTGGTAGTACTTTGGGTGGTCAACAAACACCACGTCTCCAGATTCAACCATGTGAATTTCATTGATTCCCGTGACAAGTTGTGCCGTATTCCCCATAACTTTACAGTGGAGCAATGCAGCAATGGTTTGAATAGCTTGTGCGTCTTTAAATTTCATCTGATAAATCTGTACAAATGTAGTCGTCGAAATACCCTTGATTGAAACGTTTTCAAGAATTTATCCCCTTTGAATTGTTCAAATGATAGAAAAAAAAAGGATTTTTCCCTTTTTTCTTGTTTTTCAAAAAGAATTAGCTAAATTTGCAATCCATTTCCGAATAAGAAACTCAGTTAAATGAAAAAAGATATACACCCAGAAGATTACAGACTTGTTGTATTTAAAGACATGTCTAACGATTATATGTTTTTGTGCCCTTCATGTGCCATTACGAAAGAAACCATTCAATACGAAGATGGAAATGAGTATCCATTGTTCAAATTGGATATCTCTCACAAATCTCACCCATTCTTTACAGGAATTGCTCAGTTTGTGGATACTGCAGGTCGTATTGACAAATTCAAAAACCGTTACGGACGTCACCTTAAATAAGAGGTTGATTCACTATATTTGGAAGCCATCAGAAATGATGGCTTTTTTTATGCGCATACGTTTCAGGATCTAATTAATCGAATTTGGCTGTAGCGCGCTTCAAGCGGTCGTTCATCGTTTTCCCGAGTCCAATATTTGGAAACTCTTCGATGAAAATACGTGTGAAATGGCGCTGATCCATTTCGTGAAGTGCTGCATATAAGTTTTTGGCCGCTTCATTTAAGTCTCCGTCTTCGCTTAAAAAATACGCGTTTATAGAAGTTGTGTGAGTTCCCTTCTTCGAAAATAGAATCGTGCCATCTGAATCTTTGTATTCCTGTTTCCTTAAAAAATGTAAGGGCGTCTCTGTAGCATAATGATACTTGACCATTCCGCTGGTACGCACACCTTCGTGTACATCATTTTTTACTTCAGGGATATATCCTAAGCTATTAGATAGTTCTTCTAGTGGAATTCCCCCTAAGCGATACACAATGACTTTTCCCTCTGCTAATCCGATGATGGTTGATTCGAGTCCGGTCTGACAAGCTCCACCGTCCAAAATATAGGGAATACGTTCGTTGAGTTGAGAGGAAACATGTTGCGCTGTGGTTGGACTAATTCCCCCATAGCGATTGGCACTAGGTGCTGCAATGGGAAAATCAATGGACCGCAATAATTCTAAAGTCATCGGATGCTCGGGAACACGAACCGCTACGGTTTCTTGTCCGGCAGTAATCAAGGATGGAACCAAGCTGCTTTTAGGCAGAATGAAGGTCAGTGGACCTGGACAAAACTGTGTGGCAAGTTGAAGTAAGGTATCCGGAAATTCGGTGACATAGGGATGAATCGCTTCGATACTGGGAAAATGCAAAATCAATGGATTCGAGGTTGGACGTCCTTTTGCCTCGAAAATTTTCATAACAGCATCCTCATTCATTGCATCTGCCGCTAATCCGTAAACCGTTTCTGTGGGAATGGCAACTGTTTCACCTTGTTTTAAAAAGGAAATCGCGCAGGCAATGTCTTGTCCAATATCTGTTTTCACAAAACAAAGGTAGTTTCTTCCACTGAACTTGTGAATACCTTGTTGAAAATACACAAGGATTTTTGCGTTTTGTTTTTAAATGTCCCGTACCTTTGTTTATATTAATTCTAAATAAGGTGAATTTAATTTTAGCAGATAGCAATGACTTGATCCGACTCGGACTTCGCACCGTGTTAACGGCGGAGTTGAATGTTGCCATAGTTGGAGAGGCTAGAAATGAAAAGGAACTGGTCGCACAATTAGCTGCTTTTGGAGCTTCTATTGTGTTAATTGATTTCACATCAGAAGGATTTACCATTGACACGATTCAGCGTGTTTCCACCAAGTTTCAAACGGTTAAGTTTTTAGCGGTTACCAGCGCGCAAAGTGCGCAAACATTGGTTGATGCGCTTCGCTCTGGCGTAACAAGTTACGTGAAGAAGGACTGTGAATTGAGTGAGATTGTGACTGCGGTGAGTGAGACAAGTCGCGGCAACAAATTCTTTTGTGGACAAATCTTAGAAACCATTCAACGTGCCAACATCGATGTCAATGACTTAGACTTTGAGTCGTTCAGCTGCGAACCCGTTATTTTATCGGAACGAGAAAATGAAATCATCATATTAATTGCGGAGGGTCAAACCAATGAGTTGATCGCAGAGCATTTGTTTTTAAGTAAGCATACCGTGAACACGCATCGCAAGAACATTATGGCCAAGTTGGGTGTAAAAAATACAGCAGGAATTGTAATGTATGCCGTAAAAACAGAGTTGATTTCACCGAATAAATTCCTCTTTGCCCCTTCTTTAAATTGAGATACTTAACTTTAGGTTGAATCGACGAGAGGTTAAGTAATTTGGAATCGCGTAGTATTTTCCTTCCACATCTTGAATCCATTGTTTCGAAAGGACATTATTGATTCCCAACAAATTGAAAATTTCGAGAGAAATAGAGGCTGCTTCACATTTTCTTAGGAATGATTTTTTTACGGCATTTCCACCTTTCAATAAATCATAAGATAGTGCGAGGTCAACCCGAAAATAAGACTTCATGCGCAAGGTGTCTTTGTAGCGGGTGAAATCGGGTGGTCCATAAGGAAGTCTTGATCCAAACTGCAAGCCCATTTGAACGGAAAATTGTTCGAATCCAGGCATTTGATCTTGTACCAAGGCACCAATGGTTAGTAATTGATCGGTTGGACGAGGCACATAACCCGGGAAAACAACGTTGCTATCCACTACGTTTTGGTCCTGACTATATCCAAAAATAATTCGCTCACCTGCTGCGTTGTAGTACTCTGTGAAATGATCATTTAAGATGTCTTCACGCGTACGCATCAATCCAACTTTAAAGAATGATTCTATTCCTTTCACGAATTCACCGTGGACATTCATATCGATTCCATAGGCATAGGCAACGGCGTTATTATCCGCGTAATACCGTGTTCGCACGTTTTCGATTTCATATGGATTAACATCCCACAAGTACTTGTAATAGAGTTCTCCCGTGAATTTAAACGGTTTTTCCCTGCCCCACATTTCAAAAAACAAGTCGGTGGCCGCCACGACATGCATGGATTTCTGTGCACGAACATTCAGGTTTAATTTCCCATCAAAGGTTCTGAATTCCCGGTAAAAAGGTGGTTGATAATATAACCCGCTTGATAGGCGATAACTCAAATTTCTTCGCACAATGCGATTGTTTTGAACCATATAGGCTCTTGGAAAATAAGTTAAACTAAAGCGTGGTGTAAAATAAGGCTCGTGATTTACCGCTGTATATCCACCTCTTAATCCAGTTGCTAAGGCGAATTTACTGTTGGATTCTTTGATGACTTTGGAATATTCTTGAACGGACTTCACATCGCCCGTTTTGAATTTTTTAAGAATGTTAACTGGATAGTTCTTTTTTGTTGTGGACCAGGTGAGGTTCCATTGTGTGAATCCACTCACTTTGTAGTTTGTAAGGTTGAGGTTTCCTTTGATCGTTTCATACAATGTCACTTCCTGCGGATTCGCCTGTGGCAAACTGTATCCTGATGAATCAATCATTCGCCATTCACTGAGTACATCCGTAAACAAATCGCGCTGGACCTGGGCGCCCCATTTAAAGCTTGAGGTTCGCGCATGCAATTGCGCATCATCTGTATACCCGTTGAACAACATGATGGATCCATTATGGTAAGCACTTAAAATGGTCGCATTTAAACGATTCCGCGCATGATTTAAAAAAGTCCCAACACCCAATGTTGCAATCGAATCTCCGTATTGCTCTTTCGACGGATCTGTTTCCAACTGATTAATATAGTATTGTCCCTGAACGTCAAAGTATTCTCGTTCATTCGTGTTGAACGCAGAAACATAGAAATCCAAATTGGTTTTTTTATTGGGTTGATATTTCAATGAAGCTCCTCCCATGGCAGTTTGAAATTTGGTTGCCTCTTTCCCATCATAATAAATCATGAGCCGATAGGCTTCATTTGCTGTTCCAAAATCCGATGCTGCGGATTGAGGACTAAATCGATATGCATTGGAAGAAAAATGTCCAAGTAAGCTAAACGTCAGCTTTTCTGTTATCGAATAATTTGTTAAAATTTGTGCGTCGGCAAATACAGGATTGTAGGCTCCTTTTGTCGGAAGAGAATTCAAGAAATAGCCATTCGATCTGTAGCGCGCACCAACCAAGTAATTAAAGCGTGGTGAAACGGATTGTTCAACATGTGCTTCAACGCCTAAAAGTGACACCGTACTGCTGGCTTTAGTACTGTCTGGTGTGCGGTAAGTAATGTCTAGCACAGAGCTGAGTCGGTCACCGTATTGGGCATCAAATCCACCAGCTGAAAATCGCACGGATTCAACCAACGAGGAATGAATAAAACTCATTCCCTCTTGTTGTCCACTGCGCGTTAGAAATGGACGATAGACTAAAAATCCGTTGACATATACTAAGTTTTCATCGTAATTTCCACCACGAACGTTATAATTGGAGGTGAGTTCATTGTTCGAAGTTGCTGCTGTTGAATAAACCAAAGACTTTTCAACGTTGACCATTTGGGTATATTTCAAGGTTGGAAGAATGTCCAGTGTGAATGGATCATTCAAACCATATTGAACAATCACTTCTCGGTTCTCGGAAACAGCAAAAATCACTTTTGGTATGACTTGGGTCGCCTGATTTTTAATGATAACCCTGACTTGGTCGCGCAAATCTTCAATGGTATATTGAATCAATAAGGTGTCGCCGGCCTCTGCTTCAAAAGTATAGTTTCCACTTTGGTCAGAGTGCAAGGTAAGTGATGGATACTGTTTGATTTTAATTTGAACGTTTTCCAAGGATTTGTTCAACTTGCCTACGCAGGTACCTTCTACACGTACCTTTTGACTCCAAGCTAGATTGCTGGCCACAAAGGTGATAATGAAGATCCAATAGTTCATATAGACAAAGTTACAATCCTTAACGCGGTTATCCGAGCTTTATTTTGATTTCTTAAAGTATTTTATTTTTCACAATTATTCAAGTAAATTTGTTGTTCATCCATGAAAAAGGAAAAAGTTGTAATTGGTAGACGCGAAGTAGCTGATCTCATCGAGTTCGGTTTAAGCGATGTGCAGGTGAAAGTAGATACGGGAGCATACTCTTCGAGTATTCACGTTTCTCATTGCCAAGAGAACGAAGGTGTTCTGGAGGTAAAATTTTTAGATGACTCACACACTGCCTACATTGACCGCATATTTTATTTCAAAGAATTCCGCATGAAAAGAGTGAAGAGCTCCACGGGACAAACCCAAGAGCGCTATTTCATTTATGTGAAAATTCACATGGGAGGAAAAATTGTAAAAACTGAATTTTCCTTAACCGAACGCAAGGGAATGCGATTCCCCATTTTAATTGGGCGTAAATTATTGAATAACCGATTCATCGTTGATACCAGTCTTAAATACCTTCATCCATCTCTACACGCCTTATGAAAATTGCCATTCTCTCTAGAAATTCGAATTTATACTCTACTCGTCGACTCGTTGAAGCTGCAGAGGCAAAGGGACATGAAGCACACGTGATTGATCACTTGAAATGCAACATTGAAATCGAACAAACCGGCCCCGCACTGTATTACGGAGATCGTTACCTAAAAGGATTCGATGCGGTGATTCCGAGAATCGGAGCATCGGTTACCTTCTTTGGTACCGCCGTTGTTCGTCAATTTGAAATGATGAACGTTTTTACTGCAGTAAATTCTAGGGGAATCATCCACTCGCGCGATAAGTTGCGTTGTCTGCAAGTACTTTCTAAGGAAGGAATTGGCTTACCTAAAACGGTTTTTACGAATTACTCGAAGGACGTAAAACACGTGGTGAAATCAGCAGGTGGAGCTCCAGTTGTTTTGAAATTACTGGAAGGAACCCAAGGGTTAGGAGTCGTTCTTGCTGAAAACATGAACGCAGCACAATCCGTGTTAGAAGCGTTTAACGGACTAAAAGCCCGTGTGATTGTACAAGAATTCATTCGTGAAGCAAAGGGCGCAGATATCCGTGCTTTTGTGGTGGACGGAGAAGTCGTGGGAGCGATGAAACGTCAAGGAAAACCAGGGGAGTTTCGTTCGAACTTACATCGCGGTGGTACCTCCATGGAAATTGAATTAACAACCGAAGAAAAATACACGGCGATTCTTGCTGCAAAAGCAGTTGGACTTGGAATCGCGGGTGTGGATATGCTGCAATCAGAGAGAGGACCACTTGTTTTAGAAGTGAATTCATCTCCAGGATTAGAGGGAATTGAGAAAACAACACAACAGGATATTGCTGGGAAAATTATTTCATACATCGAACGCAATGTCAACCGTTAAAAAAGAGTTTAAAAAAATGGTGATTCTTGGACAAGAAATCTTGCCAGGAAAAAGTGTCCAATTGAATTTTGATGTTGCTCATCTTCATACGCGAACGCCTATTTTAGTTCCGGTGATTGTGGAACGAGCAAAGGAAGATGGTCCAACCGTTCTCTTGATGGCAGGATTGCATGGAGATGAAATTAACGGTGTTGAAATTATCCGTCGTTTTCTTCGTAAAAAGTTACATAAACCAAGCAAGGGGACAATCATCTGTTTGCCCGTTTTCAACATATTTGGCTTTCTGAATTTGCAACGTGAATTACCAGATGGACGAGACTTGAATCGCAGCTTTCCAGGAAGTTCAAATGGATCATTAGCGTCTCAATTTGCCTTTCATTTTATGAAGGAACTCGCTCCACATTGCGACTACATTATTGATTTTCATACAGGAGCATCGCAACGAAATAACTTCCCGCAGATTCGCACTGTTTTTAAAGATGAGGAAAGTGTCGAATTAGCGAGAGTCTTTAATCCACCATTTATCTTAAATTCTAATTTGATTTCGAAAACCTTACGAGAATCCATTGTGAAACGCAAAAAGAAAATCCTCCTTTACGAAGGTGGAAAGTCAAACAGTATTGATGAACACGTTGTGGAAGAAGGATTAAATGGGGTGAAAAGAGTGATTTCACACCTAGGGATGAGAAATTATAAATACGACATTACAAAGGATCGTGAACCTATTTTACTCGTAGAAAGTAAATGGATGCGAGCGCCATCTTCTGGGATGTTTCAAGCACTTATTGAAAATGGAGCGGCTGTTTTCAAAGGTGACGTCATTGGAATCGTAACTGATCCATACGGGAATTACGAGAAAAAAATTAAAGCAACGCAAGACGGGTTCATTATCTGTACGAACGAGTCGCCGGTCGTTTACAAAGGTGATGCCATCATTAACATTGCGAAAAAATTAAATCAACCATCATGAAAAAACAAATGTTAACAGTAGTCTTATGTCTCTTGACATTTGTTATGGACGCTCAAAATTTCACTCCAACCTCATTTTTAGGATACGAAATTGGCACGCGTTTTACACGTCAGGATAAAGTTGTTGACTATTTTCATGCGTTACAAGCCGCGTATCCATCGATGATGAAAGTGGAGAAATACGGTGAGACGTATGAACACCGTGATTTGTTGTTGGCATTTTTCGGGACAGCAGAAAATTTAAAAAAATTGGAGGAAATTCGTCAGCATCACCAAAATCATGCGGCATCTGAATCATTAGCCATTGTCTGGTTGAGTTACAATGTCCATGGAAATGAAAGCTCCGGTACAGAAGCGGCCATGCAAACGGCGTATCGCTTGCTCACCGATAAAGCAGATTACCTTGCGAACACGATTGTTATTATGGATCCATGTTTGAATCCCGATGGAAGAGATCGTTATGTGAACTTTTATCAGCAGTACGGCAATGTTCCAGCGGACCTTCATAAATTCGCTGCAGAGCACAAAGAACCATGGCCGGGTGGACGTCCAAATCACTATTTGTTTGACTTAAACCGAGATTGGGCTTGGATGACACAAATTGAATCGGAACAGCGCGTGAAGCGTTACAACCAATGGTTGCCTCACGTACATGTTGATTTTCATGAACAAGGAATCAATGAACCGTATTATTTTCCACCTGCAGCAGAGCCCTATCATGAAGTCATTACGAATTGGCAACGTGATTTTCAAAAAGAGATAGGAGCAAATCATGCTTCCTATTTTGATAAAGAAGGATGGTTGTATTTTTCGAAGGAAATCTTTGATTTATTGTACCCAAGTTATGGAGACACCTATCCAACGTACAGCGGAAGTATTGGAATGACCTATGAGCAGGGTGGAAGTGGTCGAGCTGGATTGGCAGTTATAACAAAGGTTGGAGACACGTTAAGTTTAAAGGATCGCGTATCACATCACGTAACAACGGGATTATCCACAGTAGAAATGAGTGCGAAGAATGCAGCGAAATTGGTAAAGGAATACCAAAAATTCTGTGTTCAAAAGAACTACAAGTATAAAACGTATGTCCTTCGTTCATCCCCAGCGAAGTTAGAACCCTTGATGACCTTGATGAAAAAAAATGGCATTCAAGTCGAAGTAATTACGACATCTACACAAGTGACTTCATCGAAAGCATACCATTATCAAAATGGTCAAATCGAAACACTGAAATTGGTGCAAGGCGACATGTTGATTCAAACCAATCAAGAAAAAGGAACGTTGGTAAACGTGTTGTTTGAACCAAAAACGCTTTTATCCGATAGTTTAACCTACGACATCACAGCATGGACCTTGCCATTTGCGTATGGTGTGGAGGCATGGGCATTGGAAACAGGAAATTCAAAAGGAACGGTATTTAGTGGTTGGGCTACGACCTTGAATCAAGTTTCAACACCAAGCTGTTATGCCTATGCAGCTGCTTGGGAATCCATGAAATCAACACGCTTTTTGACAGAATTACAAGAAGCTGGAATGGATGTTTATTTTAACGAAAAGGGATTCAAGGCACAAGACATCAGCTTTAATCCGGGTACCTTGATCATCCTTCGTGGAGAAAACAAACGTGTTGATTTTGATCAAACGGTCCTTAAAATCGCGAATAAACATGCGGTGAGTTTAACAGCTTTGGCATCTGGATTCGTTCAAGAAGGGTTGGATCTTGGATCATCATCCGTGAAAAAAATACCTAATCATTCCATTGGATTGTTGGCAGGAGAGGACGCATCTTCTTTAAACGTCGGTGAAATTTGGCATTTCTTTGAGCGTCAGATGGAAAGATCCATTCATTTGGTTTTTACCGATGACTTAGAAGAGGCATTGCCTCAATTAAGCGTGCTGTTTGTTCCAGAAGGTGGTATTTCCCTTTCCGAAAACGCGAAAGTGAAGGAATGGATCCAAAACGGGGGGAAACTGATTGTCCTCGGTTATGCCGTTTATGACTTCGCAGGCAAAGATGGATTTGAGATTTCGACAGAACAAAATAAATTGGATAGCATTCAGAAACCTGTTTCCTATACGAAGCAGGAACGCGATCAAATTTCGAATACCATTACAGGTGCCATTTTTGAGTGTGAATTAGATGCAACAAATCCATTGGCATTTGGCTATGATCATTATTACACCTTGCGTCAAGGAGCAGATCACTTGAAAATTAGTTCAAATAATGTGTTTCATTTGAAAAAGGACGCGAAAGCGTTGAATGGATTTGTCGGCGCTCGAGTGAATAAACAACAGTCAGAAGCGGCAATAGCGGGATATCAATCCTATGGAGATGGTGCTATCATCTACTTCATCGATAATCCTTTATTCCGTGGATTCTGGGAAAATGGCAAATTGATGGTTGCCAATGCGGTTTTCTTTGTAAATGAAAATTAATCCTTATTGCAAGGATTGATAGATGACGTGTTGAATGCGTGTTCGAATATTCATGTCCCTAATTTTCCAATTGTCCTGACTTGGATTCACCCGATTCGATAAGAAGATAAAGATGACCTTGTTTTTTGGATCTGCCCAAGCGAGTGTGCCTGTAAATCCAGAGTGACCAAAACTTTGTGAGGATGCTAATTCGTCACAGGTTCCACCACCACTTGCATTCGGGCGGTCGAATCCAGCTCCACGTCGGTTGCCAGGAAATTGTTGTTTGGTGTACTCGTTGCATACCGCTTCTGAAAAGAACTCCATTCCAGCGTATTTCCCTTTGTTCAAAAACAATTGCATGATGCTCGCTAGATCTGTCGCATTTGCGAAAATTCCTGCGTGACCAGCAACGCCACCTAACATGGCTGCTCCTGGATCGTGAACATATCCTCGCAATAATTGCTTGCGAAACGCTTGGTCGTTTTCCGTGGGAATAATGTGCGATTCATCGAAGTGTTCCAAAGGTAAGTAGCGCATGTAGCGCAGCCCCATTGGACGATAAATCTGTTTTTCTAAGTACGTGTGTTGTTTTTGACCAATCTGTTTTTCCAGAATTTTTTGTGTGAAATAGTAACACAAATCTGAATATTCATACTTCTTTGGACCAAGTGTTGATCTCATAATCTGCGCATACATGCTATCCGTATAGGCATCGTTGATGTACAATCCGTTAGCAACTTGACGCTCAAAACCTGGCTTTTGCGTTTGACTATAAACGTTTGTATTCCAAGTTCCGTTTTGCATCGTGCGTTTGTAAAACGGAATCCACGGGGTGAGTCCCGCTTGATGTGCCATCATATCGCGAATGAGAATGTTCCCAAATGGACCATCACCCGTCACTTCGGGAATGTACTCTTTCAATTTCTTGTCCAGCGAATATTGTCCTTTGCTTTGCAAGTGCATCGCCAATAAAGTTGACGCAGCAATTTTCGTCACGGAAGCAATGTCGTAAACATCCGTATTTTGAACGTTTGTCCCTTCACTCTCGTAGCTCTGTTTACCATAACATTTACGCCAGATAATTTGATCGTTGACGGCCACCAACACTTGACAACCGGGATATGCACCTTTTTCAATTCCTTCTTGAGCGATGAGGTCGATGCCAGTTAATTTCTTCGAATCGACACCGATTTCTTCCGGACTACTGAATTTTAAGCGTCCGTTGGATGAGGTTTGAATCACTTGTCCTGCTGGAAACACTTGATCTAGAGAACGAAGTTCCTTTCCAAGTTTCGCGGTTGCGCCAATGCTACCAAAGATCAATTGACTCACGCGTTCTTGTGCGATTTCGTGATTTTCTTTTGCCAAAATAATGGCTTCAAATGCTTTGGTGGGAAGTTGAGCAATGATGGATGGATCACCAAAGACGCATAGAATCACCTTAGAGTGATGAGGTATAGCATTGAAAATAGCCGCGTCCAGAGAATCTATTTTCGTTCCCTTCGTTGCGTGAATACTGAGAAAAACGACATCGTGCTGCGCTTGTTTCATGAATTCCTTTAATTCGTGGACATGCAAGCTTGGACGTAAAAGTTGATCACTCGTAATATAGCGTTCTAGTCCATTGTGGAATACCGTTGGATTCCCTCCAACCGAAATGTGCGCACTTTTGAAGTCTAGGTTTCCCAAAGGAAGCAAGTTGTTTTTGTTCGATATTACAACGATGGATTTTTCGTAATCCAAGGACTGTTCGAACATTTTTTTTCCATTCAAGGAATCCAATTCAGAGGAATACCATATTGCAGGTGCATTGGGAAAAATAGGCTCGAGCTTGCGCTTTGCAGGACTCATGCAAAATGCGAAAAAGAATCCAGAAAATAAAAGAGCGGTACTGCGGATCATAGGGAAGGAATAATTTTTATAAAACTAAGAATTATTGTGCGGAAAACTTAAATTCATTCATCAATTCGCTATGCTAAGTGTAGCATTGACACTTACTGTAATATAGTAAAAAAAATGGAATATTGAAAATTATCTTTTAAACAGGACATCTCAGTATATGTTAGCAAAAACTAATAAAAATCATAGTTTAATAACATGACTCCAAGTACTTTTGCACTTACACGTGCAACAGAAGTTGTGCCAAAAATACGGACATGGAATTACAAGGGAAATTTGGAAAAAATGCAGATTTATCTGCTTCTATTGGGCTGTCGAATCTAGGGGAACAGTTTTGGAATTTAAGTCCAGCTGAACTAGTAGAAGATTGCATCATCCTTGGAGAAGGCATGTTGACGGATACAGGTGCATTAGCCATCGAAACAGGCGAGTTTACGGGCAGATCTCCTAAAGACCGATTCATTGTCCGAGATGAAAAGACTGAAAATGCCGTTTGGTGGGGAAATGTGAATATTGAATTTACCCCGGAACAGTTTGATGCGCTTTATGACCGAATGACAGATTTCTTGCAAGATCAGGATATTTATGTTCGTGACGTAGCTGCGTGTGCGGAGGAAAAATACCGAATGAACATTCGTGTTGTAACAGAACTTCCATGGTCTAGTTTGTTTGCGCACAACATGTTTTTGCGTTTGACGGATAGTGAAATTGAAACGTTTATGCCGGAGTGGCACATTGTCTGTGTTCCGAGTTTTCAAGCGGACCCAGCAATTGACGGAACGCGTCAAGCGAACTTCGCGATTTTGAACTTCACGAAGAAAATGATTCTCATTGGTGGAACAGGTTATACGGGTGAAATTAAAAAAGGAATTTTCTCTGCCTTGAATTTCATTCTTCCACACGAGAAAAATGTTCTTTCCATGCACTGTTCCGCAAATATTGGAGAAGCTGGCGACACAGCGATTTTCTTCGGACTTTCAGGGACAGGGAAAACAACATTATCATCTGATCCAAACCGTCGTTTAATCGGAGACGATGAGCACGGATGGAGCGAAAGCCGTGTATTTAACTTTGAAGGGGGATGTTACGCTAAAACCATCGATTTAAGTCGCGAGAAAGAACCACAAATTTACGATGCCATTCGTTTTGGAGCTTTGTTGGAAAACATTGGTTTCGTAGATGGATCATCGACACCAGATTACGCGGATGGATTCATCACGGAAAACACACGTGTTTCTTATCCAATCAATCACATCGAAAACATTGCGGTCCCATCCATCGGAGGTTCACCAAAAAACATATTTTTCCTTACCGCAGATGCATTTGGCGTATTGCCTCCAATCTCTAAGTTAACGACGGAACAAGCGATGTATCACTTTATGTCCGGTTACACGGCGAAAGTTGCCGGTACAGAAGTAGGAATTACCGAGCCAACAACTACATTCTCTGCAGGATTCGGTGCTGCTTTTCTTCCTTTGCATCCAGCGAAATACGCGAAGTTGTTAGGAGAAAAATTAGAAGGCAAGGACATCAATGTGTGGTTAATTAACACAGGATGGTCCGGTGGATCTTACGGAGTTGGAAGCCGCATGAAACTTTCGTACACACGTGCAATGATCACTGCAGCCTTAACTGGTAAATTGAATGATGTTGCTTTTGAGAAGATGCCCATTTTTGATTTAGCGTATCCAACGTCGTGTGATGGGGTTCCAGCTGAATTATTGAATCCAAGAAATACATGGTCCGATAAAGCCGCTTACGACACAACGGCTGCAAGTCTAGCGGAGAAGTTTGTAGCGAATTTTGAGAAATTTGCCGCAGAAACACATGAATCTATTTTAGCTGCAGCTCCAAAGTCAAAGGTAATGATCTAAGCCCTTTCCATCAATCAGCAAGAGCTTAGATAAAGCCCCTGACAGTAATGTTAGGGGCTTTTTTTATGCGCGATTTGTACCGCTGCAGTTGCACTGCTGCGATACTCTGCAGTTGCACTGCTGCGATACTCCTAATCGCAACCTTTTAATTCCCAAAAAATTCCTTTTCATCATGTTTCAAAACCAAAAATCGAGTTAGTATATGTACTTAAATTCATAGGTATTCACACCCAAATTTCTTCGCCCGCTATAAGTAATATTCTTGATGGAACATAGGATTGACGCGGAAATCCTGCAAAAGTCCATTTCCAGTCTCCATTCTAGAGAAAAATCCTTATTAAATTTTTCATTTAATTTGACCAACGAGAATTTTACTTTGATTGTGAAGGTCACTCGAACGAAATTTCCATTTTCATTCAATTAGAAAGGAGAAAAATTTGACTCGAACACTCCTTAACTTAAAGTAGAGCATTAACTAAATTTTCTAATTATGAAAAAACAATTATTATTTTTTGGCCTCTTTGGCTGTGGTGTGGCTTTTGGGCAGAATATTTCAAATGGAACAGTAGGTCTTGGCTTATCTGGTCCTGAAACATTTAAATTTGGACAGGGATATGCTTTTCAAATTCAATCAGGATCGGGTTTTGGAACAGGTTCTGGGAACAGATGGTTAACCTTTGGAGAAGTTAGTACAGGGTCACAAACAGTTTATGGGAATCGATTTCAATTCAATGAAAGAGCCTTGGTTACAGGTTATACATCCTTGTCTCCGAATAATCCGCGTATCGAATGGATTCATAATGGCGGAACTACAGCTGGAAATCTTCAGTTCAGAGTAGCAAGTAGTTTTACAAATACCACAAGTTCTCTTGTTGCAGAAATGACACCCCAAGGCAATACTTACTTTGGAAATGCAAATCCAACGATTTTTTCTACTTTGAATCCAAGAGTTGGTATTAGTTTCAAAGATTATTCTGGTCTTCAAATTAATTCTGCAGGAACAATTGCTCCTTCCATTAATCCAATTGGAATTGTATTAGATGTGCAACATAGTGGGAATTTAGGAATTGGGCTTCAGTCAAATGTTGTCGGAGCTGAGAGCTCAATTGCGGTTTTTGGAAAAGCAAGTGGAGATTTGAGTGCAATTGGGGTTTATGGAACTGCGCCCTCAAGCTCTGCTTTTGGTGCAGCAATTTATGGCCAGTTATCTGCAATAGGATCAGGTAATTTATGGTCAGGTTTCTTTGATGGTGACGTTTACATTGCAGGTGGCTATGGGCCATCGGATGCAAAATTAAAAAATAGTATTAACAAAGAAATCTCTGCTTTGGATAAAATATCACTCTTGAAACCAGTGTCTTACAATTACAATAAGGTTGAAGGTTTGAATTTGCCTCAAACTTTGCAACACGGTTTTATTTCGCAAGAAGTAGCTGAAGTCTTTCCTGAGCTTACCAAAGATGTAACTAAGCCTGTTTTTGATGAAAATGGAAAAATTACGTCTGAAATTTCATTTAAAGCTTTAAACTATGTAGGATTCATTTCACTTCTGACAGCAGCAGTTCAAGAATTAAACACTGAACTCTCTCAAGTTCGTCAAGATCTTGAAGAGTACAAAGCAAGCGATTTAATAAGAGGTCAAATCATTCACAATGTACCTTCTGTAAATGGTTATTCTATCGAACAAAATGTTCCGAATCCATTCGATGATAGAACATCTATTCGTTTCCAATTAGCTCCTGGAGTTCAAAATGCTACGCTTTCCATTTTTAATTTGAATGGCGCCTTTGTTCGTGATTATTCATTGGATGGAAATTCAGGAGAAGTTGAAATTCTTGCATCCGAAATTGGTAAAGGAATGTACATATATAGCCTGAATCAAAATGGACAAGAAATTATTTCAAAAAGAATGATTATCAAGTAATTAATTGCATTTTTCAAGCACCACTATTTTAACAAATAGTGGTGACTTTTTGTATTTGGTTATTCTAATTAACTACGAATTATCTTAAACCTTTTATCAATTTATTTGTTAGTTTTATAAGGATGAATTGTTTTATAAGGACATACTTTCACTTTTTGGTAATGTATTGCCTTACATGTTTTTTGTGCAATTCACAGACCAACGTGCCTCATACTTTGTATCAGCAGTTTAATGGATCTTATGATTATACTATAATCGGAAATACTCAGAACCCTTATGATAATTGGACTTTTCCACCGCAGCCATGTGTCATGCTTACAAGTTCATCAGCAACATTAAATTTAGCTTCAAATCAAACCATTGTCGGAGCCTATTTGGTTTGGGCTGGAATTGGGAACGGTCAAGGTACAAATATCACTCTCAATGGTATAAATATTCAACCAGATATCGTTAATGTTTTAGATGCGCATCCATCAACATTTATTTTCCCTTGGAATTATTTTTCAGCAGTTAAAAATATTACTAATTATGTTCAAACTTATGGTAACGGCCTCTATCAAGTATCTAACTTTGACTTAAATCCTTTTATCGCTAACTATTGTTCGAATGCAGTCTATTATTCTGGATGGAACATAGTGGTTGTTTATTCGAGTCCAACACTAGCTAATAAGCAATTGAATATTTATGATGGTTTTCAATTTGTTGGAAATCCAGTAACTACAACTTATAGTTTTCCAATTTCTAATTTGAATGTGACGAATACAATTGGGGCCAAAATGACTTATATTGTTTACAATGGCAGTCCAAATTCATTTTTTGGTGAATCAGTAAAAGTTAATGGCAATACATTGAGTAATGCTCAAAATCCACCCAATAATCCATTTAATGGCACGAATAGTTTTACCGGGAGTAATACAAGTTGGAACATGGATGTGGACACTTATTCTATCAACAATTACATCAACGTTGGAAATACTAGTTTACAACTTACATTAAACTCTCTAACCAACCGTAATGTCTCCACCATCATCACCTCCATCCAATCCGAACTGCCTGATGCCACAATTTCTCTTGACAATATAATTGGCCAAGACATTTGCCAAAATCATGATTTGACCTTGGATTATACAGTCTACAATGTCAACTCGAATGATACCTTGCTAGCTGGAACACCTATTTCGGTTTATGCGAATAATAATGTGCTGTTATCAACTTTTACTTTGCCTTCAAACATTCTCATTGGTGATAGTTTGAGCTTGAGTACATTGGTCACGATTCCAACGGGCATTTCAAGTCCCTTTAACTTGAGCATGGTCGTGAACCAAAATGCGACGCAGTTAGGCGTTTATCCAGAAAGTAATTTTGGGAACAATACGTCGAATGATTCTACGATTTCCCTCACAACCGTTATCTATCCGAATTTTGGGAATGTTGGTCCCTTTTGTCAAGGAACAAGCTACACCTTACCATCTGTTTCTTTGAACAATGTCGATGGGATTTGGTCGCCGGCATTTAACAATCAAAGCACGACGACTTATTCATTCATGCCTAATGATACAACGTGTAATCAACCTTTGCAGTTGACTGTTGTCATTGTACCACAAACCACCCCCTTGTTTAATATCGCTTCTTCGATTTGTCAAAGTGGGAACCTGGTTTTTCCGGCCGTGACACAAAATGGTTTGCATGGAACATGGTCACCAGCCTTTGACAACCAAAACACGACCACCTATACATTTACACCTGATGCCTCGACGCCAGCTTTGGGTTGTCCAACCCCAGTTCAATACACGGTGAACATCATTCCATCAACGGTTCCAACCTTTAACTTACTCGATTCCATTTGCTTGAACGGACAACTTGCTTTTCCAACTGTTTCTGACAATTCCATCACGGGAACATGGTCGCCAGCTTTTGATAACCAAAATAGTGCGAGTTATACCTTTACACCAGACAATAGCAACATTGCGACGTGCCTCGTTTCAACACAACACGACGTGGTGATTGTCCCACCGACAACTCCGAATTTTTCCTTTGTGAATAGTTTGTGTGAGGGAAGTTCATTTACCCTACCAATGTTGAGCGACAATGGCATCGCAGGAACTTGGACTCCAACTTTCAATAATCTTTCCAGCGCAACGTATACGTTTAATCCAGATAGCAGCACAGTCCTAGGTGCGTGTGCAAACTCGGTGAATGAAACGATGACAATCATTCCAAACTTGGATCCATCGTTTACCTTCAGCGATTCGCTTTGCGCGGATGCGGTCTTTGATTTTCCATCAACGTCCACAGAAGGCGTTTCCGGTGTGTGGAATCCAAGCTTTAACAATCAATCCACGCAGAACTACACCTTCACACCAGACCTTTCGGGAATCGTGTTTACGAACATCGGTCAACGTTGTCCGCAAGTAATCAGTCAAACCATGACGATCATCCCGAATCCAGTTGCCGATTTCACGCCAGAAAATACAGTGCTCTCTCTTTTTGCTCCAACAACACTTTTAGAAAACAACTCTTCGAATGCCTACACGTATTTCTGGAATTTCGGCGATGGAACAAGCAACGACAGTATTTTCTCGCCGGAACATACCTTCCCAGAAAATGCAGGAACCTACTTGGTTTCCCTCGAAGTCAGCAACGAACTCGGTTGTTTAGACTCCATCTCGCAAAGCATTGTCATTGAACACGATCCGGTAGTCTTCATTCCGAATGCCTTCACACCCGACGAAGACGGTTTGAACAATGAGTTCACGGCCGTTTTCCCTGAAAACATGAAATTGGCGAGCTTCGAAATGTACATCTACGACCGTTGGGGAGAATTAGTCTTTTACAGCCAGGATCCAAAACAAGGTTGGGATGCTTCCCTCGCAGGCTTCGATGCACCCGATGGTGTTTATTCGTATTTGGTGAAATACAAGGAGCTCGGTTACGTGAATAAATTTCAAGTTACGGGAAGTGTCGTGGTGATAAGGTGAGGTATTGTCGCAGCAGTGCAACTGCAGCGGTGCGGTTGATCTATCGTCGCAGAAGTACAACTGCAGCGGAAATGCACGGTAACTAAGCTAAACTTTTATTTTTGATAAGGAATTACCTCAGCAGTGCAACTGCAGCGGTGCGGTTTACCGCAACTGTGCAACTACAGTGGAAAAGCACAGTAACAAAGCTAAACTTTTATTGTAGAAAAGAATTTCCCGCAGCAGTACAACTGCAGCGGAACGGTGGGGTGCTTTAAAAAGTCGCTATAAACAAAAAAAGCCCCGACGTTGCTGTCGGGGCTTTACATATCTTTTGAAAAAGAATTAACGTTTGTGGAAAGGTTCGTCAGAAACAGTTAATTTCTTTCTTCCTTTTTTGCGTCGCGCAGCCAAAACTCTACGACCGTTTTTTGTAGCCATACGGCTTCGGAATCCGTGTTTGTTTCTTCTTTTTCTTACCGATGGTTGAAACGTTCTTTTCATGTCGTATCTTAATTATGTAATCTATTTTGGGTTGCAAAGATATTGATTTTTTTAAAATTTCATATTCTTTCGACAAAATTATTTAAAAAAACTATTTTACCGCCTAAAGCGACGTAAATTTGTAAAAAGAATTATTCGATGCTGAGACCAAAAAAAGAGCAAAAAGAAAAGGTAAAAATCACTAAATCAAGCATTAAGAAAGCGAAAGGAATTTTTACCTACCTTAAACCATATGCTGGAATCTATTTTATCGGTTGGATATTTTTAGTACTTAGTACTTCCGCTGGACTCGTTTTTCCTTATTTAATGGGTAAATTGTTGGGAGCAGGTGCTTCTACATCGAACGTGTCGGACGCAATTGGACTCATCGATATGTCTAACATCAACAATGTAGCCATTGCGTTATTTGTCCTATTTGGCTTTCAATCGTTCTTCTCCTTCGTCCGCGTAGTACTTTTCAATAATGTGACAGAAAATGCCTTGCGCGATTTGAGAAACGATGCCTTTTCGAAATTGGTGTACATGCCCATGGACTTCTTTAACCGAAATAAAGTGGGAGAGTTGACGAGTCGTTTGTCTTCGGACATCGCTCAAATTCAAGAAACCCTTCGAACGACCATCGCGGAGTTCTTTCGTCAAATCATCATCGTAGTCGGTGGAATCTTATTCCTCTTCTTCATTTCATGGAAATTAGCCTTGATCATGTTGGGAACCGTTCCAGTGATGGCCATTGTTGCGGTAATCTTTGGACGTTACATTCGTAAATTGAGCAAGGAAGCGCAAGACTACATTGCAGAGTCGAATTCCATCGTAGAGGAAGCCTTAACGGGAATCGCTAACGTGAAGTCATTTACCAATGAATTCTTCATTTTTTCCAACTATAAAAAATCCACGCAACAAACCCGCGACTTGAATGTCCGCAGTGGAATCTGGCGTGGTCTATTCGTTTCCTTCATCATCTTCTGTTTATTCGGTGCCATTGTGTTCATCGTCTGGAGAGGACTATTGATGACGCAAGGACCGAATCCGGAATTGAACCAGGAAGGATTCTACCAATTTGTGCTCTTTACCATCATGATGGGTGCATCTGTTGGATCCCTGCCGGATTTATATGCAAGTGTCCAAAAAGCAATCGGTGCGACGGAAAATTTAATGGACATCATTCAACAGGATACGGAAGTTCAATTGAATCATGGGACAAGAAAGGATCGTTTAACAGGAAGCATTTCTTTTGAAAAGGTTCATTTCTCTTATCCGCAACGAAGCGACGTCGAGGTGTTGAAAGGAATTTCCTTTGATATCAAACAAAATCAAACCTTGGCTCTTGTTGGACAAAGTGGATCTGGTAAGTCGACGATTTCGAATTTACTGTTGCAATTTTACGCTTTGAGCGAAGGTGGAATCACCTTTGATGGAATTCCCGCGAAGGATTTCGAACTAAATGCGCTCAGAGAGCAGATGGCGATTGTTCCCCAGGAAGTTATCCTTTTCTCTGGAAACATTCGGGAGAACATCTTATTTGGTAATCCAGCGGCAACAGAGGAGCAAATCATCGAGGCAGCCATGCAAGCCAATGCCTGGGAATTCATTGATGCTTTTCCAAATAAACTTGATACGGAAGTAGGGGATAGGGGAATTCAACTTTCCGGTGGACAAAAACAGCGCATTGCGATTGCACGAGCGATTTTAAAGAATCCTACGATTTTAATTTTGGATGAAGCGACTTCTGCTTTGGATTCTGAATCCGAACGATTGGTGCAAGATGCCTTGGATAAGTTGATGAAGGGAAGAACTTCGGTTGTGATTGCACACCGTCTTTCTACGATTCGAAACGCCGATCAAATTTTGGTTTTGCAGTCAGGAGTCATTGAGGAATCCGGAACGCATCAGTCCTTAATGGACTTAAAAGGATTGTACGCAGACTACGTTGGATTACAGTCCATGAATCAATAAGCTTCGTAAAAGTGTTGGTAGATTTATTCGGAGAACAACGATTCAACGAATAATTTTCGGTCGAACAGTTGGAGGTCTTCCATTTTCTCGCCAATCCCAATGTATTTCACGGGGATTTTCATCTGGTCGGAAATTCCAATGATCACACCGCCTTTTGCTGTGCCATCTAATTTCGTTACTGCCAATGCGTTGATGTCGGTTGCTTGCGCAAATTGCTTCGCTTGTTCAAAGGCGTTTTGTCCGGTCGAACCATCTAGTACCAACAAAATTTCATGAGGTGCACCTGGAATGATTTTTTCCATCACACGTTTGATTTTCGTCAACTCCGCCATTAAATTCACTTTGTTGTGAAGTCTTCCGGCTGTGTCGATGATGACAACGTCTGCTCCTTGCGATTTAGCTGACTGTAAGGTGTCGAACGCCACGCTCGCTGGATCAGCGCCCATTCCTTGCTGAAAGATCGGTACATCGACGCGTTTGGACCAAATAATCAATTGTTCCACAGCTGCTGCACGGAAAGTATCTGCGGCGCCAAGAACAACTTTTAATCCAGAGGCTTTGAATTGGTGAGCGAGTTTTCCAATGGTGGTGGTTTTCCCAACGCCATTCACACCTACGACCATAATCACGTATGGATTGCCGTCCGCAGGTTTTTCAATTTCAAGATGTCCGTTTTGATTGGAATTATTTTCTTCGAGTAGGGCGATGATTTCTTCACGCAGGACGATGTTCAATTCCTCCGTTCCCATTACTTTATCTTTGGAGACGCGCGCTTGAATTCGGTCGATGATTTTTAGTGTGGTTTCTACGCCAACATCTGAGGTAATCAACATCTCTTCGAGCTTGTCCAATACTTCGTCATCTACATGGGATTTACCCACGAGCAGTCGAGCAATCTTCGAAAAGAATGTTTGCTTTGTCTTCTCTAGGCCTTGGTCTAGTGTTTCCTTTTTAGATTTCGAGAAAAAATCAAATAGTCCCATGTTTTAAAGATAAAAAAAAAGCTCCCTGAAGTGGAAGCTTTTTACAAGGTTTTAGGAGGATTAGTTCTTAGCGAACCATTCTTTCACTTTATCGTTCAATACCATTTCCTCTTTAAATGTGTAAGAATTCGATTTATCGGATTTTACCATTTTAATTACTTTCGTATGTTCTTTACCGCCACCTTTTTGTAGGGAAGCTACAACTTTCTTTGCCATGTCCTAGTTATTTAATTTCTTTATGAACAGTCATTCTCTTTAAGATCGGATTGAATTTCTTAATCTCCATGCGATCCGGTGTGTTTTTACGGTTTTTCGTCGTGATGTAACGCGACGTACCAGCCATTCCTGAGTCTTTGTGCTCTGTGCACTCTAAAATCACTTGGATGCGGTTACCTTTACTCTTCTTAGCCATTTTCTTCTTATTTTATCTGTTTCGCAACAGTCTTATTTTAAAAAACCTTTCTGACGAGCTTCTTTGATACAAGCGGCAATGCCTTTCTTGTTTATCGTGCGAAGTGCAGAAGTTGAAATTTTTAATGTGATGTAAGCTTCTTCTTCTGGAAGGAAAAACTTTTTGGTAACCAAATTCGGGTAAAATCTACGTTTGGTTTTACGATTGGAGTGAGAAACATTGTTCCCAACCATTACTGACTTACCTGTTAATTGACAAACTCTTGACATGTCTTTAAAATTACTTATAAATGTAAAAAAGCGGATGCAAAGGTAACAACTTTTTGAAATTCCACAAAGGATTTCAAGAATATTCCCAAAAAAAACTTTTACCTCTTCTTTTTTGTTGGATTTACGCTTTGGAATTACGCGGATGATACGATAAAATGGCATCGCGCAAGAAGCGTTGATCGAGGTGTGTGTAGATTTCTGTTGTAGTGATGGATTCGTGTCCGAGCATTTCCTGAATGGCTCTTAAATTAGCCCCTCCTTCGATCAAATGTGTAGCGAAACTATGTCGAAAGGTGTGAGGGGAAATGTTCTTTTTGAGTCCGATGGACTCCGCTAAATTTTTAATAATCGTAAACACCATTACGCGAGTGAGTTGTGTGCCTCTTCGGTTCAGAAAAACGATGTTTTCACTTCCTTTCTGGATGTTCAAATGGTTCCGAATGTGCTGTTGGTAAATCTCGATTTCTTTCTGAACTTGTTGACTCACCGGTACCAAACGTTCTTTGTTTCCTTTTCCAATCACGCGGATAAATCCTTCCTCAAAAAACAAATCGGAAAAACGCAGTCCAACCAGCTCGCTGACACGCAATCCACAGCTATACAAGGTCTCTAACATGGCATGATTTCGGTGTCCTTCGTTTTTGCTTAAGTCAATGGCGGCGAGGAGGGAATCGATTTCTTCAATGGTCAATACTTCAGGGAGTTTACGTCCCAATTTGGGCTGTTCTAATAACTCACTCGGATCCACTTTGACTAAGTTTTCGAGGATTAAAAAGCCATAAAATTGTTTGATACCGGAAATGATGCGTGCTTGACTTCGCGCGCTTAATCCAAGGTCGAAAAGCGTGGCAAGAAATTGTTTTAAGTCGTCGTAATTCAATTGATCGGGCAGCTTTGAGGAAGCCGCAGAAAACTCCTTCAGTTTGTCGACATCGTTCTGATAGGCAAGAATCGAATTCTCTGCCAATCCTTTTTCGATTTTCAAGTATGAAACAAAATCCTTAATATAGCGTTCCCAATTCGACATCTATGAAAATTCTGATTGTAAACGGTCCAAATTTAAATTTACTCGGTTCCCGTGAAACACAAATATATGGGAATGTTTCGTTTGCAGACTTTTTAACGGAATTGAAATCGAAATCGAGTGCTGAAATCTCCTATTTTCAGTCCAATGTAGAGGGAGAATTGATCAATGTCCTGCAGGACACCAACGCCGACGGAATCATCCTCAATGCCGGTGGATACACCCACACAAGTGTCGCTTTGCGCGATTGCATTGCCGCGATTTCCACACCAGTTGTCGAAGTACACATTTCCAACATCACCGCACGTGAATCCTTCCGCCATGAATCGATGTTAAGTCCAGTTTGCGCTGGATGTATTTACGGTTTCGGTATGAAGGGATATGAGTTGGCGTTGAGGTATTTTGAGTCTTAGGGATTCAGAGAACTTCTAATTACCAATCCGGCAATGCGCTTTTGCAAAATGGAGCTAAGGTTTTAAATTCTTTACAATTTTCTCAATTCTACAGACAATAATCATCCCCTCCTTTCGTTAGATAACATGCGCTGAAAAGTGATTTTTTTAAAAAAAAATGATGAATCGATATGACGATAAAAGAAAAAAAAGTAATTTTGTATGGTATTGTCCATTGCGTGGGTTTTGTCACCTTTAGCCAAGATGCTAAAGGATTCATAGCGACATCAACTAACTTTGGACATTTTTTTTGTTTAGATATATGAAGACCGCTATTTTAATCGATGGCGGTTTTTTTATTCGTCGGTATAAGTTTATTGAAGGATTTCACTTGGATGATTCCGCTGAAACCATGGCAAAGAATTTGGTGTCTTATTGTTTTAGACACATACAACGGGTGAATAATTACCGGTCGAAATATCACCTAGAACCAACAGAACTCTACCGAATCTTTTATTATGATGCAAATCCCTACGATGGGGATTCACATAATCCTATTTCCAATAAGTCATTCAATTTTAAAAATACCGTTCAATACAAATTTCGACATGCCTTATTTTCGGCCCTGAAAAATCAACGTAAAATTGCCTTAAGGCTTGGGTTTTTGAAAAACGCATCTAAGCATTGGGTGATCCGCGCCCGCTTTACAAAATCACTTTTGAATGGTAAAATGCGAATTGAAGAACTCACGGAGTCTGACATTGAATTCCCATTAAATCAAAAAGCTGTCGACATGAAAATCGGTTTGGATATTGCTACACTGGCTTATAAAGATCAAGTTGGTCAAATTATTCTCATTGCTGGTGACAGCGATTTCGTCCCCGCAGCAAAATTTGCACGTCGAGAAGGTGTCGATTTCATCTTGGACCCAATGTTGAATTACATTGACCCATCCTTAAACGAACATATTGACGGATTAATGACCATCAAAAAAATGTTTGGTTCAGACAAATCAGACTTATTCCAAAATGATTATTGAACTAGTTGATGCGGGATTGTCAGTGAATTTGATAAGTACTGGATTAAATATTTCCTATTTATTCGGTATATAAAACGGATCGGCTGTGTTTTTTAGTTTGGTGCCGCTGCGGTGCGTTGTTCCGCAGCAGTGCAACTGCTGCGTGACGTAGTCTTAGTTAAAATTTTCAATTTCCACTGAACCTTTTTTCTTTTTCGTTGTACCGGACAAAAAATAAAAGTCCAACAACGATGAAACAGTTCCTTTTTTCCTTTTTAGTACTTGCGGTAAGTCAAGTGAGTTACGCCCAAATTAGTCCACGAAGAATCCAATTGGTGATTCTGTTTGATACCTCCAATAGCATGGATGGACTCATCGATCAAGCGAAATCACGTATTTGGGCAATTGTCAATGAGGCAAGTGGATTAACATACCAAGGACAAACGCCAACCCTAGAAATTGCTATGTACGATTACGGAAATGCTGGATTAAGCGTTGAAAGTAATTTTATCCGTCAACAATTGCCCTTTACAAGTGATTTAGATTTGGTTTCGGAGAAATTATTTGGTCTTCGAACAAATGGTGGTTCAGAATATTGTGGTGCCGTGATTGCGACTTCCTTGAATCAATTGAATTGGTCTGCGGATCCTGCGGATTTAAAAATGATTTACGTCGCAGGAAACGAACCCTTTACGCAAGGTCCTGTTTCGTACAAGGACGCTTGTCGATTGGCAGAATCGAAACACGTGTTCATCAACACGATATATTGTGGATCGTATGAGCAAGGTGTGCGCGAGAATTGGAAGGATGGCGCATCGTGTTCGAAAGGCGATTACTTCAACATCAATTCCAACGACCGCGTGGTGAGCATTCAAACGCCGTACGATGAGCAAATCAACCAATTGAACATCCAATTGAATGAAACCTACATTTCCTATGGTAGTTTAGGAAAGGAAAACCGCATGAAGCAAAAACGCGAAGATGACAATGCCTTGCTGCAAGGTGTCGCTGTTTCTTCTGAACGTGCCTTGGTAAAATCGAAATCGGTGTACTCCAATGGAAGTTGGGACATGGTAGATGCAGCGAAAATGGACTCAACGATTGTTGGAAAATTGAAGGACGAAGAATTGCCAGAGGAACTCAAAGGAAAATCCACGGAGGAAAAAGAAGCGTACATCAAACAGAAAAGTGAAGAACGAGCGAAAATCCAAAGTGAAATCGGACAATTAGGAAAACGACGCGAGGTGTTTATCCAAGAGGAGAAGAAAAAACAATGCGGACAAACGACCAATGCGAAGGACGATTTCGGTACGGCGGTTTCTAAAAGTTTAAAGGAAAAAGCTGTTTTGAACGGATTTAATTGATCTTCGAGTTCAATTGATTGTTACCTTTGTGTAAATAAAAAATGAAAGAACTCGAATATTATTTCCAGCATATCGATCCAGTTTTTGCGGCATTTCTCGCAACAACCTTCACTTGGCTTGTCACTGCAGCTGGAGCTTCCTTGGTTTTCTTCTTTAAAAACATGCACCGTGGACTCCTAGATGGAATGCTCGGATTCACCGGTGGTGTCATGGTAGCGGCGAGTTTTTGGTCCTTGTTGTTGCCTTCAATCGAACTTTCTGAACGACTGTATCCTACAATGTCGTGGATGCCCGCAGCCGTTGGATTCCTTGTCGGAGCATTGTTTTTGTTCTTTTTAGACAAAAAACTTCCGCACTTACACATCAATTTCAAGGAAGAAGAAAGTGAAGGCGTGAAAACGCAGTTGCATAAAACAACCTTGCTAGTGTTAGCGATTACCTTGCACAATATTCCCGAAGGACTCGCAGTCGGTGTACTTTTTGGCGCCGCAGCACATGGAATGGAAGGAGCAACCATCGCCGGAGCAATCGCTCTAGCCATCGGAATTGGTATTCAGAATTTCCCAGAAGGATTTGCCGTTGCAATGCCATTGAGAAGGGCAGGGGCGAGTCGTTTTAAAAGTTTCATGTATGGACAACTGTCAGCGATCGTTGAGCCAATCGCGGGCGTTATTGGAGCAATTGCCGTAATCTACATGGAACCTATTTTACCCTTCGCGCTGTCGTTTGCTGC
>CAIOSO010000153.1 GCA_903860985.1 uncultured Flavobacteriales bacterium
CCATTTTCTGCAAGCACCTCACAAACTTACACTGTCATCGGCGTGGGATTAAATGGATGTTCAAATACGGATCAAGTAAATCTAAACGTTCTAGCTCTTCCAATTGTGGACGCTGGAATTGATCAAAGCATCTGTGCTGGAAGTAGCATCATTCTATCTGGAAACGGTGCAAATTCCTATTCTTGGAATAATGGAGTTTTAAACGGAATTGCATTTATCCCAACTACTTCACAAACATTCACCGTAACAGGAATGAGTTCAACTGGCTGTTCAAATACGGATCAAATCAATGTAAATGTACTTTCATTGCCAATGGTATCTGCAGGATTAGATCAAACGATCTGCGCAGGTGATTCCATCACCTTGAACGCTACAGGTGCAACAAACTACACATGGAACAATGGTGTCTCAAATGCAACATCATTTGCTCCAACAGCAACCCAAACGTATACAGTTTCAGGAGTTGATCAGAACAACTGCTCCAATTCAGACCAAGTTGTAATTACGGTTAATGCTCTTCCAATTATAAATGCTGGAATGGATCAAACCACCTGTTTCGGAACCTCAGTTGTATTGAATGCGACAGGAGCGAATTCCCTTTCTTGGAATAATGGTGTAATCAACGGTTTATATTTTACACCAACAGCTACCCAAACATACTTGGTGACAGGAACTGATGTAAACAACTGTTCGAATACGGATGAGGTTCAAATCACCGTGAATTCCTTGCCTACAATTAATGCTGGTGAAGATCAAACAATCTGTCCTGGTGCTACCGTTACCCTAAACGCAACAGGTGGAATCAATTACCAATGGAATAACGGCGTGACTAATGGGATTTCATTTATTCCAACCGCGACTCAAAGTTATGTTGCAACTGGATTTGACATCAATGGATGTTCCAATACAGACACCGCGTTAGTAACGGTTATTGATTGTACAGGAATTGAAGAGCAAGAGGACGTGACCGTTTCTGTTTACCCAAATCCTATTCAAGATCTTCTGCACTTCGACTTTCATCAAGTGATATCAGGTGGAATTGAATTAGTAAGTGTGGAAGGTAAATTAATTTCATCTGTTGAAATCAATGAGTTAGAAACATTTGAAATGGATCTTTCTTCGCTTGCTTTTGGACCGTATTTCATTCGAATGAATGTAAATGGACAAGTAAAATCACTCAAAGTGATTAAAGCCAACTAATTTTGTTGGTCTTTTATGGATTGTTTTCGTGGAACAGGGTCGTAGCCAGAACCTCCTCTTGGGTGACAAGATGCGATTCGCTTAGACCCTAGCCATAGTCCTTTGACAGGCCCCCATAATCTGATGGCTTCAATCATGTAACTCGAACAGGTCGGAGTGTACCTGCACGATGGTGGAAAAATGGGCGAAATTATCCATTGGTATATGCGAACCAACAAAATAAAAGGTAGGCCTAAAAGCTTGTACATCCATTTCATTTTTCAAAGTTACATACTTATTTAACATGACTGTGTTTAAAGCTTTGCTGTAACAAAATCTGCTGATTGAACTATCTTACTAACTTTAGGGAACTCAATCAAACGAAACATGCAACATTTATTCTTTTTCATCTTTACGATTTATTTTAGCCTCGCTTACGGACAACCGCTCTCTAATTGGGATGATGAAAAAATTGTGGTGAAAAAGTCTGATAACATGAGTACGTTGATGCATGCAGAGGCGCTTTTCGAGGACAGATGGGATGTGCTTGCTCAACCACAATTTTGGAAACAAATTATGTTACTTGCTCCTGATTCCTGTTTAGTGAATGATGCAAGTACACGTCAAGTGTTAAAGAAGATGTCCTTGAAGGACTGGAATCGTCAGACTGAGACACAGAAAGACAGTACGAGAGCTTTGTTACGAGCACAACATGGCTTGGATCCAAGTGCGCGTATTTACGTGACTTCCGGGAAAAATGATTTTTATAAATTCAATGAGGTTTATCCACAACTTTCCAAAGGAGTCGCTGCATTTGAACGTTATGGCGTTGACCCGTGGTATGCACAAGCGATTTTATTGATCGAATGTCCTGGACAAATGAAAAAATCGATCTCTGGCGCTTACGGTGCGTTTCAACTAATGCCTGATGTTGCGAGATCCGCCGGGTTAACGGTAAATGCCAGTATCGATGAACGCAAAGATTTCGATCGCTGTGCTTACGGATCTGCAAGTTTGATACGAAAAGTATGTATTCCTGAAGCAAAACGAATTTTGGATCGCCATCAGTTAAGTTACAATGAAAATGATTTGTGGTTTCGCTTATTTGTTCTTCATGTTTATCACGCTGGATCTATGAATGTTGCCGCTGTGGTGAACAAAATTCAACCGACCGTTGGTTCTCAACAATTAATCCTAGACATGTGGCAAAATACAGCAGGTGGATTCGGGAATAATTCTCAAAATTACACCCAATTGGCCTTGGCTGCTCAATTAATTTTGCACGAAATGGTGTATCAACAATGTGATGAAATCACCAATTGCCCCTCACGTTAATCTTTGATGAATTTCATGGAAATCGAATTGACACAATGACGTGTATCTTTCTCTGTGAATCGTTCTCCAAAAAACACATGTCCTAAATGTCCTTTGCAATTGGCGCAAACAATTTCCGTTCGACGTCCGTCATCATCCAAAACATGTTCCACATTTTTTTCAATTTGATCATCGAAACTTGGCCAGCCACAGCCGGAATTAAACTTCGTTTCACTTCGGTATAAGGGAGATTCACATTGACGACAAACAAATGTTCCCTTTTCGTAAAAGGAATTGTATGCTCCGGTATTTGGATATTCTGTTCCCTTATTGATCATTATTCGCTTCTCATCGGGCGTGAGTTCATTCCACTCATTTCTTTCTTTCATTACAGTATACTTAGTTGTCCTTTTGATACAACAAGGGAGGAATCGAAATTGTTTGTGTAGAGTCCGCCAGTGCCTAATCCTTGTGGAAGAAGGTCAGAAAACGTAGCGGTAAACTGAGCAATGGCATTTAAACCAATAGCGGATTCTAAGGCTGATGTCATCCACCACGCGATTTGGTTTTCCTCTGCTAAACGGATCCATTCTGAACATCCGATCATTCCGCCATGTAAACTCGGTTTAAGCACGATAAATTGAGGAGCAATCATTTTTAACAATGCTTCTTTCTGTTCACGTTCATGAATTCCAATCATTTCTTCGTCCAAGGCAATTCCAATCGGTGAATTCCGACATAATTCACTCATGGCGTTTATTTGTCCAGGCTGGATTGGTTGCTCAATCGAATGAACGTCTAGTTCACTTAATTGTGTTAAAATGGGAATAACTGATTCGGGAGTGAACGCTCCATTGGCATCCACACGCAAAGTTAACTCCTGACTCGTAAAACGACGACGAAGTTGTTCCAATAATGCATATTCTTTTTTCCACTCGATTGCGCCGACTTTCATTTTGATGGTAGAAAATCCATCCGCCAATTTCTCTTCCATTTGTTCGAGCATGAATGCTTCATCACCCATCCAAATTAATCCATTGATGGGAATACTAAATTCTTTTCGTGTAAATCCACTTTCAAAAATGAGTCCGTTGCCTCCGTTGTAAATATCCCGTACGAGCGATTCCATTCCGAACACGATGGAAGGATAGCTGTTCAATGATTGAATGAAATTCTTCCATTTTAACGAAGTAAAAAGTGTCGCCTGTTTAAATTCCTCCTCACTCCATTCGGTTTCAACTTCTTTTTTTAAGTCCGCCAATTTTCTTTCATACTGATTTTCATCAATGAAATCTGGTGAAAGTCCCGGTATAACGCTGCACTCACCCTGCGCGGTGTGACCGTTTAATAGTCGCACACTTAATATCCAAGATGGTTTTTCGTATAGAATTCCGCGACTTGTTCCACTAGGTTTTTTGAAATGCAGCAGTTTTTTTTCGATGTGAATTTCCATGTGACTAGGAATGGTGGTAAGGTTCCCCTTTTAAAATAGAATAGGCACGGTATAGTTGTTCCAAGAAAATCATACGTACCATTTGATGGGAGAAGGTCATTTTGGATAGGGATAACTTTGCGTTAGCACGTTGATATACCTCTTCGCTGAATCCGTATGCACCACCTATGACGAAAAGCAAATTTCCATTGACGGACATTTGTTTTTTGTCTAGCCATTGAGCAAACTCTACGGAACTTTGATGCAATCCGTTTTCATCCATCAAAATCAGGTAATCTGTTGGGATAACTTTTGCCAGAATCAATTCGCCTTCTTTTTTCTTTAATTGTTCTTGGCTGAGCGCTTTTGGATTTTTCACATC
>CAIOSO010000154.1 GCA_903860985.1 uncultured Flavobacteriales bacterium
AGTTTTTGTTTTGAAATCGATGTAACAAATGTAAATGGGAACACCAGCTTTTTGGGCAACATGGTAAAATCCTTTTTTCCAATGTGGATTATAACTTCGGGTTCCTTCGGGGGAAAAAACGATGAACATGGTTTCGTTTTCCTCAAAATACTTTAAGGCAGTGTCCGTTAAATTGTTTCTCTTTTTTCGATCTACTGGAATGCAGCCAATTGCTTTAAGAAACCAACCCAAAGGCGGAAAGAAAAGTTCTTTTTTCACGAGGTAACGTCCTTGCACTCCGTAGAGTATAAAGGCCATTCTTCCGAGGACAAAGTCCCAATTGGAGGTGTGAGGTCCAACGGCAATCACACACTTCTTGATGTCGCTGGGAACACGTTGGTCGAGCTTCCATCCAGTCAACCAAAAAATAAATCGTACTATTATTCGCATGTTCAAAGATAATCAAATCATCTTTCATTTATCTTTACAGCAGAAATGAATCGCGTTAAAGAAATAGTGTTTGTCCTAGCTCTGGGAATTCTGTTTATCCTAACAGTGCAACTTACTTTGTCCATCTCGGAAAAACCGAGTACGAATCAACGTATCCCCTTATTTCAGGAAGCTACTTTTGAACTCAGTGCGCAACCGGTGTCCTTGGTCAAAGAACTATTGACAACAGAATTGTTTCAAGTCAAAAACCAAGCATTTTTAAATCAATTACGTCAATTTCGTTCATCGAATCGCTCCGCAAATCAATTAGATGGCATCGATATCGACATGAGTCAAGCGATGAGTTTCATGCTCCTGGACGCCAAAGTATTTTCAAAGGTCTTGATTCACTTTCGTGCGAAACAAGAAGCGGAACAAGAAACGTTTGGTAAACACTACGTTCATTTTGGATTCGATGTGTTTTATTCGCCATCCGCAGCACTCTCCAAAACGCAAGCAAGGTGGATTCTTCAGCAGGTAAGATGGAAAGAACAGGTGATCCTCGCGAAACAAATTGTGGTACATCAGAACGTGAACGGACAAACATCCGAGGGAAGCATTCAATGGGATAAAAATGAGTTAAGTTATGTGACGCGTCCAATGAAAACCAACCAAACACTGATTTTAAGTCCACGGTTTTTTCACTACAGCAATCAATTCCCTAAAAAAGTACTGAACGCAATTCCGACAGAACTTTCCTTGCGTTGCCTACTAGAGTCCTTGAATCGCATTTCCTTGAACTACGACGGAGGAAAATTAACGGAAGATGAGCAATTTCCTTTTGCCCCTTCGTTTGAGGTCTTGCTGGAATATGAAAATCCGCAAGCGATGGAACGTGCAGTGTCTAACGTTCAATCCAACTTTGACTCACTGGAATGGAAGGAGCAAGAAGTTAGCCTCGGAAGTCAGTTGATTTTCTTCAAACGCACCAGTACCAAAACACTATACATCTGCTCGGATAAAGCGCAATTTTGTCCAAGTGGAAATCCAAACCTCACCCGCTGTCAAACTGGATTCCTATGTCAAGGCGATTTGGGACGACTAACAAGCATCAAAAACACTGGTTGGGCCGGACTCGTTTTGGACATGATTCCTGCGTTTCGAGCAAGTAAAGAATTATTCGATGGGACAAAAGAAATAAAAAGTTCGAAAGAAGGCATTGAAATTATCTTCAAGCCAGGAAAAGAGGTCTTGCATGAACTCCTCAAAACCCTCGTTGTTTATGGACAAGAATAGTCCTAGCGCTATTCAAAACGATTAAAATCGTTTAAGTCTATTTTCTCTAAAATAAAAAAACAGGAAGCTCCGTAATTACTGAAACTTTAAATCATTAATTATGAAAACGTACCTTTTTTCATTTGAAAAGCTGGATGTATGGAAGGATGCACATGCATTGGTCCTGCTCACGTACACAGCGACAAAAAAATTTCCAACCTCAGAGCGCTTCGGACTCTCGAATTGGATGAAGCAATCCAGTATTAACATCGTCAGTAACATTTCGTTGGGGAGCGGACCGGTTCCACGGAAGGAACAGGTGGTGTTTTACCAGCATGCTTATTCAGCGGGGATGGAATTATTAAACCAAGCCTTGATTGCGCGTGACTTAGGTTACTTAACACCGGAACACTGCTTGGAGTACCGAATCCACTTAGAGATGGTTACTGGAAAAATCAATGCGCTTAAGAAAAGTGTATTGACGAAAACCTTGGAGGCAGCTGCCTAAGTTTATTGTCCATTTTTTAAGCAAAAAAAAGTCCCTGACGATGCTGTCAGGGACTTTTCTATTTTATCGAGTAAATAACATTTCTCTAAATTTCGGCAATGGCCACAGCTCATCCTCCACCAATAATTCTAGTTTATCGGCATGGTAACGAATTTCATCAAAATGAGATTTCACGTGATCGCAATACGCAAGTGCTTTGTCCTCCGCATGTTCCAATTTGTTGGCGATTTTACGTTGCTCCAACATGGCATCCGATGCGGTTTTCATCTTATTCATGTGCATGCTGATTTTCTCAATGATTTCAATTTGCGCTTTCGATGCAGCTTTTCCAGCTTTGTCGCCAAGAATGCTCATTAATCCTTGCACATTGGTAATCAATTTGTTTTGGTACTCAACCGCTGCAGGAATGAAGTTGTTTTGAATCAAATCACCCATCAAGCGAGATTCGATTTGAATTTTCAAGACGTAGTTTTCGAATTCAATCTCACGACGCGCATCCAACTCACGAGGAGAAAGAACACCCATTTCTTGGAATAACTTCGCTACGTTTTTATCGTGCCAAATTTGCAATGCACGAGGCGTATCTTTCAAATTCGCCAATCCACGTTTTTCTGCTTCGATCACCCACTCGTCTCCGTATCCATTTCCTTCGAAACGAATTTTCTTCGAGTTTTTGATCATCGATTGCAATTCTTTCAAGATTGCTTCGTCCTTGCTCTCTCCTTTTTCAATGCGTGCATCCACAGCGATTTTGAAGACGCGAAGTTGTTTCGCCATAATCGTATTCAATACAATCATTGCAGATCCACAGTTTGCCGATGATCCCACAGCACGGAACTCAAATTTGTTTCCAGTAAAGGCAAACGGAGATGTGCGATTACGATCGGTATTATCTAACAAGATTTGCGGAATTTTCCCGATGTTCATTTTCAATTCCGTTTTATCCTGCGGAGTCATTTTGCCCGCTTTTACGTTTTTCTCTATATCGTCTAACAATTGAGAAAGTTGGCTTCCAATAAACACGGAAATAATAGCTGGTGGTGCTTCATTCGCTCCAAGGCGATGATCATTTCCTGCTGATGCGATTGCTGCACGCAACAATCCAGCATTCTCGTGAATCGCCATAATGGTATTCACTAAGAATGTCAAAAACTGTAAATTCGACTTTGGATTTTTTCCAGGAGCCAATAAGTTCACACCTGTATTCGTGCTCAACGACCAGTTGTTATGTTTTCCTGATCCATTGACACCTGCGAATGGTTTCTCGTGCAATAAGACACGGAAGTTGTGCTTGCGTGCTGTTTTCTCCATGATGTCCATCAACAATAAGTTGTGGTCATTTGCCAAGTTACACTCTTCGAAAATCGGCGCACACTCAAATTGATTTGGTGCCACCTCGTTGTGACGTGTTGTTACAGGAATTCCCAATTTCAAGGACTCCACTTCGAATTCACGCATGAATGCGTTCACTCTTTCTGGAATCGATCCAAAGTAATGATCCTCTAACTGTTGTCCTTTCGCTGGCGCATGTCCAAACAACGCCCTACCAGTCAACATGATATCCGGACGCGCATTAAACAAGGCCGAATCAATTAAAAAGTATTCTTGTTCCCAACCTAAGGTTGCATTTACTTTGTTGACATTTTTATCGAAGTACTGACATACTTCCACTGCTGCAGCATCAATTGCTGTTAATGCTTTAATCAAAGGCATTTTGTAATCCAATGATTCTCCCGTGTACGAGATGAAAATCGTAGGAATACACAAGGTTTTTCCAATCACGAATGCAGATGAACTTGGATCCCAAGCGGTGTATCCACGTGCTTCGAAGGTATTGCGAATTCCACCATTTGGAAAGGAAGATGCATCTGGTTCTTGTTGAACTAATAAATCACCGTCAAAACGCTCGATTGCTTTTCCAGGTCCAATTGGTTTAAAAAACGCATCGTGTTTTTCTGCTGTTGTTCCCGTTAATGGTTGAAACCAGTGCGTGTAATGAGTTGCTCCTTTGGAGATCGCCCAGTCCTTCATCGCTGACGCCACTTGGTCTGCATTTTTACGATCCAAACGAGTTCCATTTTGCGAAGATTCCAACATCGACTTGTATGTTTCCGATGGAAGGTATTCACGCATGACATCTATGTGAAATACATTTTGTCCAAACAATTCCGACAGTTTACCGTCAAATTCAATGTGTTTCGGTTCTCTATTCAACACATCTTGATACGCATTTAATCTTTTCGTTGCCATTTTGGGTTTTTTTTGACAAATTTATTTCTTTTTCATGTATATCCTTAAATATTTTACGATTTTTTATGAACACCCCCTATTTTTTAGGGGTATCATTAAAATATTATTACTTTTTCATAAACTTTAGCTGTCGTTTTACAGATATTCCGTGAAAAAACGCAATTTTGTCCAATGACAAAGAGCGAATTGATTGAACGACTTCAAGGAATCCTACCAGGCGCAAGCGCACACGACACCTTTGCACCATATCGAAAAGCATTTGAAAACCAAGCAGCGTCTGTCCGAAAGAAAGCGGCAGTAGGTATCCACATCTATCCGCACGAAGGAAATTGGCAGTTTATTTTGATTGAACGCTCCGCTTACGATGGAAAACACAGCTCCCAGATGGCATTTCCCGGAGGCAAGCCAGAACCATCGGATCAAGATTTGGAACATACGGCTCGACGAGAATCCGAAGAGGAATTAGGTATTCCATCGCATCTAGGTAAAAACATCGCAGCACTTTCCGTGGTTTGGATTCCTGTATCTAGTTTTGAAGTGAGTCCATTTGTGTTTTTACATGACGAGCGTCCACACATTACAAAAGATGACCGAGAAGTCGCTCAATACTATGAAGTAAAGCTCATGGACATCCTGCTTGACGAATCGATTTCCAAAACAAGTATTCAGGTGAATGAGCAGGTTCGCATGACAGACATCCCGTGTTTTGTATTGAATGAGAAAATCGTTTGGGGAGCGACGGCGCTTATCTTGGCGGAAATTAAATATATGCTTCAAAGTTCCTAAAAAACAAAAAGAGGAACAAATCGTGTTTGTTCCTCTTCCTGCTAAACCATGCTAAAACTATAAAACTAAAACTACAACTATGAAATGTAATTCTATGCAAAGTTAACTGCTTTATTTAGATTGACAATCATCTCATGTAAATTTTACATTAACTTTTTGTTGCCCTTGTCATTTCTCTTTTTCCAGGTGGGCCAGGAAGTGCTTCCAAAGTAAATCCCAAGGACTTTAAATTTCGCTTCATTTGTCCCTGCGCACAATAGGTGACAAAAATTCCGCCAGGGATTAGCATGTCATACATTTTTTTCAAAACGGGTAAGTCCCACATTTCTGCTTGCACCTTCGGTCCAAACGCATCGAAATAAATGAGGTCGACTTTTTCGTTAATGTGGAGATCGTGAACTGTTTGTTCTATTTTTTTTAATTCAAAAAAGGGATTAATTTCTTGGGACTTCCCCCACTCGCTTGACATTATTTTGGCATACAAAGCGATTTCTGATTCCACCTGAACAAATTCCATTTGACGCCAAGTGTCTTCTTCAACTGGATGCAATTCAATTCCAATGTACGCAATCTTTCGCTGGTGCTTTTCCGCCCACTGAGCTGTTAACATGGCGTTTAACCCCGTTCCGAATCCCATTTCAAATACGGAAATCGATTTTTTCTCTTTTCCAACATAGGTTAATCCATGTTCAATAAACACGTGCATTGCTTCTTGCACAGCCCCATGACTAGAATGATAGGTTTCATCTAAGTCAGGAAGATAAAGTGTATTGGATCCGTCAGCGGTTTGACGTATTTCGATTTTTTTCATTCTATTTTTTACGTGCAATCATGAGTCCATCGCGAATGGGAAGCAACACTTCCTCTACACGTTCATCTTCATGAATCAAGTCATTTAATTTTCGCAACAAAACCGTATCCTTGTCATTTTTATCAGGTTCAGTGACTTTTCCAGACCATAAAACATTGTCCAAAATGATGTATCCACCGATTTTCACCAAAGGCAATACCATCTCATAGTATGCTATATAATTCTGTTTATCCGCATCGATAAAAACAATGTCCCACTCTTCCTGTAAAGATGGAATCACCTCCAATGCTGGAGAAATCACATAACTTATTTGTTTTGAGAAGGATGATGCATCAAAATACGATTGGACGCGGGCTGCCAGTTCTTCATTGACATCAATCGTCACGAGTTTACCATCCGGAGTTAGTCCTTCAGCTAAACATAGGGCTGAATATCCTGTATACGTTCCGATTTCCAAAATACGTTTGGGTTGAATCATTTTCGAAAGCATGCTCAACACACGTCCTTGAAAATGTCCACTCAACATACGCGGCTGTAATACTTCCAGATGTGTTTCACGATTGATGCGTTTTAGCAGTTCGTTTTCTTCAGCAGTATGCGAACAGCAATATTGATCTAATTCTTGAGCGATAAATTCCATGTTCTTCAATTCTAAGATACAAAAGTAATGGAAATTACTTCTTTCGTTTAATCGTATGTTTCAGCTTCATGACAGCAAAATTAAATTCGATGGACGTTTCCGTTTCATCCGTATTTAAATCCGGTCCAAGCAACTCATTTAATACCCCAGACCCTTTTTCCAGTAATTCCGCTGTAATTTGTTCATCTTTGGAATGTACACTTTTCTGAACCAGCCTTGTGAATTCTTTGATACGTGCGTACGTTTCAATAATCGCAATGGTTGTTTCTGTCGCTCGTTCACTTTTAAGTATGGTCGCAAGCATGTACAAACCCTTCTCAGTGAATGCTTTCGCTTGATATTTCGTGTGTTTTCCTCTTGTAGAGTTGTTTAAGGTCGAAATTTTCGACCTTAAAGATTTTGATTCTTCTTCATCCAAAAACAAAACATAGCCCTCCGGAAATTTCTCTGGATTATTTCGATATGCTTCGTTCACACGCTTTGTTTCAATTCCATATAAAGAAGCAACATCGCGGTCCAACAATACTTTTTGATTGCGAACAACCATAAGTTTGGACTCAATTTGACTCAATTCATTCATGATTTCAGGTGTTTCAGATAAAATGGAGGACTAAATGGCGTAAATATTTCTCTTTTAGAACGCGATATGCCCATTTTCATTGTCCATAGTTCCTTCAAATTCCTAAATTTGCAAGCAAACAAACTTTATAATGACGGTTTCTGAAATACGCCAGCAATTTTTTGACTTTTTCGAAAGTAAAGGACATCAAATTGTTCCCTCCGCACCAATGGTGGTGAAAAATGACCCTACGCTCATGTTCACGAATGCCGGAATGAATCAATTCAAAGATTTTTTCCTTGGACATCAACAAGCGACACAAAAACGTGTAGCCAATTCTCAAAAATGTTTACGTGTTTCTGGTAAGCACAATGATTTAGAGGAAGTTGGGGTAGATACATACCACCACACGATGTTTGAAATGCTCGGAAACTGGTCCTTCGGTGATTATTTCAAAGAAGATGCGATTTCTTGGGCTTGGGAGCTATTGACTTCCGTCTATAAAATTCCAGTTGATCGTTTATACGTGACCGTGTTCGAAGGTGACGACAAAGATGGCGTTCCTCGTGATGACGAAAGCTTTGCGATTTGGAAAAAATTCATTGCAAAGGACCGCATCATTTTGGCCTCCAAAAAAGATAATTTCTGGGAAATGGGCGACACGGGGCCTTGTGGACCATGTTCAGAGATTCATGTTGACCTCAGAAATGATTCAGATCGTCAAGCTGTAAATGGATTAACCTTGGTGAACAACGATCACCCACAGGTAATTGAAATATGGAACAATGTATTCATGCAGTTTAACCGTAAAGCAGATGGCAGTTTAGAACCACTTCCTTCGACACATGTCGACACCGGAATGGGATTGGAACGCTTAGCGATGGCACTTCAAGGAAAACAAAGTAATTACGATACAGATTTATTCCAAACGCTTATTCAATTTGTCTCCAAGGAGAGTGGGATTCCTTACGGAAAATCCGAAGAAACCGATATCGCACTACGTGTCATTGCTGATCACATTCGCGCGATTAGTTTTTCTATTTCCGATGGACAATTGCCATCTAATACAGGAGCTGGATATGTGATACGTCGCATTTTGCGTCGAGCAGTTCGCTATGGATATCAAACACTCGGTTTAAAAGAACCATTCCTGTGCAAATTATCAGGAGTTCTCGTTCAACTGATGGGACATCCCTACGAGGAATTAATCAAACAAAAAGACCTCATAGAAAAAGTGATCCGCGAGGAAGAACAAAGCTTTTTCCGCACCTTGGAGCAAGGAATTAAACGCATGGATGATTTGATGGCAGCGAGTAAGAAATCTTCTGAAACCATCATTTCAGGTGAAAACGTATTTGAACTGTATGACACCTATGGTTTTCCTGTTGATTTAACATCGTTAATTGCCCGTGAAAATGGATACAGCATCGATGAAGATGGATTTCAAGCACAACTTCAAATTCAAAAAGACCGTTCTAGAGCGGCCTCAGTCATTGAAACGGACGACTGGATTCAAATTGGAACAGATGTACCAACTTCATTTATTGGATACGATGCGAAAGAAGCACCTGTTCAATTGACAAAATACCGCAAGGTGAGTCAAAAAGGAAAACAATTCTATCAACTGGTATTGGATCAAACGCCCTTTTACCCAGAAGGCGGTGGACAAGTTGGTGACAAAGGAATCTTGAGAGGTGCAGATGAAAACATCCGCATTTTCGACACAAAAAAAGAAAACAATTTGATCATTCATTTGAGTGAGCAATTACCAAGTGATTTAACGCAAACGTTTACCGCGATTATTGACCTAGACAATCAAGATCAATCAGCGAAAAACCACAGTGCCACTCACCTACTTCACCACGCATTGCGCACTGTACTTGGAACACATGTGGAGCAAAAAGGATCCTTAGTGAACGCTTCGAACTTGCGCTTCGACTTCTCACACTTCTCAAAAGTGACAGATGAAGAGATGCAACAAATCGAGCAATTGGTTTGTGAGGCGATTGCCGCAACTATTTCATTAGACGAGCACAGAGCCATGGCTATTGAAGATGCGAAAGCACTCGGTGCAATGGCGCTATTCGGTGAAAAATATGGAGACCATGTCCGTGTCATTAAGTTTGGGGATTCCGTGGAACTTTGCGGAGGAATTCACGTTCCCGACACATCGAAAATAGGTTTGTTCAAAATCGTATCAGAGTCCGCAGTAGCCGCTGGAGTTCGTCGCATTGAAGCGATTACCGGAAAAGCAGCGGAAGCTTACTTCAAAGAAAAAGCCGAAACCCTTTCGAACATTCAACAACTTTTGAAGAATCCAAAAGACTTGGTGAAGTCAGTCGAGGATTTGATGCTTCGCAACAACCAATTGCAAAAAGAAGTGGAACAGTTAACACGCGAAAAAGCTGGACAACTGAAAATCCAATTAAATTCCAAAGTGGAAAAAATGGGCGATGTTTCCTTCTTGGCAAGCATTGTTGATCTGGATGCTAATTCCGTTAAGGACATCCTATTCCAACTCAAACAAGAGCACTCAAACTTTTTAGCCATCATTGGAAACAAAGAAACAGATAAATGCGGATTGAGTCTATACATCGCCGAAAGCTTAGTTGAATCGAAACATTGGAATGCCGCTGAGTGGATCCGTGAAGTTTCTGCTCATATTCAAGGTGGTGGAGGTGGACAAGCGTTCTTCGCAACGGCAGGAGGAAAACGAAGCGAAGGACTACAAACAGCTATTGACGAAATAAAAGCAAAAATTGCCTAACGAAAAAAAAGTCTTAATCATTACGTATTACTGGCCACCAAGTGGTGGTAGTGGTGTTCAACGATGGTTACATTTTAGTCGGTATCTAGCTCAATTGGGATGGGAACCCATCATATATACCCCGGAAAATGCAGAAGCACCCATTATAGATGAAAGTCTTATGGATGACTTTACGGATTCCGTACACGTCATTAAATACCCCATTTGGGAGCCCTTTGATGCTTACAAAGCACTCACAGGAAAGAAAGGAAAGAAATTACAAACCGGATTTTTAAATGAGGGCGGTAAACAAGATAAAAAGTGGATTCAAAAAATCGCACTCTGGTTACGCGCAAATTTATTTATTCCTGACGCCAAAAAATTCTGGATCAAACCTTCGGTTCAACATTTAAGCGCTTTCTTGAAAGACCATCCAGTAGACATCATTGTTTCTACAGGGCCACCGCATACCACGCACCTCATTGCACTCGGATTGAAACGTGCGACGGGAATTCCTTGGTTAGCGGACTTTCGTGATCCCTGGACGAACATCGACTGGTTCGATAAACTCCCGATGACTTTTCTCGCAAAACGCAAGCACCGAAACTTAGAACAAGCTGTTTTAAGGGAGGCAACTGGAATTACCTGTGTTAGTCGAACGTGGACAAAGGAATTTGAGGAATTAGCGAATCGTCCAGTGAAGTTAATCACCAATGGATTTGCACCGCAAGATTTTCAGCATTTCAACAAGAAAGTGGATAAACACTTTACCATACTCCATACCGGATCACTCAATGCAGACCGGAATCCAACCGTATTTTGGAAGTTCTTAGCGCAAGAAATATCTACGAACACATTCTTAAAAGAAAAGTTGAAAATTCAATTGGTCGGCGCGGTAGATATCAGCGTTGTTCAATCGATCGAATCCTGTGGACTCCTTCCCTATTTAGATCAAAGACCATTCATTCCACATCAAGAAGTCATCGAATTGATGTCGTCGTGCTCCTTATTGTTGATGCCATTAAACAATGTAAAGAATCAGCAAGGAATCATTCCAGGAAAATTGTTTGAGTATTTAGCGAGCAACCAACCCATTCTAGCAATCGGACCAAAAAATGGTGATTCCGCACAAATCCTATTGGAACAACAGAGCGCTTTGGTCATTGGATTTGATGAGATTCCAACTTGGACTGAAATAGCGGAATTATGTCAAGGGGAAACAGATCGATCAACTAGTTTAAATCCGTACAGCAGGCAAGAACTCGCGAAAGAAATGAGCGTTTTCTTAGAGGAACTTATGCTAGAATCCGCGAAATAACAGCTAAAATTCGTTCCGTTGCTTTTCCGTCCCATAAAGGTGGAATCTCCCCTTTTTTGTAATTCCCAGCGTGTATTTCGTCGATTAATTTCAGAATCAATGCTACGTCGAAAGGAACTAATGTGTTCGTTCCTAATTCAACCGTTATTGGTCGCTCCGTATTTTCGCGCAAGGTCAAACAAGGAACTTGACGATAGGTACTTTCTTCTTGAATTCCTCCGCTATCCGTTAAGATCAAATCAGCGTGTTTTACTAGGGATTGAAAATCAAAGTATCCCAAGGGATCTAATAAATGTAAGTTTCCATTTTCCATCCACTGCGCCACATTATTAGCTGCTTCAAAGTTTTTGCGCGTACGTGGATGAATCGGAAAGACAATCGTATATTTCTCACTCAATTCTGCAAATAAACGCATGATTTTCGCTTGTCCATCTGGAGAGTCAACATTAGATGGACGATGAAGTGTAACGAGAATAAATGGTTTATCCTGAATTCCTAATTTATGTAGAATATCACTTTGGGCGATTTGTGGTTCGAAATGCACAAGCGTATCAATCATGGTATTTCCAACGAAGAAAACCTCCCCGTTTTTCTTTTCATCTCGAAGGTGATTCAAACCACTTTGCTCTGTCACGAAGAAATAATCTGAAATTTCATCCGTTAAAAGGCGATTGATTTCCTCCGGCATGTCACGATCATTTGAACGAAGTCCACTTTCCAAATGCGCCAAGGGTATGTTCATTTTATTGGCTACTAAAGCAGCTGCCAGCGTAGAATTCACATCTCCTGGCACAATCATCAAATCCGGCTTTCCGATGTGTAAAATAAGTTCACTTAATTTACACATCATACTGGAAAATTGATCCACCACAGAATTTGAAGATGCGGAAAGCATATAATCAGGTTTCAATCCAAATTCCTCAAAAAAGACTTCTGACATATTTCGATCCCAATGTTGTCCGGTGTGTGCGATTTCCACTTGAAGATGCGGGAATTTACGAACGAGTTCTTTAAATCGTGTGACTTTAATGAAATTTGGACGAGTTCCAACGATGATGAGGATTTTCTTTGTCAAGATTGCTTACTTTTAGCTCAAAATTAACAAAACTCAGACAATAAAAATAAAACAATTTAAAACGATCAAAAAATATCAATTTTGAAAATTAGATTTGAAATATTATTGTAATTTTAGAACGAATAAATCAACCATAAAAAGAAATAAAATGAAAAAAACATTGATTTTAGGAGCATTCGCTTCATTGATGATGGCATCTTGTGCAAAAGACTACTCATGTAAATGTGTAACTACAGAATCGATTTCTGGAGCGACAAATACGCAATTAACAACCATTAATGGCAAGAAAAAAGATGCGCAATCTTCATGTGAAGCGCTATCTCAAGCTGTTGGAACGGTAAGCAAAGTTTGCGGATTAGAATAAGACGCTTTTTACCATATCGAAAGGGGGCAATGCCCCCTTTTTTTTTCTCTTAGACTATGAATTTTTTTGAATCCATTTTTCTCGAACTCGGTTTTTCTTGGACCCTTGCTAAATTAACTCCATACGCATTGCTGGTTTTATTGGGCTTCATCCTGATCTATACCTTTCATTCACGCATAAAGCACAAGGTAAAAAAATGGATATTGATGTCCATACTTGGAGTTCTTCCTTTCGTCGTTTACTTCTCCATTTATCCCATATATCAAGGGGATTTTAGTAATAAACATTTCACACCAAAACAACTGGAACGTTTCCCTAACAAATTGACCTTATCCATCGTTGTTTTACCTGGATGTCCATACTGCCATGAAACCATTTCATTCATGAATGCACTCATTTCTCGTGAACCGAAACTACATATACGCTATGTTGTTGTTTCGGAATCGATGGCTCCTTTATCTTTGTTTTCATCCAAATTGGACAAACGTATTTCAGTTATCCGCGCAAAAAACCAAAAAAACTGGATCATCATGGCACATGGTGGATTTCCATGCATGATGATAAGTGAGCACAGCAAGATTATCTATGCTTGGGAAAATGATTTTTTCGGCGTGCGGGCAATCGATGATTATCTGGGTCGCAACAACTAAACCTAAGCTTCCTCGATTACTTCTACTTTGCGATTCATCCAAAATACGCCTATACATGCAAGGATGAGTAAACTAGAACCAGCAAAGGATAAATTACTTCCTGTTTGGAATGCTTGTGGTTCAAATTTCCATTCAATCAGGTGCTTTCCTTTGTTTATTTTCGCTGCGCGCAGTACATAGTTTGCACGAAATGTTTCGATCTGTTTGCCATCCACATAGCAATTCCATCCCTCTGGATAATACATCTCACTAAATACAGCAATTTGATCGGCCTTGCTTGCACTTCGGTAGCGTAATTCGGTCGTTCCATATTTAATCAATCGAATGCTCGATGTTGTGTCCGTATTTGTACCCGATGCCATTGATTTGAATGCTTGATTGACAATCGCCTGTACTTTGGTGTTACAATTTTTTAATGAACTCAATTCTTCATTTGCGTTTGATACCCATTTCACTGATTGAACAAACCAAGCCGGACCGTTCGCATTTGTATTGCGAATCGCTTTAGCACTTGGATTAACAACCATGTACTTGGCGTTTAACATATTCAATACCGGATTTTTATCCGAAATAGCCATGGATTCAATGCTGATGGTATCGAAAATTTGCTGCGCCATTTCTTGAGTCATTTCCATTTGACTGGCATATTTACGAAGAAGGACATTTTTTTCCGCGCTAATTTCCTGATTCACTTGTTGCATTTCGTTCAAAATATTGAAATCAATCAATTCTTGATAACGTTTTAACTTTGCTCCGTGATAACCTCCAATGCTCTTATGAAAGAAACTTGTAGCAGTCTCTGCAAATGGATTCGAGAAATTGAGGACACGGTAATCGGAATTCAAATTCAATGCGCCAAACTTGGCATAAACAGCATTCATCTCTTGGTCTAGTGCATCCTTGTAATATACATTGTCCGCCATTTTTGTAAAGATGGTCTGTTCATCACTTGGAAAGGACTTCTCGCGTGCCAATATACTCATGTCCGCTGTGCTAGGCACATAGGGAATCGATGCATCCGAAGTAATCACATAACTCGATAGTTGATCTCCAGGCGTCTCATTATTCAAATAACGTTTATTGACGGAAATATTATCCACCAATACTAAAAGCACTAATGCTCCGATAACAATTCCTTTTGGAAGAATCGATCGCGAAATCAAAATGACCAATCCTGCTCCAAGGAACAAAAAGAAAATAGAGCGTCCCAAATCCGCCTTGTACAATTCAATGCGCACATCTTCTATGGCATTTTTCACTCCACTCAAATACGTCAGTTGACTAGGATCCTTGACGTTTTTCGCCTGATCAGCAAACATTTGCACTTCATTTTTCGTTAAGAATTCACCAGAAAGAGTTGGTGCAACATATAGGATGATTGCCAAGAACACAACCGATGCACTACCAATTAACCAAGCCTTTTTGTTTCCCAATAATCCTTCCTTTCGCAGCAATTTGTCCACGAATAATATGGCTAAAGCTGGAATCATCACTTGCAATAAGGTCATGATCATTTTTGAATCCCTAAACTTATTGTACATCGGGAATTTGTTGATGAAAAAATCATTGATTCCACCCGGATCATTTGAAGAAAGTAAGATCACCAATATTCCTATAACCATGAACGGCCATTTCAATGAATCCTTCAAGAAAATTAGTCCCATGACAAAGAAAAACAACATGACAACTCCGAAGTAAAAAGCACCACCACTAAAACTTTGTCCACCCCAATAACTTGGGAAAGCCGGTTTAGATTGATCCGTATTTAACAAAATATCCGCATATTGATATAAATCGGGATTCTCATTAATGATTTCTACCGCCTTTTCATTGTTTCCTAGGATTTCCGTTTTTCCACCTTTGGCATTAGGAGCAAGTAACGAAAGCCATTCTCCTTCACCGAAATTGTATTCTAATATGTAATTTTTATTGAGTCCATCCTTTGCGGACATTTTCGCTGCTCGACCTTCCGGCTTAATCGTTAAATCGGATGTTCCTCTCGTCGTATATTTACTGTATTCTAAGGTTGTCAACAAATTACTTGCCGAGGCCATGAGTGTTAGAATGGAAACAAGGGCTAAAGCTCCCACGGATTTCCCTAAATAAATCCATTCTTTTTTTAGTGCCAAACGAATGACTTCTGAAACAGCAACGGCAACGAGTAAAAAGGACAAATAATACGTCATTTGCAAGTGATTCGCCGTCAGATTTAGCCCGAAAAACAAACCGAAAACGGCTGCACCCAACAACCATTTCCCTCGGAAAGCCAGAATCAGTCCACCCAAAGCGGGTGCCATATATGCAATTGCATTCACCTTAGACATGTGTCCCGCGCCAATGTATAAAATATTAATCGTTGAAAATCCAAATGCGATGGCGCCAATCATTCCCAACCATGGATTCACGCGCAGACAAAGCGTTAAAATGTAAAAACCCAACATGCTAATAAACAAAATCCCCACTGGTCTTGGCAAACCAAGTTTGATCGCTTGATCGATATACGTCAACCAATTCGCATTGTGTTCCACCGCAATTTGATAACTTGGCATCCCCCCAAACATGGAGTTTGTCCACAAAGGCTTCACGCCATGAACGAAATCGTTATCCACAATTTCTTTAGACATTCCCTGAAATTGGCGAATATCACTTTGTTTCAAGCTAAATCCATCAAACAAGGGAGAAAAGAATACACTTGATAGGATAAGAAATGCCGCTACAGCAACAAGATGAGGAAGTATGGTTTTAATTTTAGGATTCATATTCAATTTTTTTTTGTGAAAGTAGCTAATTCTATGAAAAGTTAGTTTTTTGTGTTGGCATATTTGTGGACATCATTTGCATCAATCTCTTGATCGCAAAGAATAACCAAACGTTCTATAATATTTCGTAATTCACGGATATTCCCAGTCCAATCTAATTCCCTCAAGGCATTTAATGCACTTTCCGTTAAAACTTTACATGGAATCCCATGGTCTGAGCAAATGAGTTGAATGAAGTGGTTCGCTAAAACAGGAATGTCTGATCTTCGTTCATTTAATGATGGAACATGGATTAAAATCACAGCAAGTCGATGGAACAAATCTTCGCGAAATCTTCCTTCAGCAATCTCTTTTCTCAAGTCCTTGTTCGTTGCCGCAATCACACGGCAATCCACTTTGACATCTTTTTCTCCGCCAACGCGTTGAATCACATTTTCTTGCAGTGCTCGCAGGACTTTCGCCTGTGCACTTAAGGACATATCCCCTATTTCATCTAAGAACAATGTTCCGCTCGAAGCCAATTCAAATTTTCCTTTTTTGTCCTTGATAGCAGAGGTAAACGCTCCTTTTTCATGTCCAAACAGTTCGCTTTCAATTAATTCCGAAGGAATTGCCGCACAATTCACTTCAATGTATGGCATTTTTGAACGATTGGACAATTCGTGCAATGAACGCGCGACTAATTCTTTTCCCGTACCGTTTCCACCTGTAATCAATACACGTGCATCCGAAGGAGCCACTTTTTCAATCATGGCTTTTATTTCCAGGATTTCCGGAGTTTCTCCAATAATGGAACTTCCTTTTATTTTCTTTACCGTCGTTTTGAGAATTTTTGTCTCCTGAACTAAAGAATTTCGATCCTTTACATTTCGTAAAATGACGAGAATTCGATTCAAATCCAATGGTTTTTCAATGAAATCAAAAGCCCCTTTTTTTATTGCTTGAACAGCTGTTTCGAGGGAACCGTGTCCACTGATCATCACAATGGGAACCTCATTGCCTTCGTTTTGAATTTGGTCAAGCAATTCCATTCCATCCAACAAAGGCATTTTGATGTCGCAAAAAATGACATCCAAAGAATTGGAACGAATCATTTCCAATCCTTCCTTGCCATTTTCAGCTTCCAAAACTTGGCAATTTTCGTACTCCAAAATTTCTTTCAGTGCTCTGCGAATGGCACGTTCATCGTCGACAATGAGAACTTTCATAGGTTATTTTTTTACAGTTCGTTCCAACATGGGAACAAATTTAAAGGTGCCAAATTCTTCTTGAGAAAAGGACGTTTCGCTTAACTTGACAAGCTTCAGCATCTTTTGTTCCTTCCCTTCTCCTACTGGGATCACCATGATGCCATCCACTTTCAATTGCTTCAATAATTCTTGTGGAATCTCTGGAGCACCACAGGTGACTAATATTTTATCAAAGGGCGCATTTAAGGTGTTTCCTTTGTATCCATCTCCAAAGAAAAGTTTTGGAGAATAATTCAAGTGATGAATGACGAATTTCGCCGCTAAATGCAAATCGCTGTGTCGTTCGATGGAAAACACTTTTGCGCCAAGCTCACACAGAATGGAGGTTTGAAATCCAGAACCTGTGCCAATTTCAAGGACCTTTTCTCCTTTTTGTAGTTCTAATAATTCCGTTTGAAAGGCAACAGTGTATGGGTGAGAAATGGTTTGACCTGATCCAATTTGAAAAGCCATATTGGAATAGGCTTGATCATCGAATGCTAAATCCAAAAAGAAATGCCTTGGAACAGCTTCGAAGGCCTCAAGAATGCGCTGGTCTCTAATTCCCATTTCAGAAAGTTCAAAAATCAACTGCTTGCGTTTCCCTTTGTGTTTAAATGTATCTTTTAAATGCTGCATCGATGAGTTATAATTGTATTCCAACTGGACAATGATCCGAACCAAAAACATCGTTGAGAATGAAAGATTCTTTGACTTGCGGTAAAAAGGATTGGGATACGAGGAAATAATCAATCCGCCAGCCTACATTTTTTTCTCTTGCACCTGCACGGTAACTCCACCAAGAGTATTTCACTTGTTCTGGATTCAGGGCACGAAACGTATCTATCAATCCATTTTTAACAAATTGATTCATTCCATCGATTTCTTCTTGCATGTATCCTGCTGCCTTGTTGTAATTTTCTTTGGGACGAGCTAAGTCAATTGGTTGATGTGCGACATTAAAGTCACCACAGACAATGACTGGCTTCCGTGATTCTAGGTTTTTCAAATAAACAAGAAATGCCGAATCCCATGATTGACGGTATCCCAATCGCAGTAATTCGCTTCCGGAATTCGGGACATAAACCGAAATGACAAAATAAGAATCAAATTCCGCACAGACAACACGTCCCTCGGTGTCGTGCTCTGGAATTCCAATACCATATGTCACATTTATAGGTTGTGATTTCGAGAAAATCGCTGTCCCTGAATATCCTTTTCGCTCCGCTGAATTGGCAAATACGTGAAATCCGGTTAATCCTGCGCACGCATCCTGCACTTGTTCTGGTGTTGCTTTCGTTTCTTGCAAACAAATGACATCTGCATTTACGCGCTGCATGTCTGGAATAAAGGTTTTTCCAGCAACTGCTCGGATACCGTTCACATTAAAGGAAATAATTTTCATGGGTCGATTTGATTAAAAAACACATCGCAGTGCGAAGATTCAAATTTAATCAGAATTTAAGCTGAAAAAACAGAAATTGATAAGGTTCGAACGCTTTTTTTTCAGAATGAAAGCAACGAAATTCTGTTCCAATGTTCATCACATCAGTTAATGCATAATTTACGCCTAGACTTTCTGATGCTAATTTGTCCCTTGAAAGTTGAATCATACTTGGGTCACTGAAATATTCAAGGCGTCCATAGACCCTTGTTTTCACTTTAACTAAACAGGATAATTGCCCATTAATTTGCCACCAATTACGCGAGAAATTCATTCCTTGTGTACCAATGAATGCACAACTTTGCATGGTCCATTTTCCGCGTGAATACTGAATATTCCACTCACTCAACATACGTGTTTGCAGTTCTTTTGCAAGCAAAGGCTTTTCCCTTCCCACGTAAGTTGACCAATTCACTTTCCACTTTCCTTTTTTAAATTCCACCAAAGAACCAAAAGAAGGCGAAAACTGACTGTAATTCATTTTTTGCCAACCATTCATGGCAAAGAGGGAAATATTCAAATTGCTAGATAAGGTTCGTTGGTATTTTAATCCGCTAATGTAATATGGTACATATTCCGGTGCCAAACTTCTCGAATAGCTCAATTGATCTCCACTCTTTGGCGTTTCTTGCGTATATGGAGAACTAAAAACTCCTGCAGCAATGCTCGAAGAATTGAATTTTCGTTGAACATACGCTTCGTAAATCCATCGTTTGTACTTCTTTTCAGCGGCATAATTTTGACTCATGTACGTTCCTAACGCAGGGGAAAGAGCATATTTCCATTTGGTACTCTCCCAAGTAAATTCCATGACATTCAAATTAATGTGAAAAGCGTTCAAATTGGCGGAGGAAACCAGATAGGGTATTTTTCCAATTTCATTCGATTTTCCAAGTGTGGAATACCCATCAATCAATCCATGTAATTGAAAACGCAAAGTGTCTTTTTCTGCAGTATATCCTTTGAAAAAAAGCACGAATGATCCAATGAGAAATAAAAACTTCATGTTATTGATGAATTAAGTCTCCAGTACCGTAACGCATTTTTTGAATCAACGATGGCAATCCTTGATACATGACATTTCCAGAACTAGACAACTCAGCTTTTATTTTGACATTCTGTGCATCCAAGTACGATGTTCCATTCGAAGCATACATCACGGCAATGGAATCAGTCACTTTCAATTCCCGCGTGTCAAAAGTTCCATACCCATCGATGTCCAAGCGTAAATATTTACAAATTCCATCTATCGAAATATTAGAGAATCCATGAGGATTTACCACATTGATCACATTGGCGTGAATCCGAAGATCTAAATCCCCTGCTCCATCGTTCATCATGACATCCAAATAATCCGCTTGAATGGTGTCCATCGAAAGCAATAATTCAGAACCCCAATAGATCAATTTCGTTAACGATTTAAAGTGAATGGTGATTTTTACATCGCCTGTTTTGTAACGCAAGTAGGCGCATTTGTTTTGATTCCAAATTTCTAGTTTCCCATCCACAACGGACCAATCGATGAAATTTTGCAGGTTTTCCCCGGCCTCTATTTCCAAAAAATCCAAAGAATCTTGGACCAATTCAATGTTTAAACGCTGATGTAACTCAATGGATTGAAATGATGGCATGGATACATAAGTTGTCAACAGCTTACCGGTTCCTTTCCAACAGGATCGATTTTCAGGTTTTTTACAAGACGTGATTTGTATAAACAGCAGCAACAAGAATCCGATTTTCAGCAACTTCATTTCTTTTGTCTATTAAAGTGATACGAAAGTCCAAATTCCAAATAATCCGCTTTCGCATAATGGGTTTTCAATCCAAAGAACGCACTCATGGATTTTGATACATAATAGCGACAACCCAAACGAATGTAAAGCGGTCCTTCCGCACGATAACGATCACGAATATAGACCCCAAGTCCATAAACGAAATTGAAACGATTTAAAGGCAGTAAATAGGCGGCGGATATCCCGAGTTGCAGAATATCCAACTGGGATTTTGCTACCATTGGTTCATAATTGAGCAAAGCCTGCTTCGAGATGATATCTAGATTCAACTCAAATCCTGATTTCGGACTAAAATAATTGCGAAGTGAAAGAGACCCAGCATATACCGGATATTTTTTTCCACCAATGGGCATTGTTTCTTTAAATGAAAGCATTCCATTTATACTTGGTTGCCAATGCTTGTATGTATAGAATATTTCCATTGGCTTGATCTTGTTCGTTTTCTCTGGAAGAAAATGTTGGAATCCAATGGAGACATATGGTAAATTAATCCCCAGATTAGGTACTTTGAAAGCGCCATTGCTGAAATGTGTCATATCCAGAGCAAAGGTAATTGCTGATTGCTTAAATGAAAAAGTTTGCTTCAAGGCAAAGCACATCATCGCATTTAATCGGGAACCGATTGCCACATTTTTCGGATTGGAAATAGGATCATATGGACGATTGGTGTATCCGCATCCGGTACCAAATTTCCAGTCCATGCGGTAGTTCTTGCATTTAACCAAAGGCATTTCAGCAAACCCATAGAGTCCAATAAAGCGTCCAAGTACTTCATTATTACCGACAGAGCCAATGAACAATGTTCCTCCGACAAGCGGTTGACGATAGTAAGAATGCCAAGATTGTTCACCTGAAAGTTTTTTAACATAGGAGAGTTCCGTAGCAAATGCTCCATGCTGAGCCAAATGCGCCATTCCGGCATGATGAGCTGCGAGGAATCCAACTTTCTCACGGACTTCAAATCCCGTTTGAGCATAGTTGATGTTCGTTACAAGGAAACAAATACAAAAAAGAAGGACACTTTTTTTCATAAACCAAAATTAATCAATTCTTGGATGTCAGAATAACTTTAACTTTGCTTTATGGATGCTAGACTCGTTGCGTTTGAACGCTTATTAAAAATAATGGATGACTTAAGGGAAAAATGTCCTTGGGATCAGAAACAAACCTTCGAAACCTTGCGCAATTTAACGATTGAAGAAACCTATGAGTTAACCGATGCCATTACGAAAAATGACCTAAAGGAAATCGAGGGAGAAATCGGGGATTTATTTCTTCATTTGGTGTTTTATTGCAAATTAGGTGATGAACAAGGTCAATTTGACGTGACTTCGGTATTAAACGCCATTTGTGAAAAGTTGATTTACCGTCACCCACATATCTATGGTGATGTGACCGTTTCAGGAGAAGAAGAAGTCAAGGCAAACTGGGAGAAACTCAAACTCAAAGCGGGAAAAAAATCTGTTTTGGAAGGTGTTCCCTCATCATTACCGGCACTTGTAAAGGCGACGCGCATTCAAGAAAAGGCAAAAGGAATTGGCTTTGAATGGGAACACCGTCAGGATGTGTGGAAAAAAGTGGAGGAAGAAATGCAAGAACTTCACGTTGAAGTGGAAGCAAACTCGGAACACATCGAAGAAGAATTTGGTGATGTCTTGTTCTCTTTGGTTAACTATGCACGATTCATTGGCATTTCACCTGAAAATGCACTTGCACAAACCAATCAAAAATTCATTCAACGCTTTCAACTGATGGAAAACTTGATTCAAGAGGAAGGAATGGACATTCGAAATATGAACCTAAACCAATTGGATACGTTTTGGGACCAAGCAAAACTTAAATTGAAAAAATCATGAATCAACTAGATTTTCAACTTTTAGAAACAGTCATATTACTTGCAGTATCGCTGTTAATAAAAATCTTAGCGACAAAATCGGTGAATCGGTTTTTGGCGCATTTCGACTTCGACTTAAAACGAAAACGAATTACCGTGCGCATTATCAACTTGTTCCTTTGGATTTTTATAGCCATTGTGCTGGCGGGTATTTGGAACATCAACAAGGAAGGACTAGTGGTGTTTATTACTTCTATAATTACCGTAATGGGTGTAGCATTTTTTGCTCAGTGGTCCATTCTATCGAATATTACGGCAAGCTTGATTCTATTTTTTAATCATCCGATGAAAATTGGAGAGACCATTTGCATTTTGGACAAAGAGTACGACATCGAAGGCGAATTAATGGATATCAGCTTTTTCTTTATGTACATTAAGACGAAAGAAAATCATTTGATCACCATTCCAACTTCTGTGGTGCTGTCAAAAACGATTATCCGAAAGAAATTATAAACGAATGGATAACTCAAGTTGTCCGCCTAAACCAAGCTCCACAATTTTTTTCAAGGTGGAAAAACGTACCTCTTTCATGTCGTTTTCCAATTTTGAAATATAGGATTTTGTGGTACCCACTTTGGTAGCTAATTGTTCTTGAGTCATCCCTTTCTCTAATCTTGCACGTTGAATCATTGCTCCTAAACGAAATTCTTGATAACCTTTTTCTAGGACATCCCGCGCTTCGGAACCTTTGGGGCCATAATGCTTGTCTTTGAACTGATCTAATGTCAGTAATTTACTTGTTGTTTTCATACTCCTTTTTTAATTGAATGGCACGTTTGATTTCTCTTCGTGGCAGCTTTTGTGTTTTCTTTTGAAATGCATTGATTAAAACAACCAATTGACCATCATCAAAAAACAAAAAATCCGAAAAATATCTCCACCGTTTTGAATGCGTATTTCATACAAACCATCTGTTCCCTGAATATGCTTTAGGTATTGGGCTGGTATCACGGGTAACTCTTGTAGCAACTCGAGGGTCCAAATGATTTTCTCCTTTACTTTAGGCTTCTGTTGAACAAAAAAATCTTCAAAATACGATTCAAAAAAGAGGATGTCTCTTAACTTCTCTCCCACTTTCTCCATACAAAAATACAATTAGTTTCACTTTAGTACAACTTTTTACGTATTTTTTTTACATATTCAATTTTTTAGGAATAAAATGAATAACGCAGAATTGGAAATTTATTGTGTGAAGGACCCTATATTATGCCGGGAAACAGAGGAAGTATTTTTCCACTGGCTGTGCAAGCGCAGAAATATTTAGGTTATCTGATGCCTCCGTTAAATCAACGATGGAGCCATTTTTCATTAACAGATTAATGTTCTGCTTATCTTGATTGTACGCCTTATTTGTGAGGATATCTGAATAAACAAAATAGTCAACTTCCTCTTTCGTCAATTGATAGCCATCTTGAACACGTTTGCGTTCAGCTGCAATTCGTTCTTCACTGAATGGCTCCTTCGAAATAACGATTTTAAACAATTTTCGATTCACCAAACATTTAGATAATTGGGATAAAATGTTATCTGGATTACTTTGCCAAACTTTAATCGCTGACCAAATGTCGTAATCGTCTAATTGCGCAAAGTTTTCTAGCACCTCTTTTCGTTGATGAAAGTCATTTTCGGAGATGTCTTGTGTCATGAAAAAGGACAAGGCTGGACTCGCAAAAACATCATCTCCTCGTTTAGCTAGAAATTTAGCACGACGCAGTGCGTGAATCAGCATAAATTCAGCAGCAACAACTGTTTTGTGTAAGTATACTTGCCAGTACATTAAGCGACGAGCAACAATGAACTTTTCAATCGAATAAATTCCTTTTTCCTCGAGAACCAATTGTCCATCCCGGACATTCAACATTTCAATTAATCGTTCAGACCCTATAATTCCTTCGCTTACTCCTGAATAAAAACTATCTCGGTTCAAGTAATCGAGTCGATCCATGTCCAATTGACTAGAAACTAATTGATGCAAAAATGGTTTGTGGTATTTATTTTGGAAAATGAGTAAGGCCATATCGAGCTGACCATCAAATTCCTTAGACAAATCTTCAATAAAGAAAGCGGAAATCTCTTCGTGACTCACTCCACAAACGATGTCGTATTCCAGCGCATGACTAAACGGACCATGTCCAATGTCGTGCAGTAAAATCGCCAAGCAAACAGCACGCTCTTCTTCCACCGTTATTTCATGACCTTTCCTTCGGATCGTTGCCACAGCCTCACTCATCAAGTGCATCGCACCTAAAACATGATGAAAACGCGTGTGATTTGCTCCTGGATAAACAAGGTGACTTAATCCCAACTGCATGATGCGACGAAGTCGCTGCATATGAGGATGTTCCAAAATATCGAAAATTATTTCGTCTGGAATTGTAATAAAACCATAGACTGGGTCGTTAATAATTTTCTTCTTGTTGTTTCGATGTTGATTCGGTTGCAATTGAGTACCTTTAATTAAATTCATTCAAAACTATTAAAAATAAGGCATATGCAGGGTAAAATTCTTTGGGCGGATGATGAAATTGAATTATTGAAACCACATATTTTGTTTCTAGAAGCAAAAGGTTACTCGGTAGATCCAGTGACCAACGGACAAGATGCTATCGAAAAAGCTTTGGATAATCACTACGATATTATTTTCTTGGATGAAAACATGCCAGGTTTAACGGGATTAGAAACCTTATTTCAAATCAAAGAGCAGAAACCGCTGGTACCTATTGTCATGATCACGAAAAGTGAAGAGGAACACATCATGGAAGAAGCCATTGGAAGCAAAATTGCTGATTACCTCATCAAACCGGTCAACCCAAATCAAATTCTGTTAAGTATTAAAAAGAATTTAGATGTGTCTAAATTAGTCAGTCAAAAAACCAATTCTAACTACCAACAAGAATTCCGCCAGCTCGGTATGCAGTTGATGGGACGAATGGACGCGGAAGAATGGAAAGAATTCTACGCGAAATTGGTTTATTGGGAGTTAGAATTAGATAAGATTGAGGATTCAGGCATGCGTGAGATTTTCGACATGCAAAAGAAGGAAGCGAACAAACTTTTTTGTGACTTTATTGAAGACAACTACTTGGATTGGGTAAACGGAACAGAAGATGCGCCTCAAATGATTCACACATTAGTTAAAGATAAAATCGCACCATACATCGGAAAAGAAAAAACGGCCGTTCTCGTGATCGATAATTTGCGATTCGATCAGTGGAAAATGATTGAGCCGATTCTTTCTCGTTACTTTTCCAAAGAAGAAGAAGAAATTGTTTTTTCTATTTTACCAACGGCAACGCATTACGCAAGAAATGCATTCTTTGCCGGATTATTGCCCTCCGAAATAGAAAAACGATTCCCAACATTGTGGAAAAATGAAGACGATGAAGGAGGAAAAAATATGCATGAAAAAGAGTTTCTAGATGCGCAATTAAAACGTTTAGGTAAAAACGTGAAATGGAGCTATAGCAAAATCACGAATGTCGAAGCGGGAAAGAAACTTGGGGATTCGTTTCACACATGGAAGGACAACGATGTTAACTTTATTGTCTACAATTTCGTAGATATGCTTTCGCATGCGCGCACAGAGATGGAGGTCATTCGGGAACTTGCGGACAACGAATCCGCGTATCGTTCGATTACCGTTTCGTGGCTGGAACACTCTCCCCTACTCGAAATTATCAAAAAAATTGCGGATGCCGGAATCCGATTAATCGTTACGACCGACCACGGAACAATCAAGGTCAACAAACCGGTTCGAATCGTTGGTGAACGAAATACCAATTCCAATTTACGCTACAAAGCTGGAAGAGGTTTAACGTACGATGCGAAAGAAGTATTTTCCGTGAAGAATCCAAGTGAAGCTTTCCTACCGAAATTAAAACTTTCAGCCGAATTCGTTTTTGCCAGAGAACAAGATTTCTTCGTGTATCCAAACAATTACAATCATTTCGTGAATTATTACGGAAGTACCTTTCAGCATGGTGGAATTTCCTTAGAAGAAGTATTAATTCCTTACATTTCTTTAAAGGCAAAATAAACGAATATTTTTCCTTCTTTAGAACAATTCAAAATAAGGGATTTCGTACTTTTGTACGAATATGAGCGACTTGGAATTAAAACCATTCAACGTACGGGAAATTAGAGAAGAATTTCCGGCACTTCGTCAACAAATTTATGGGAAGAATCTCATTTATTTTGACAACGGTGCAACATCACAGAAACCTAAATTGGTGTTAGATGCCATCAATTTATTTTATTCCAAAGAAAATGCGAATATTCACCGTGGTGTACATTACATGAGTCAAAAAGCCACCACCGAATACGAAGCGGCTCGTCAGCGTATTCAACGTTACCTTGGCGCACGAAAATCAGAAGAAATCATTTTTACAAAAGGAACAACCGACAGCATCAATTTGGTTGCTTATTCCTTTGGACTAAGCCTAAGCGCTGGAGATGAAGTTCTCATCTCAGCAATGGAGCACCATTCAAATATTGTTCCGTGGCAAATGTTATGTGAACGTCAAGGTTGTACCTTAAAAGTTGCTCCGATTAATCTACGTGGCGAATTAATCATGGAAGAATTTGATAAGCTTCTTTCTAAAAAAACCAAGCTAGTAGCCATCACACATATTTCTAATACGCTTGGGACAATAAATCCAGTGAAAGAAATCATTGAAAAAGCACACGCTCTTGGATCCAAAGTACTCGTGGATGGTGCGCAAAGCATTCAACACATGCACATCAATGTCAAAGAAATGAATTGTGACTTTTATGTTTTTTCAAGTCACAAGGTTTTTGGTCCAACTGGAATCGGAGTTCTATATGGAAAAGAGGAGCTTTTAGACCGTATGCCACCTTATCAGGGTGGTGGAGACATGATTTCACGCGTGACCTTTGAAAGAACTACCTACAATGAACTTCCATTTAAATTTGAAGCGGGAACACCACATATTGCCGGAGGGATTTGTCTAGGTAAAGCATTTGAATTCTTAGAATCTATAGACATGGCAGCAGCAGAGCGTCATGAACGTGAATTAGCGAAGTACGCCGAAGATATGTTGGATACCTTTGAAGGATTACAGATTATCGGTGAAGCGAAAAACAAAACTTCCGTTGTTTCTTTCTCTGTGAAAGGGATTCATCCGTTTGATATCGGCACGCTCTTGGACAAACAAGGAATTGCCGTTCGAACCGGACACCATTGTACACAGCCATTGATGGATTTTTATGGCATTCCCGGAACCGTTCGCGCGTCTTTCGCATTTTATAACACGAAACAAGAAATCGACACATTCGTCGAAGCAGTTGAACGCAGTTTAAGCATGTTGAAATAAGATGAACTTAACAGAAAAACAAGAAGAAATCATACAAGAATTCGAAGTTTTCGATGATTGGATGGAAAAATACGAATACATCATAGATCTGGGAAAAGATTTGCCAAAGATTGATGAAGAACACAAAACAGAAGACCGACTCATTGAGGGTTGCCAATCGCGCGTGTGGCTGGATTCACATTTCGATCATGGTAAAATGCATTTCACTGCAGATTCAGATGCCATCATTACCAAAGGAATTATTGGACTTTTAATCCGTGTACTGGATGGAGAAGAGCCAAATGACATTGCAACGGCAGATTTGTTTTTCATCTCCAAAATCGGACTGCAGGAACACCTTTCGCCCACCCGCGCCAATGGATTACTGGGAATGGTGAAAAGATTAAAATTAGAAGCAATTAAACATATTTCAGCGTCATGAATGACTTAGAAGATCGCATTGTAGAAATGATGAAAACCATCTATGACCCAGAAATTCCAGTGGATATTTTTGAGCTGGGATTAATCTATGAAGTAAAAGTAGAGGAAGACAACCATGTGTTCATCGACATGACCTTAACATCTCCGAATTGTCCCGTAGCTGAAAGCTTGCCAAAAGAAGTAGAAGATAAAGTTGCTTCGGTAGAAGGCGTTGCTTCAGCAAAAGTCAACATCGTTTTTGACCCACCTTGGGACAAGGACATGATGAGCGAAGAAGCAAAACTGGAATTAGGATTTCTTTAATTCTTGCGCAAAGCAAAACGACGCAATCGGTATTGTTGGCTGTCGTAATATTCGAACTCTAAATTTTTCTTGGAGGAAAGTAAGATGCGAATGTCAATCGTATCCGATTCGCGAACAACCAACAAGTGATCCCCTTTTTCATTTATAGTAAATGGAGCCTGCACCGTCACAAATGAATCGATCACTTGATTCGTGCCAAAATGAAGGTAATCGAAATCAATTCGTCCACTAATGGTTTTTAAGTCCGAAGAGATCTTGATTTCTCCAATTGGTAAACTATCGTAAAAAGTGAATCCCTCTCCGTCCAAAACACGCGCTAATTCAACTGTCCATGTTCCATCTATACGCTTGAGCTGAGCCTTCTGCTTATTGCAAGAGGAGATTGCAATCAATAGGATAATATAAAGTAGTTTTCTCATGCTTGAAATGCGATGCTACACATGGCCATCATCCCCATTTTCAAGGCCTCTTCATCGATATTGAAACGCGGGTGATGTACTGCGTATGTAATTCCTTTTTCCTTGTTTCCCACGCCTAAACGAAAGAAGCAAACTGGAATTTCTTGACTGTAAAAGGCAAAATCTTCGGCTGTCATGCGCAAAGCTAATTCGTGAACGTGCTCAGGTCCAAAAACCTCGTTAAAAAGAACTTTAACGTCCTCCGTAAGCTTTTCATCGTTTTTCAAAAAAGGATATCCTTTTGAAATCATTAAGTCGATATGTCCTCCAAATAGAGTGGAAACTTCTTCAGCTTCATTTACTAAAATCGTATACGCTTTTGCTCTCCAAATTTCATCCATCGTTCGGAATGTTCCTTTGATGTGTGCTTCCGATGGAATCACATTTGTTGAACCCAACGCTTCAAAGCGACCAAAGGTTAAAACATGTGGAACAGCTTCCGGACATTCTGTTTGAAAACGTACTTTCACACGTCGCATCCACTCTGCACCCATTTCAATTGGATTCACACATTTCTCCGGTAATGCTCCGTGTCCGCCAACACCTTTAATGTTCACATGCAATTCATCGCTAGAAGCCATATATAAACCTGGTCGCAATCCAACGTTTCCGACTTCCATTTCTGGAAACACATGTAATGCATACATTTTTTCTACCGTTGGATGATGTAGCACTCCGGCTTTCATCATCAAACTCGCACCACCAGGATTCATTTCTTCTCCAGGTTGAAAAATCAATTTCAAGGGTTGTTTCAAATCTTTTCGATTCGCTTGCAAAATCACAGCGGAACCTAACAAAATGGAGGTGTGAACATCGTGTCCACAGGCGTGCATCCATCCGTCAACCTCAGATTTATATAGAACATCGTTTTCTTCTTGAATCGGCAAAGCATCTAAGTCCGCACGTAAGCCAATACAGGATTGTTCCTTCGTATGATGATCTGCGCCAATCCAAGCAACGACTCCTGTTTCAGCAACATGTGTTTCATGTTCGATCCCATAACGAGAAAGAATTTCAGAAACAAAAAGCATGGTGTTTTTCTCTTGGAAAGAAGGTTCTGGGTGACGATGCATGTGTTGACGCCAGGACTGAACTTCCGTAAAGATTTCGCTAACTAAAGACGAAAGGCGATCAGGATTCATTGGATGAGATAGATGAATAACCAGATATAATTAATCGAAACGAAACATACGCCAAAAAAATACCAAAAATCAATTTGACCATTCCTGGTGAAAGTTTCAAAGATAATTTGGATCCGACGTACGCACCAATTACAAAAGTAGCAGCGATCACAAGACCGTATTTCCATTCAATATTTCCGGACTTCCAATAATTAATCACCGCAAAAAGCACAACAGGCATCGAAAGCACGAATAAGCTCGTCCCTTGAGCTGTGTGCTGCGAAAGTCCAAGAAAGAAGACCAAAGCTGGAACAATGATGACTCCACCCCCTACTCCAACGAATCCACTGAGAACTCCAGCGAAAATTCCAATGATGGCAAGGATAAGGATGGTTTGTGGTGTCATTTCCATTCAAAGATATCAAAAATAGCTTATTGATCGACGAGAAGATTACATCCACGGACATCTGCTTCGTCAAAGCGTCCCTCTAAATAAAATCCATCACCTTCTATTCGTCCCAAATCTTGTGTTTGGATAAATGCGCAGCTGTGTTGATTCGCTAAATCGATGACATTGATTCCACCAGATCGTTCAGTTGGAAAAAGCGTGAATGGATCGTATGGATCACGAATGAGAATTTTCATCCACGGAACGACTTGAAATTTACCATCTTTCATGGAATAACCTTGAGAGAGGATTTCCGTCATGCCATATTCAGAACATACGTGATCTACTCCAAGTCCTTCGATGAGCACTGCATGTAATTCCGCTTTCGTCAATTCCTTTCGACGTCCTTTCATTCCGCCGGTTTCAATGATGATGGCTTCCGATAAATCAATGTTCAATTCAGCTAAATCCAACAAGGCATAGGAAACACCGAAAATGATGACTTTTTTTCCTTGAGACACAGCTGCTTGATACCGCTCAATTAGCGAAGAAGGCTCATTTAGTAAGAATCCCGAAAGCTCCTGTTTAGATTGTTGAATGAGCGCGTTCACCATGTACACCAAAGAGGAATCACCTTGTTCTACATAATTTGGCAACAAAGCTAGTACGACATAATCCTGAATGGAGCCAAAGAAATGAGAAAATCCGAGGAAAAACGATTCGTCGTACCATTGTTTTTCTGCCACATAATGCTGACTTCTTCCTGAATTTCCTGTTCCACTGCTTTGAAAATGAAGGTCTACCCGTTCTTTTTGTTGATCCAAAATCCGGTTTGATTTAAAAAAAGAAATCGGTAAAAAAGGAATTTCTTCCAAGCAACTTGGATGTCCACGTTTCACCAAATCAACATAGGATCGATAAACCGCCACATGCTCATATTGGTATTGAAATAAAGCCAACGCACGTTCCTCGAAGTTATCCGGTGTTGTACTGACTAAATATTCCATAGCATGCATGGCACAAAGTTAAGATGAAATGTCTATTCTTCATCGTTAAGACAGGAAATGTGCGTAATTTTGAACAAGCGTTGAAAAACGTTGTTAGAATAACAATACACAATCAGTAATATGAAAAAAACGGGAGTCTTATTGCTTCAATTGGGAACACCAGACAGTCCAAAAACGAAGGATGTTAGAAGGTATTTAACAGAGTTTTTAAATGATCCCCGCGTCATTGATATTCCATGGATTCTACGTAAAATATTGGTAAATGGCATCATTGTTCCATTTAGAGCACCGAAATCAGCGAAAATCTATAAAGAACTTTGGGAGCTAGGGGACGGAGTTTCACCACTAAAGACACACACACTAAAAGTTCAGGAAATGTTGCAACATGCATTTCAAAATGAAGATGTCACGGTAGAAATGGCGATGCGTTATCAGAATCCATCCATGGATAGTGTGCTTGAACGCATGCATCAAGCAAATTACGACGAAATCATTATCCTTCCCTTATTTCCGCAATACGCAAGTGCCTCAACAGGATCCGCAGTGGAAAAAGCAATGAACATCATTCGTAAATGGTGGGTCATTCCAGAAATAAAAATCATTAGTCAATTTTGGGACAACGAAGGATACATTGATTCGATTGTAGAAAACACAAAACAGTTCAACCTAAAAGATTACGACCACGTTCTTTTTTCCTACCACGGATTACCAGAAAGACAAGTGGACAAAGTATATGAGGGAACCGACCTCTGTGCGGATGAACCTTGTGAAACTGAACTAAATGACCGAAATAAGTTTTGTTACAAGGCAACTTCCTTTGCAACTACTCGACTCATTGCGCAAAAAATTGGTTTAACAAACGAGCAATATACGGTTTGTTTTCAATCGAGACTGGACAAAAAATGGTTAACACCTTTCTCCGATAAAGTAGTAGAGGAATGGGCGAAAAAAGGCGCGAAGAAATTATTGGTTTTTAGTCCCGCATTTGTTGCCGACTGCTTGGAAACCTTAGTCGAAATCGGTGAAGAATACCAAGAGATTTTCGAAGAAAATGGCGGCGAAAAAGTACAACTAGTTCCAAGCTCAAACAGTCATCCATTATTCGTCAATGGATTAGAAAAACTGATTCGTCAAAAAATGAACTAGGATAATTATGGTATCCTTTTACGTTTACACATTTAAGTAGTAAATTTGCATTCGATTACATAAATAAATAGATAAAATAAGTATGGCTTATAAAGTTAAAGACATCAGCTTAGCTGAATGGGGTAGAAAAGAAATTAAATTGGCTGAAGCAGAAATGCCGGGTCTTATGGCGCTTCGTGAAGAATACGGTACGTCTCAACCATTAGCTGGCGCAAGAGTTGCAGGATGTCTGCATATGACCATTCAAACTGCTGTTTTAATTGAAACGTTGGTGGAATTAGGAGCGGAAGTTACCTGGTCATCATGTAACATTTTCTCTACACAAGATCACGCAGCAGCAGCAATCGCAGCAGCTGGCATTCCAGTTTTCGCGTGGAAAGGAATGAACGAAGAAGAATTCGATTGGTGTATTGAACAAACCTTGTTTGCTTTTGAAGGTGGAAAACCATTAAACATGATCTTAGATGATGGAGGTGATTTAACCAACATGGTATTCGATCGTTTCCCTGAGTTAACGAAAGATATCAAAGGATTATCCGAAGAAACGACTACTGGTGTTCACCGTTTGTACGAGCGTGTGAAAAACGGAACGTTAGTGATGCCTGCAATCAATGTCAATGACTCCGTTACAAAATCGAAATTTGATAACAAATACGGATGTAAAGAATCATTAGTAGATTCCATTCGTCGTGCTACGGATACAATGATGGCTGGAAAAGTTGCCGTTGTATGTGGTTACGGTGATGTTGGAAAAGGATCTGCTGCATCGTTGAAAGGTGCTGGTGCACGTGTCATCGTTACGGAAATCGATCCAATTTGTGCGCTTCAAGCAGCAATGGACGGATTCGAAGTAAAACGTTTGGATACAGTGGTTCACTTAGGTGACATCATCGTAACAACGACTGGAAACAAAAACATCGTTGTTGGACGTCATTTTGAAAACATGAAAGACAAAGCGATCGTTTGTAACATCGGTCACTTCGATAACGAAATCGATATGGCTTGGTTGAACAACAATCACGGAGCTTCAAAAATCGAAATCAAACCACAAGTTGATTTATACAACATCAATGGTAAGGACATCATTATCCTTGCAGAAGGACGTTTGGTAAATCTTGGATGTGCAACTGGACACCCATCTTTCGTTATGTCGAACTCATTTACAAACCAAACGTTGGCTCAATTAGAAATCTGGTTGCATGCTGATAAATATGGAAACGACGTGTACATGCTTCCTAAACATTTGGATGAAAAAGTTGCTCGTTTACACCTTGCAAAAATTGGTGTTGAATTGGAAACCTTAAGTACAGATCAAGCTGACTACATTGGCGTAGCAGTAGAAGGTCCATTCAAAGCGGAACATTACCGATACTAGAAACTATAAAGCATAAAAAAGCCCTGACAGAATCAATCGTCAGGGCTTTTTTTATGTGTTAAATTTTCGTGTTAAAACTTGTACGTATATTGAACGGAGAAGAGCGGTCCTCCCACTCCAATTTCCGCACCTAACGCAGAATTGTAACTGAAGAAATAGCGAAATCCATAACACAATCGAGCAGAAACGGGAACTGTTACCAGATCTGCTGAGTTGTAGCTATAGTTTAACACGTCATTTTTCCACTGTTTTTCCCAACGATTGTTCGTTCCAACCGCTAATCCAATGTAGCTATCTACATTTGGACTCGAACTCGGTAATAAAAAATTGAAACGTGCTTGAACCCTCAAACGTGACTTTAAATCAGTATAATTCGAAGGAATGTAAGTCCATTGATTATTGACAAAAACAGTATCACTAGAAGAATAAGACTCCCGATACGAATTATACATCACATCGATTCCAACACTCACATCGTTCGTGATCATATACGCATAACGAAGTCCGCTAGGTGGAATACTCCTTGATCCATTCATACTCGTTGAGTTCGCACCAAAGCCAAAGAAATCAAATTTCAAGAAATTTGGTCCACCACCATAAAGCTCAAATGAATGATTCCCTTGAAAGGACGCTTGTCCATGAGCAAGTCCGATTGTTCCAATAAACAAAAGAGATAGTAGTTTTTTCATTTCTTATGATTCCATTAACTTAATCAAATTCAATGCTGAACCTGCTTTAAACCATTCAATTTGCGAAGCATTGTATGTGTGATTCAACATGATTTCTTCACTAGATCCATTCGCATGATTTAATTTCAAGGTAAGTTGTTTACCTGGAGTAAAAGATGCCAAATCTGTAAAGTCGAATGTATCGTCCTCCATAATTTTATCGTAATCTGCTTCGTTCGAGAAAGTCAAACCTAACATTCCTTGTTTTTTCAAGTTCGTTTCATGAATACGAGCAAATGATTTAACGATCACTGCACAAACACCTAAGTGACGTGGTTCCATCGCTGCATGTTCGCGGGATGAACCTTCACCGTAGTTATGGTCTCCGACAACGATTGTTGGAACACCCGCAGCTTTGTACGCACGTTGAACAGCAGGAACTTCACCATGCTCACCAGTCAATTGATTTTTCACTGAATTCGCTTGACCGTTGAATGCGTTCTCAGCACCAATCAATAAGTTATTGGAAATGTTATCTAGGTGTCCACGGTAACGCAACCATGGTCCAGCCATTGAGATGTGATCCGTCGTACATTTTCCTTTTGCTTTGATCAACAAACGAGCTGACTCAATATTTTTTCCGTCCCAGATTGGGAAATTTTCTAATAATTGCAAACGAGAAGAATCCGGAGCTACTAAAATTTCTACTCCACTTCCATCTTCCGCTGGAGCTTGGTATCCATTGTCGTCAACTGCAAACCCACGTGTTGGTAATTCATCACCGTGAGGAGGATTCAATTTCACTTGCTCTCCTTTGTCGTTCGTCAAAGTATCTTTTAACGGATTAAATCCTAAATCACCAGCAATTGCCAATGCAGCCACCATTTCAGGTGATGTTACAAAGGCATGCGTGTTTGGATTTCCATCTGCGCGTTTCGAGAAGTTACGGTTGAATGAGTGTACAATCGTGTTTTTCTCTTGTTTCTCTGCTCCTTCTCTCGACCATTGTCCGATACAAGGACCACACGCATTCGTAAATACTTTCGTTCCCATTTTTTCGAAGTCCGCTAGGATTCCATCGCGGTCCGCTGTAAATCGAACTTGCTCAGATCCTGGATTGATTCCAAATTCTGCTTTTGGAGAAATGCCTTGTGCAACTGCTTGTTGAACAATTGACGCTGCACGCGCTAAATCCTCGTAAGAAGAGTTTGTACAAGAACCGATAAGTCCCCACTCTACTTTCATTGGCCAATTGTTTGCTGTTGCTTCCGCGCGCATTTTGGAAACGGGCGTTCCTCTATCTGGTGTAAATGGACCATTAATATGTGGTTCCAGTTCACTTAAGTTAATTTCAATGATTTGATCAAAGTATGCAGATGGATTATCGTACACCTCTTGATCTCCTGTTAAATGCTCTGCGATTTGATCTGCAGCTTTAACTACTTCCTCGCGACCAGTTGCCATCAAATAACGACGCATGGACTGATCATAACCAAAAGTTGATGTCGTTGCACCGATTTCAGCACCCATATTACAAATGGTTCCATTTCCAGTACAAGAAAGGGAAATAGCTCCTTCGC
>CAIOSO010000155.1 GCA_903860985.1 uncultured Flavobacteriales bacterium
GGTCCACTGTAAATTTGAATTTCCGGATTCGCTCCACCGCAGTTATTATACGTATCGAATACGACTTTAATTCCATTCGCTGTGGAAGGAATTCCTACTCCACCACCCGAAACGAATCCCGTTGGCGGAACATCTAAGAAGCAAAAAGCAATTCCATCCGCACTTGTTCCATCGAACATGCGAAAATCGAATTGTACATTCCACTGGTAACATGTTCCTAAGTCAATGGCTTGGTTGTAGAAAATGGCTCCACTTGAATTTCCAATATTGTTCGTTAAAATCAACTCATCAGGATCGACATTTGCATCGCCGCCGGTATCACCTGTAGCTGCTGCTCCAGTTAAATTCCATCCGGTCGTGTTCATATTTGGTGAACCCGTTAGCTGAGCAAAGACCAACGTTTGCGCTTCGGATTTGAAGCATAAAAAGAAACAAAATAAAATGATTAAAAGCCTGAATTTCATGCGAATGTATTTAGCGTCAAATTTGCGCATTTTAGTTGAAAAACGCAAAAAAGGACGTTTTATTGAATAAAAAGTTGCTTAGATAAGCTCTGATAATTCTATCCAGCGCTCTGTTAATGAATCGATTTCTTCGACGACTTTTCCTAAAGCCGTTCCGTTTTTCATCAGCTCTTCATTGGATAACTCACCGCTCGACAAGGTCAAAGTCAGTTCATCTTTTGTTTTTTCCAATTCCGGAAGTCGTCGTTCAATGGTTTCGTATTCTTCTTTTTCCTTGAAGGATAATTTTCGTTTTTTAGGTTCCACTGCAGATGGAGAAATCGTTTTTTCTTTGATCTCTGGTTCTTCCTTGGTGACAGTTTGTTTAACACCGCGTTTTTTGTCCAACTGTTGTTGACGAAAAACGGTATAGTTTCCAACGATGTCTTTCATTTCTCCTTGTCCTTCAAACACAAATAAGTGATCCACCATTTTATCCATGAAGTAACGGTCGTGCGAAACGACAATCAAGCAGCCTTGAAACTGACGCAAATATTCTTCCAACACAGACATCACAAAGATATCCAAGTCATTTGTCGGCTCATCGAGAATCAAGAAATTTGGATTACTCATCAAGACACGCAATAATTTCAAGCGTCGTTTTTCTCCCCCACTTAATTTATGCACGAATTGATAATGCATATCGCGAGGAAACAGGAATCGTTCGAGTAACTGTGCTGCGGAAAGTTGACGCCCTTTCTCCAAAGGAATGTACTCAGCAACTTCACGCACGACATCAATCACTTTGAAATCGTCATTGACTTTGATTAAATCTTGTGAGTAATAACCAAAAACTACCGTTTCGCCGAGAATAATTTTCCCTTTGTCCACGGATTCTTGTCCAACCAACATTTTCAAGAATGTCGTTTTTCCTGAGCCGTTATTTCCAACAATACCCAAGCGTTCTTGACGTTGAACATTGTATGAGAAATCATTTAAAATCACGCGATTCGGATAGGACTTGCTTACTTTATGGAATTCAACGATTTTTGACCCTAGTCTTTCCATTTTAACAGGCAATTCCAGTTCGTCTTCATCTAAACGTTGAGATGCCACTTTTTTCACATCTTGGAAAGCATCTACGCGTGCTTTTTGTTTCACTCCACGAGCCTTTGGCTGACGTCGGATCCAATCCAATTCTTTGCGGAAGGTGTTTTTTGCCTTCTCAATCGTTGATTGTGTTTGCTCTTGACGCTCCGCTTTTTTCTCTAAATAATACGAGAAATTTCCTTTATAGCGATAAATGGTTTGATCAGCTAATTCCAAAATAGTATCACACACGACTTCCAAGAAATAACGGTCATGAGTCACCATTAATATCGTCGATTTAGAAGAAGATAAATAGTTTTCTAACCATTCGATCATGTCGAGGTCCAAGTGATTCGTTGGCTCATCGAGGATTAAAAAATCGGCATCGGAAAGCAATACTTTTGCCAACGCAACACGCTTTTTTTGTCCACCGGATAATTCGCTAATGCGTTTATCCATGTCCTCCAATTTCAATACGGACAAAATTTGTTGCACACGAACCTCCGTATCCCAGGCATTCAGTTCCGTAATCGACTGATATAATTCCTCTAATTTCGCTTCATCGTTTTTCGCAACGGCGATGTTATATTCCTTGATTAATTTCAGTTCCGGTAAATCGTGATCGAAAATCGATTCGAGGATTGTTTGATCCTCGCGCATGTTTTCGGTCTGCTCCATGAACGCTACGCGAATGTCCTTACGAAAGGTTACTTTACCAGAATCAACTGGCTCCATTCCCATGATACAGCGCATCATCGTCGTTTTTCCTGATCCATTTTTTGCTACAATGGCCACTTTTTGACCTTGGTCGATACCAAAAGTAAGGTCTGCGAAAATCATTCGCTCGCCGTATGATTTGGTTAAATTTTCAATGGATAAGAAATTCATAGTCTAATTCCCGTAAGTTGGGCGGGCAAAGATACGGATAAATTAGTGGAAGAAGAATCGACGTACAATCTACAGGGAACAAAGTTCGACGGAAATTATTTGCTTTTGATGTATATCCGGTGTATTTTTACACCACTTAATACAATTCACATGAGAAGACTAAGCATCACATTTACAGAGCCAAATGACGAGTGGTTGAAAAACCAAGTTGACAATAAAGAATATGCTAGCAAAAGTGAATTAATTAACGATTTAATTCGTCAAGCTAGAAAACAACAAAAACAAGTTGATTGGATACGAATGAGATTGAATCAAGCAGAAAAAAGTGGGTTTGCCGTTGAAACTAAAGAAGAAATTTTAAGGCAATCTAAAACCTTACTAAATGGCTGATTACAAAATTAGTAATATAGCTAAAGATGACCTAATTCGAATTCATCAATATGGAATAGAGAAGTTCGGAATGATGCAGGCAGATCGTTACTTTGAAAATTTCTTTCAGCAATTCGAGCTCATTTCACAGAATCCACTTATGTTTGAGTCCGTCGATTTTATCAAACAAGGATATCGCCGTTGTCCTTGTGGGGTAGATTCTATTTTCTTTCGTGTTTCTAATGGACAAGTCGAAATTATGACCATTATAGGCCGTCAAGATTTAACAGAATTATTCTAATCCGTTCTTACCTCAAACGATTCAAAGAATCCAATAAACCCTTGTCCTTTTGAACACCTTTCAAGGCAAAATAACAGAATGGAAGTCCGCACGTCAACAGGTAAAATCCAATTCCAACATGTATTCCGGTGATTTCCTTGGGTGAATAGCCATTGATTCCAAAGGATGTAACGGCTAGAATGGCCAAAACAAAAAGCACATAACTAAACAAGATGATTTTTGACAGTGTGTATTGACGTTTGAGTGATTTATAGGACATCATCGCTAGAAAAACGAGCATAACGTATGCAATCACAAACAAATAGGCATATTCGAATTGACCCATCCACTCGATGTATCCACCTTTCACACTTTGACGTTCGACACCGAAAACAGACTGTGAAAAATTCATTTTTCCGTCGGACATGGCAAAGATTTCAACGCCCGATAACAGACTAGCCAAAATGGCCATGACAATAATGAAATAAATGGTTTGAATGCGCTGTAACATAATCGAAATATTAAAGTTGAGTTGTTTTTTGTCTTAAATAAAAATCAAGAATCACAATTGCTGCCATCGCTTCCACTATTGGAACCGCTCTTGGAAGAACACAGGCATCGTGACGTCCTTTTCCTTCTAATTGAACGATGTTTCCCGATGAGTCAATCGTTTCTTGTGCTTGCATGACAGTCGCTACTGGTTTAAACGCCACCCTGAAATCAATCGGCATTCCATTTGAAATTCCGCCCTGGATTCCACCAGAAAAGTTTGTCTTTGTTTGACCATTCGCTAAAAATACATCATTGTGTTCGCTCCCAGTCATTCCTAAAGAGGCAAAGCCTGATCCAATTTCGAATCCTTTTACCGCATTGATGGATAACATCGCCTTGCCTAATTCAGCATGCAATTTGTCAAATACAGGTTCGCCGAGTCCTACCGGAACACCAGTAATCACACATTGAACTGCTCCACCAATCGAATCACCAATGTGCTTGATTTCTTCAATACGATCAATCATTTGGGCTGCAACGGTTGCTTCTGGACATCGAACCGGTGTTGCTTCAATTGCTGAAAGCGAATAAAATTCTTTGTTGTTCATGGCAATCGTTCCCACTTGAGAAACATACGTGCTCAATTGAATACCAATGGATTGCAACATTTGCTTGGCAATCGCGCCGGCAACTACCCGACATGCAGTTTCTCTTGCGCTACTGCGTCCACCACCACGGTAATCACGGAGTCCATACTTATGTTGATACGTGTAATCAGCGTGTGAGGGACGAAAAACATCCTTCATATGGTCGTAGTCTGAAGATTTTACATTGGTATTTGAAATCATGAATCCAATCGGAGTTCCCGTTGTTTTTCCTTCAAAAATTCCGGATAAAAATTGAACTTGGTCCGACTCGGAACGAGGTGTCGTTAGTTCCGATTGTCCGGGTTTACGGCGATTTAGTTCGTTTTGAATCGCTACTAAATCCAATTGAAAATTGGCAGGAACACCATCAATTACTCCACCAATGGCTTCTCCGTGAGATTCACCAAATGTGCTGATTTTAAAAAGCGTACCGTAACTAGAACCTGCCATAAAACAAAGGTAATGAATTTGATTTGTTCAAAGTTCCTATCTTTGAATCATGTATCGAATAAATATCTTTTTGATCGCTGTTCTGGCTGCCTTAGCCAGCTGCGCTCCTGCACGCTTCGTGGAACCATTGAAAAAGGGTCAACAAGTCATCACTGGGAACTTCGGTGGACCCGTTGCAAAAATTCCAGGAATTGGCAATATTCCCATTCCTTATACCGCAATCGGTTATGGACGAGGACTAACGGACAAAACCACCATTTTTGGAAACCTGCATACAACTTCCCTGCTTTTTGGTGTCGGACAAACAGACCTTGGAGTTTCACAAAGTATTTGGAAAAATGACCAAATGGGAGTTAGTGCGCAAGGAAGCATGAACATCCTAGTGGACTTTTACACCGGTGCAAATCGTTTTTGGCCTCAAGTAGACGCCAACTATTATTTTAAATATGGAAAGCACTCGAAACCGGTTCAATTAGATGCCATGTGTAAAATAGAAAGCAAGCATTATAATTTCTTTTATGCTGGATTGAGCAACTGGTTTGATCCCTACAAAACGGAATCACAGGGACGTCCAAATGCACAATTTTGGATTCCAAGTGTACAACTCGGACACCAGTGGATTCGTCCAAAATGGAGCTACCAAGCAGAGTTAAAAATGCTCGCTCCCAATCAATCCAATCAAAATATCGTTGTGGACTATCCAAGTTTACTTCAAAATAATGGCGCTCTTGGACTCTATTTTGGCATCACTTATCACTTTAAATAATGAAATACATCGCCCTACTTTTTATCTCGCTGAGTTTACTTTCTTGTCGTAAACGACTTGACTCCTTTTTGTTCAATGGTTCCAAACTAGAAAGTTACCAATTGGACGCCTACACCGGTGAAGTTTCCTTATAGCTAAATGGACAATTTGCTGTTCCAGATAGTTTGATTCACCGTGTTCATTTTCCTGTGAATATTGATGGGGAAACCGTTCAAGTTCAAGGAATCTATGTTGGTGACACAAATCAAATCAGTCAAGATACAGTCATTTTGTACTGTCATGGGAACAAAGACCACATGGATTTCTATTGGTGTCGTGAGAAGTTATATGCAAACATTGGTGGACTCGGAAGATATGGAGTGTTAATGTTCGACTATCCAGGATTTGGAATGAGCGAAGGAACCGCTACAGAAGCAAACATGTATGCTTCTACCTCATCCGCTATTTCATGGTTAAAAGACCGCGGATTAAGTAATGATCGCTTTGTCATGTTCGGATTCTCCTTAGGTTCAGCGGCTGTTTGTGAAGTTGCCGGACACGTCTCCGATTATCCACTTCAACCACATAAAATCATTTTGGAAGCACCTTTCGCCTCTGCAGAAATCTTGATTCAAGATGCCGCACTTTTATCGATGCCAGGATCTTTTCTCGTGGATTTGAAAATCGACAATGCCACAGAAATCAAAAAAGTAAATGTTCCACTTCTTTGGATTCATGGAATGTCAGATTCTTTCTTAACGATATCGAGTCACGGTCAACTTGTTTATGACCACAAACCAGGAGCAAAAGAAGCAGTATTAGTTCCAGGGGGAGAACACGAGACTACCCCATTTGTCATGGGGTATCAAGCGTATATCGACCGCCTTGCGGAGTATATTCAATCTTAATTTAAGACTGCGAATTTCAACTGGCCAATTTGTCCATTTTTAGTGGATTGAAGGTAGTAAATCCCTGAAGTGATTTTCGGTAATTGAATTTGCTGCATTGTGGATGAAGCCGTTCCCTCAAAGATGATTTTACCATTCAAATCATACACAGAAAATGCTGATTCAAGTTCAAGTCCTTTGATCATAAACGAACCTTGATTTGGATTAGGGAAAACCTGAACGCCAAAACTTGACAACTCTGAAATCGAAGCACAGTCCTCCACCACAATAGACAAGGTCTCATTCGCTATACAGCCAATTCCATCTGTGTAAGTCCCCGTAATCATCTGCACTCCAATTCCCGCAATCATTGGGTCAAAAGAAGTTCCATTCACTCCTGTTCCGTTAAAAACAGTTCCCGTTTGATTGGATGATAAGGTAATCATTCCACCATCCTGACAAACGACTCCATCTGTATCTGAAGTTGAGATGGTCAAATTTGGTGTTTGATTCACGGTAATCACTTGAGATGTTGTGCTACTTCCCGCTGCATTCGTAACCGTCAATTGAACCGTGTATGTTCCTGCAGTTGTGAAAATGTGCGTTGGATTTTGAACATTATCCGTTCCGCCATCACCAAAGTTCCATGACCATGATGTTGGATTATCCAAAGAGGTATCGTTGAAAGAGGAATTCATACCAGAGCAAAGAACAGAATTAGTTGTTGTAAATTGAGCGGTAGGTGTAACTGCTGGACCTTGAATATTATAGTAGATGGAGAAATCATCAAAATAGAAGCCATCTTTTCGAGTTCCACCATCTGATTTCAATTGAAAACGCACCTTAATGATTTGACCTAAATAATCACTTAAGTTTATTTCTTCCAATACCCAGTTGGTCATAATGCCATCATAAACTGGTTGGTTATTTGGCTGAACACTTCCATTTGCGCTCGTTCCAGCGTTCGTGTAATTTCCACACTGACCAATCCACGTTGTCCCTCCATCGATGGAAACTTGAAACTGAGCGTAGTCAAAATCCGCCTCAATATTCCACTTCGCATAAAACGTAATTTTTGCAGCGTAAGCACTCGTAAGATCAATCGTAGGAACATATGAATACGTTGTATTCGCATTGTTCACGTAATTTCCTGTTGGTGTATCCGTAAAACATTTTGGGGAAGAGACAAAAGTACTTGTTGTCGTACTCCAATTTCCAGTCCAGTTTGTAGTAGCAGTAGCGTTTTCGGCTACCTGAAGGTTGAACGCTCCAAAGGTCTTAACGACGGTGTCTCGTTTTACCCACAATCCATTATCCGTTTTGATGATGTATTTGATCAAATCACCAAATTGAATGCTTGGATTTAAGGTATAAGAAATGGAACCTGTTAACGTTTGCATTTGTGTCAAATTGTAAATAACTGGCGTCCCTATGGAAGTCACATTCAATAATGGTTGAATGGAAACTGTTACTGGTCCGGACATCCGTCCTAAACGATAAGCCGAATGATTAAAGTTTCCGCTCAAAGTTGAAATGTTGTTTGGATCTGTATCCTTCACAACCACATAATTGCGTGTTAAATGTGCTAAAATCAAATTTGGGAATACCATTTCTGCACAAGTGGCAATAATTTCAGATGACGGTTGCCAAAATGCCGTTCCAACCTCCGGTGTATGAACGAAAATTGTGTCCTTCACTCCAATTCCAATGTCCAATTTGTACATATAGTCATCGGAATCTCCCGAAGCAGGGTATAATGCAGAACTTTTCATCGAAGTATAGCCATTGTGCTCCACCATATGGTCAGTATGAGCTTGGAAATAAGCATGATGGTCTGCGAACTCTGCTACTGTCGTTCCAATTGGAAATAGGATATCTCGCGCATACGTATGTGCATTAAAAGCCGTGATGAAATGGTGATTTTGAACCAACCAACGCATCGCCTGAACTTCTGGCTCCGAATACGGAGCTGTTCCACAATACGTATCGTTACTTGTACTTGTACTCGTTCCAGTCGTTCCCCAACCATAGCCATAATTGCGGTTTAAGTCAACTCCATAAACCCCACCACCATTATTTCGACGGTTTTTACGCCACATTCCTCCACCTGTTGGATTCGTGGTTTCGTTGTACACATATCCATCTGGATTGATACATGGAACGAAGAACAATTGCGTTTCATTTACTAAATACGTAATCTCTTCATTTGTGCCATAATTTTCTAATACATACCACATGAAGAAAATGGTTTCCATCAAACTCATGGGTTCTCTTGCGTGATGAATAGCCGTATACAAAGCCTTCGGTTCATTTTCATCCACATTTGGATTATCGGATATTTTCACATGATAAATCGGACGATTTTCGTGTGAAACAAATGTCGAAATGGGTGCTTTTGCGGTAATTAAATTTGGGTATTGCTGCACCATGGCATCTAACTCAGCTAACATTTCAGTGTACTTCAAGTAACCACCCATGGTTCCCAAATTGAAATTTGTTGGCGTATTTGGATTGGCATAGTTAGTTCCACCGCTAGATGAATTCGTGCAAATCGTGTTTTTTAGACTTGGTTCTTGCTTTTGAGGATTATTCAAAAGATCCATGTAATACTGCTCAACATCCTCAATCAATACCTCATAATTGAATTCGTATTGATCCATGGTAGCACGTTCGGCACTTGAAAAGTCGGAAATAAAAAATGTTCCTTCTTTGCGGATTCCGTGATCTACAGCCACACCAAGATTGCCTAGCTTGTATAGCTGAGCTTCATCTACGAAGACTTTTAAGCGTGAATAATCTTGCGCGTTTAGCGTCCAGGTGAACGTAAAAAAGACGATGGAGAGTAAAAATGATTTCATAGTTTGAATTTAGCATCACAAATAAACAAAATTTCAGGTTGAATCACAATTAAATATGAAAAAAGAGGCAACCTTATGCCGTAAAGTTTGTCTATGTTTTGCAGTCATTTACAAAAAATGTATCTTAGCTAATAATGATTAAAGGCCTACTCACTTTTCTTCTCATCACTTCATCTTCCTTTGCGCTTTTCGCACAAAAGGTATGGATGATTCCTAATCAAGGTCAGTGGGATGAACGAATTCAATACAGTGTAGATCTGAACGGCGGGAAATTGTACGTGGAGAATCAAGGAATGACTTATTTCTTGACTGATGCGATGAGTCATAATCACCACGATGGACAAGAAACCATCCACGATAAAACAAAATACCATGCCATTAAGCATGTTTTTCCTTATGCAAACAGCGACGCTGAAATAATCGAGTCTGACTCAAGTTCAAATTATTTCAACTATATATTGGGTGCTGATAAATCAACATGGAAGTCTAACATCCACGCAGTTTCTCAACTTAGGTATCGTTCTTATTTCGACGGAATCGATTTATTGTATAACGGTCAAGGGGAACAATTAAGCTTCCAATTTCTTGCAAAACCTCAATCCGACTTAAGTCAATTAACATTTTATTTGGAGGGAGCTGACCACGTTGAATTGGACAAACTTGGGAATTTAGTACTAACGCATTCCTTAGGAACCATCACTTATTCCTCTCCAAAAGCGTGGAGCATCGCTGAAGGTGGAAATAAATCGGATGTAGCGATTTATTTTCAATTAAACAATGAGCAAGTGTCTTTTATATTTCCTGAAGGTTACGATCATTCAGAAGTATTATTTATCGATCCAAGTTTAACGTTTTCCACATTCACTGGGTCAACCGCTGACAACTGGGGATTTACGGCCACGCCTGATCCAAACGGTAATTTATTCGGTGGTGGAATCGTATTTGGGACAGGTTATCCGATAACAACAGGTGCATTCGACTCTAGTTTTGGTAGTGGGACAGGAATGTTCCCCATGGATGCATCCATCACAAAGTTTAATGCAACAGGTTCCGCATTGCTATTCTCAACTTTTCTGGGTGGTTCAGGAAACGAAACGCCGCACTCCTTGGTGTCCGCGCCAAATGGTGAGTTATACATTTATGGAGTAACATCATCGGGGAACTTCCCTATGACATCTAGCGCTTTTGATAACACATTCAACGGTGGTCCTTACCAATTGCAAAACGAATTAGAATTCAATGGTTCTGATATTTACATCGCACGATTGAATCCACAAGGGACTGCATTACTTTCATCCACTTTTGTTGGTGGTTCGGGAACAGATGGATTAAACACAAGTTCTTTAAACTACAATTACGGCGATCAATTCAGAGGAGAAATTGTTTTAGACAACAACCAGAATGTGTTCATAGCCAGTTCAACATCTTCCATGAATTTCCCTACGGCTAGTGCTTCTCAAACTTTTCTAAATGGAAGTCAAGATGCAGTGATTTTTAAATTTAACTCCACACTTTCAACTCTTATATGGAGTACCTATTTCGGTGGTTCAGGAAGTGAATCAGGTAACTCCATTGCAGTAGGGAGTAACGGATCCGTATATGTTGTTGGTGGCACTTCTTCCTCCTCTTTACCAATCTCCTCAGGAAATGACCTGAGCTACAACGGTGGTTCATCCGATGGATATGTGTTGAAAATGAATGCTGGTTCAGGAAACTTCCAAGCAGGTTCGTACATGGGATTTTCTGAATACGATCAAACGTATTTCGTTCGTACCGACATTGACAACAATGCGTATGTCTATGGTCAAACAGAATCATCATGGCCAATCACGGCTGGTTGCTATGGCAATGCAAATTCCGGTCAATTTGTTCGAAAATACACACCTGACCTCATGAACATTTCTTGGACCACCATGATTGGAGCAGGAACTGGCCATGTTGAACTATCACCGACGGCCTTTTTGGTTTCTGATTGTTATGATATTTACTTAGCAGGTTGGGGTGGGATTTTAAATCAAACATACGCACAAGCCGCTTATTCCACAACATCAGGATTTCATACAACCATAGATGGTTACCAACAAACAACAAATGGCAGTAATTTTTATATCGCCGTACTAGATAATGATGCGATAGCCTTGAAATATGCCACATTCATGGGTGGATCCGCAAGTAGCTACAATCACGTAGATGGTGGAACAAGTCGATTCGACAATACCGGAAGAATTTACCATGCCGTTTGTGGCGCCTGCGGAGGGAATAATTTTGGATTTACAAGTACGCCAGGAAGTTGGTCGCCACAAAATTTAAGTTCAAATTGTAATATGGCAACGTTCAAATTTGAGCTAAGTACGATTCAAGCCATTGCCGCTCAACCTGCGCCATTGATTTGCATTCCTCAATCCGTATATTTTCAAAATAATAGTGTTAACGGAAATGCCTATATCTGGGACTTTGGAGATGGATCCGGATCAACTTTAATGCAGCCAAGTCATCAATACTCCACCCCTGGTTCTTATGATGTACAATTAATTGTGTACGATTCAACGGGGTGCTATGCACCCGATTCAGTAACTGTTACGGTGAATATCGGTGCTTTTACCGCTGGTGCAACCCAACCAACGACTAGTATTTGTCCTGGTGACTCTTATACAATGGATGCTTATGGTGGAACTTCCTATAGCTGGAGTCCGGCCAATGTCTTAAATAATCCAAACATTGCTAATCCAATCGCAACCATCAATGCAACAACCACTTTTAGCGTGATCATATCAGATACCTGTGGTTCAGATACGGTTCAAGTGACCTTGAACGTTTCCGCGCCGAGTGTCAGTTTAAACAATGACACAACTATTTGTTTAGGCGCCTCCGTTAATTTAGTAGCAACTGGGACAGGAACCATCACTTGGACACCATCGAATTTCTTGAGCAGTACAAACACCTTCACAACGACCACTACCCCAACTAATACGATTACATATACCGCAACGGTAACCTCTGCTAATGGTTGTACGGCCAGTGACTCTGTAAATATTCAGGTCTTTTTCAATCCCCCTCAACCCGTTTTGGACGACACACTGAGTATTTGTTATGGCGGTTCCGGTAGTGCTTTTATATCGGGAGGAACAAGTTATTTTTGGTATCCGAACAACAACCTCATCGGACAAACGAATCAAACTGTTGAGTTAAGTCCTTTAAATGAACAATATTTCTACTGCGATGTCACCAATAGTTGTGGAACAGAAAGCGACTCTATTTGGGTGAACATCATTACACCTCAAATCTTTGCTGGAAATGACACCATTGTTTGTCCAGGATCTCCCGCAGCAGTTTGGGCAAGTGGCGCTTCCTATTATGTGTGGTCTCCATCACCCGTTTCAACAGCAAATAACGGTGCTTTTGCTGTCGTTCAAACACAAGTCAACACCAATTTCATGGTCATCGGCACTGATTCAAATGGTTGTCAGGATACGGCAAACGTAATGATTAGTACCTTCCCTCCTCCATATATCAATGCTGGTTTAGACGTGTATGCATTAGTTGGAGAAAGCATCCAGTTCAATGCAACGACAAGTGGTCCTGGATCGATTCTTTGGACACCCCAAGACGAATTTTCGTGTTCCTCCTGCGTGAGTACTAGTGTTTCGCCAAATCAAAATGCGGTCTATAATGTTTATTTTACTGACTTAAATGGATGTCAAGCGCAAAGCCAAGTCAGTGTCTACTTTGATCCATTTATTTATATTCCGAATACCTTTACGCCAGATGGCGATGAACACAACAATGAATTTAGACCAATTTTAGGAAACATTAGAGAGTTTGAAATGCTCGTATATAATCGCTGGGGAGAAATCGTATTTGAAATGACTTCCGTCGAAGATTATTGGGATGGAACCTACAACAATTTGCCTTGTCAAGATGGTACCTATGTTTGGAAATTGAAATACAAAGATTTCGCAAACAATAAAAAAGAAATTACCGGCCACATCAATTTATTGCGCTAGTCCAAGTTCTTTGCGCTAAATTTGTAACATGGGTGTACAAGTCAGCGTTTTTCAATTCAATGCCTTTCAGGAAAACACCTATGTCGTTTCAAACGATGATGGCGAAGCCATTATTTTTGACCCCGGATGTTATTCCAAAGAGGAGGAAAATGAGTTATCAGATTTCATTGAGGAAAATGAATTAACCGTCCTTGCAGTTCTCTACACGCACGCACACATCGATCACATTTTAGGTGCAGCGTTTGTTCAGCGAAAATTTCAAGTTCCTTCCTATTTACATCCACTCGATCACAGCACATGGACATCTGTTGCAAGTTATGCGCATGTGTATGGATTTGAAGGATATCAAATAGAAGATGTGCCTAGTGAAGCAGTGAATGATTATCAGGAGTTGAACATTGGTTCTTTTAGAATGAAAGTGCGACACACACCCGGACATGCACCGGGACACGTAGTCTATTACTTCGAAACGGATAAATTCATCATCAATGGAGATGTCTTGTTTAAAGGAAGTTTTGGACGAGTAGATTTACCTGGTGGAAATTTAGAAACCTTAAAATCTTCTATTTTTAACATTCTTTTCCAATATCCTGACGAAACCATCGTTTATTGTGGACATGGTCCAGAGACAACGATTGGACAAGAAAAAAGAACAAATTACATCCATCAATTTTAGTATTTTGATCATAGGAATTAACGCTCGAAACATACTCGGCTCCAAAATGGAAGGTTTTGGAAATTACTCCTATGAATTGGTTCGTCGCATCACAAAAAATCATCCAGAACAAACGTTTGTATTATTTTTTGACCGAGCAGTAGATCCGAAATTTGAATTTACTTCCAATGTTCAAACAGTGGTGTTATTTCCACCAACACGTCACCCCCTTTTATGGATTCTTTGGTTCGAATGGAGTTTAAAAAGGGCATTGAAAAAATACCAAATCGATCTTCTTTGGTCTCCAGATGGATTTTGTTCATTGCGTTCAAAAGTACCGCAAATTGCAACGATTCACGATCTAAACTTTGAACATTACCCGAAGGACTTACCTTGGCTCGTGTCAATGTATTTTCGTACATTTTTTTCAAAATTCGCTCGAAAAGCGAAGCATATCTTAACTGTTTCGAACTTTTCCAAAAAGGACATCGTTGACATGTATGGAATTTCTAGTGAGAACATCTCCGTTGTCTATAATGGAATTAGTGATGAATACCGTGTATTGAGCAAGGAAGAAATTCATGCAACGCGAAACGAATTTTCTAAAAACAAAGCGTATTTTTTATTTGTAGGTTCTCTCCATCCACGCAAGAATATAAAGCGTTTGGTAGAGGCATTTTCAGCGTTCAGTATGACCAATTCAGAAATCGATTTGGTCATTGTTGGCAATGCGATGTGGAAACAGGAAGAATTCAATTTATCAACAGAAACAAAAAACCGCATTCATTTCCTTGGACATCTGTCCACGAATGAATTAAGTCGAGTAACAGGTGCAGCCTTTGCACTCAGTTACGTTCCATACTTTGAGGGATTTGGAATTCCATTGGTCGAAGCCATGCGTTGTGGTGTGCCAATCATCAGCGCTAACTCGAGTTGCTTACCTGAAATCGCTGGAGATGCCGCGATTTACTGCGATCCTTTTTCCGTGCAAGACATCACCGAAAAACTGCACATACTATCGAATGATTCGACACTACACCAACAGTTAGCTGAAAATGCACTAAAAAGATCAGTGCTTTTTAGTTGGGACAAAGCAGCGGAAGAAGTTTGGGATGAAATCAGTCAGTAATTAGTTCTGTAGTTTCCTGATGTATCGAGACATTGCATCGGAGGATAGAATAAGCGTTAACTTTGTCACATAGCCCCGTAGTTCAACGGATAGAATAAGCGTTTCCTAAACGCTCGATCCAGGTTCGATTCCTGGCGGGGCTACTAATCAAATCTCACCTTTCGTTACTGAAATTAGTTATTAAGGCTTTTGTTTTTTTATGTTATCCGACTTTTGTATTTTATCTTTAAAAATGGATGTAAATTTCATCTACATAAGGTGTCAGTTTTTCTTATCGAATGATATTTAGGTTTACATTTGGTTAAAATATACGATATGAAAACGGCCACTGCTTTATTCTTGTTATTTATCACAAATCTTGCATTTGGGCTATATGGCGATGATGATTTAGAGAACGCCAATTGGAAAATTGGTCAGGAAATGAACATCTTTGGCAATACAATTTTAAGGCTTGAAGGAAAAAATATTAATCTTGGTATGTTAAACGTTGGATATAAAACTCTAAATCAGCTTTTAGCGGAAGTTGAATTGAGGGCAGAAAGGGAAATGTGGTTAAATGAAAAAAAAGAAGATGAAAAAGAACTTTACAAGAAATATGCAGGTGGTGGTATTATATATTTATATCTCACTCGATATCTTGAGGGCGGTGCTGATATGAAACAGTTTACGTTAATAGTTAGGGATTCTACAGATTTAAATGAAATCTATAGAGAAGAATTGGATAGTGAAAGTCCTATTCTCTCAATTAACAGTGAATATTGGTGGAATAGCAGAATGGTTTTCATTCCAAATCAGACCAAAGGGAATAATTTTATTTACGTTATTGACGAGGTAGGACTAGACAACAACTACAAATATAAATTCGAAGTTAAACTATAACCTAGATTCAAAAAGTGAGTTTCGACATGTTCATTGATTTAACAGGACATGAAATTACCAAAAGAACGCAAGGTAATAATAACTACACGAACTATTTTTAATCCCCTTACTTTCAAAATAGTTACTGAAGAGCATCAGGTTTACATGACGCGAGAAATAAAGACGGTTTGTCTAGTAACAAAATAAGCGCCAATAACCGAAAAAACACAAAAGCACTGCGTAAATCACATGATTAAGCATGAAGAGATTTCGGGTGAAAAATGTCCAGCTTTTTGATCTAAAAATCGCATAGTTCCAATAGCATAATGGAATGATTATGAGTACAAGTATATTGGGGACATAAGCCGAAAGACTGACGATTGCACTAAATCGATCTTCATATGGTGCTTGAAAATAAAAGATGGATTGATGCGTGCATAATACAAACAGATAGTAACTAAGGGAAATCCCAAGGAAAGAGAGTAGCAATTTCAGGTAATTTCGCGCGTCTTTTTTAAAGAAAAAGCTGATTAAAAAATACAAGGCAGAGCAAAACAAGATGAAGGAAAAGATCATCATTGTCCACATGATCCATAAGGTGTTTATTGTTGTTTTATAGGAGTCCAATTTTTCAAATTCTGCATTTATTGGAAACAAGTCATCAATGGAAAGTAAGTGATCACCTTTTTGCAATTCATCTCTTAAATCAAAGGTTCTACTCTTTCGGTAATCATGGTAAAAATAAAGATGGATTTTCCCATCATTCAGATTCCAAATAGACGTTAGCAAGGTTCCATCTCCGATCTTTGGCCGACACACATGCATGGAATCAGATAATGATCGTAAAAAAACAAGTGTCGTATCCACTTTCGAATTCAGGAGTTCAATGCCTTTACGGTACCGATTTAATTTCAGTGCTTTTTTTTGAGACGTAATCGAAGGACAAAAATTGGACAAGACATACGTGTTTTCGTAGCCAATCTGTGTAGAATACGGTTCCACAATTAAATACTTTCCTGATTTGTCAATGTAAATCAACACATCTTCCATAAAGGTGGATCGGTCGAATTGAGACACATACCTTTGAACCTCTTCAACGGTGCGACACGAATGCAAAATATGTTTTAGAAAGTTTGTCTGATTTAAAATCGGAGGTTTTTTACAATTGGTCCTACGCCTTGGGGTAAACGACGCTAGTCGAGAGAAAGAAAGTCCTGATTCGTTCATGCCTGATTGCGGCGCAAACCCATTCGAACCATCGAACCTTGATCCCGTGAAAGCGGCACCATATATTGCGTTTTTTCCTGCGCTTTCCAACCATATTCTCGGACTTGTGCGCCATGCATCTTCATTGCAACCAACGAACGTTTTTCCATCTTTGGTGACTTTATACATACTACACGTATGTGCTAGTCCAGTATGAAAAAGAACTAAAAAAGTAAGGAAATAAGGCACTAACTTCGATGTAAGCATACATGTGTTTAAAGGGAAACTTATTGCTTCGTATTGGTTACCTTAACTGAGACAAAATTGGTTGAGTACAGACAAACTTCTTCAATTCATGCATCATTAATTCATGTTGCTTCACCGTTGGATGCTTGTCGTAGCCAGCGTTATAAATTCCTTTGTATTGAAAGGAAGCAATTCGCTGATCACCGGTTTGACGATGTGCACTTATTACCTTTTCAATACTCTTTTTTAATTTTTGCTTTAGTTCTTTGCCTGCCATCGGACTCGTGCAACATACAAACCAACTTTTCGGATAATTCCTTCTTAACTTTTGAAGAAATATTCTGTACTTATTCTCAAATTCCTTGGCCTCATTTCCACCATCGTTTTGACCTAAAGTAATAAATACCACATCGGGTTTCATAGAAAAAACCCAGCTATTATTTCCCTTTTGAAAATCAATCCGTTCGTATACATGGAGCATGGAATGTTTCACACCGCAGCAACTTTTATTCATACCGATACCTGAAACGGAACTCAAGATCCAATCAGCATTCAAACTTCGTGACAAACGTGCACCATAACTTAAGTACGCGTTATGGTAATCGTACCAAGATCCTTTTCCAAAGGAACAGCTAGATGAATCAGCGCCATTTCCACAGGTGATGGAATCTCCTATGAATTCAAATAATCGCTTGCGCGGCTTCTTCCATTTGCACAATTCTTGACAATAAATTCCTTTGATTTTGATGAAACCAATTGCGCTTTCGGTGTTTTTACAGACTAACACATGGTGTCTTCCCTCCTTTAAATCTTTAAATAATGGAATCCGGTTTATTTTTGAACTCAATTTTATGCGCTTCGTGATGCGATGATCCACCACAATCTCAAGGTAATTGTGTGTGTTCCCGAATTTAACTTCATCTTCAACCACAAGTTCGCAACTTGTTCCCTGGGCGACAAATTCAAGATAGACACCAGGTGCCCACGCTTTTGGTTCTTGATCATCTGAAAAGTCAAACCTTCCAACATAGTGAATTCGCTTGTCTTTCGCCTGAAAAAAAGACAGATCCTCTTTCTGTGAAAAATGGAAAATGATGTAGACGATGGTTCCTAAAAATGCAAGTAAGAATGCATATGTCGCTATTTTTCGCATGGAATCAAGCGCGTTTTTTGTCCCGCATCTTCATGAAAGGGATTTCAATCCATTGGTATAGAACGTATGAAATAGAAATGGTAAACACCCAAAATAACAAGTAATCCAATTGCCAATAATTGCCGGGAACGAATTTTCCAACACTGTAATTTCCATGAATGGTGTGCTTGATGATGGCAATGGTCACCACGTTTAAATTCACGAGGTACATCGAATAGGAAATTAGACTGAAAAACGAAATCCATACGGTCCATTTTCCTAGTCCTTTGCGCAGATTGGACATAAACGGGAGCATAAAAAATACGGCTAAAGACTTCAATGTTGGACACCAAATATTTGCAAAGGGCCCGTAACTTTTGCCCATGTGAAATTTCGAATAATACAGTAAATACAATCCAACGAAAACTAATAAGATGTTCCATTTTGCATTCCACACCTTTGGATAATAGTGTGCGATAAATGCTGCTAGTACACCAAACATGATGGAGTCCAATCGAGGGATTACTTGGTAATCGATTCCGTAGCTTAAGAATTTCTTAAACAATTTGATTTGATATGGATTCGGGTTTTCAGAGATTCCGTAAGAGTAGTACAAGTAATAACGGTAATATGTTATCGCTGCCAGCAATCCAAGAGAAACAATAAGAATGGTCCATTTCGTGGAAGATTTGAAAACCATTAGCGCCACAAAAAGTATCAAGGGAACAGATAAATAAAACCATTCCTCAATGCTCAAACTCCATGCTTCCGCAAAGAATCCCGGACGATAATGTCCAAATATATTTTGAGTGAAAATGAAAAAACGATACCATTCTTTCGGGAAATTTACCGGGAAAAAAATCAAGGTGTATGCCATGAGGAACAGGAGTACAACCAAATAAACAGGCAGTGTTCTCATCCATCGGCGCTTCCAAAAATCTAAAAGTCCAGCCCAAGTCGCCGCTTGCTTATTGACAATTTTAACGAGAATCCCTCCAATTAAAAAGCCGCTTAGCACAAAAAATATCGCCACACCATCATATAAAAATGGATTCACAGCTTTTTTAAATTCTTTGGGCACGAGGATTAAACTATGTCCGAGCAAAACCATAAAAATGGCTACAAAACGCAATACATCTAAACCAAAAATTCGGTTTTCAGAAATTTCAAACTGAAACAATCGACGCATGCATGAGTGGTATTAAAATGAATGTCTTTTATAAGGAACTCAAATTTAATCAATGTTTTAGGATTTCATCTGATTTCCATTCTTTTTGTCAATTTCACCTCGTAAAACCAACTTTGGATGGAAAATTGCTTGACGAGCGTGTACAATTGACTAATTTCGTAAAGAAAAACGCTCCACATGAAGATATTGATTACCGTTTTCTTTTTACTAAGTTTCACGTCATTCACAAGGGCTACGATTGTGCTCCCAGAAGTACTTAGTGACAACATGGTTCTTCAGCAAAATTGCGTGATAAAAATATGGGGAACAAGTTCACAGAAGAAGAATGTGACGGTTCGAGCGAGTTGGACAACTACGGCATTTAGTACAAGCTGTAAAGCAGACGGGACATTTGAAATCAGTATTTTCACTCCCAAAGGTTCTTTTGAAAAACACAACATCAGTGTAAGTGACGGTAAAACCGTAATCCTGAAAAACATCCTCGTTGGGGAGGTTTGGTTTTGTGCCGGACAGTCGAATATGGCCATGACATTTAGTGGATATCGTAATCAGCCCATTGCAAATGCAAAGGAAACAATTGAATCGGCAAAAGAAGAAAGTGGAATACGGATGTTCAACGTAGAAAAAACAGCTTCCTATGCGCTGATCAGTCCATGTAAAGGGAAATGGTTATTGAGCAATTCGAAAAACATAGCTGCGTTTAGTGCAGCAGGTTATTTTTACGCTTTGCACATCCAAAAAACGCTGAATGTTCCCATCGGAATTATCAACAGTAGTTACGGTGGATCTACGGTGGAAGGATGGTTAAATCCGAGTACGGTTCAGAAATATGCTGACTATCCATTGAATACGAATATCCCTGATTCTTTAAGTCATCTTAGGCCATGTGTCATGTTTCAGGGTATGGTTCGTCCTTATCGAAATTATCAAATCAAAGGATTTGTCTGGTATCAAGGCGAAGGAAATGTTGGACGCTCGTCAACATATTCACAAAAACTACAAGACCTTGCTTACCTATGGCGATTCACGTTTGAAAATCCAGCATTGCCCTTTTACGTAGTAGAAATTGCGCCGTATACGTACGATGGCATCAGTGAGCCAGCAAAAATTCGCGAAGCACAATTTATTGCTGCGCATACTTTAGAACATGCGGGAATCGTATCAACAAATGATTTAGTTCCAATATCCGAATCAACGTGTATTCACCCATCGAATAAGCAAGCAATCGGTGAAAGATTGGGGAATTTATCCTTATTGGAAACATATGACTACGATACCATTCAAGCGCATTCACCCAGTTTTAATCGACTCGAAATACATAAGGATTCAGTGATCTTGTTTTTTGAAAATACTTACGAAGGACTTCAGCATGACGGTGTGATTATCGGATTCGAACTTGGAGATACCATGCATGAATTCCATCCCGTTTTTGCTCAACTTGGGCCAGAGAAGAACACCATTATTCTTCCACTTGAAAAGGGATCTAGCTTTCATTCGCTTCGATACTCTTTTAAAAACTACCAAGTGGGCAACGTGAAAAATAGCGTTGGCTTACCCTTGTTTCCATTTCGAACAGATGATTGGATGGAGTAAAAAAAAGTTGCTTCTTAATCATCGATTTCTTTATCTTTAGCTTGAATAAAATTCCTTCATGGAGCCAAACTTTTTTGTAAAAAACCGTTCACCCTTCTTTTTAGTTGTCCTGACTTTTATGCTGCTCGTATGGATGATCCCTCAGCTTATTTTTCATCCAAATGATATCTTACTTACTGCGGATGGAGACGGGCTAAAAAGTTACTATTGCTTTATGTATCACTTAAAGTTCGATGAAAGCTTCATTCATTTTGGTGGAATGAACTATCCACATGGTGAGCATTATTTGTATACTGATGGATTTCCCGCTATTGCATGGATTCTTCAGCTTCTTCCTTTTTTAAAAGCACATGGGATTTTCATGATCCATTTCACCTTGTTCTTGAGCCTATTGTTTACGCCGCTTTTCATTTATTTGATTTTAAAAAAATTCCAAGTCCAAGATTGGATAGCCATATTGGGTGCCATTTCCTTGTTTATCCTTCAACCTCAATTCCCGCGCTTATTTAGTCATTTGAGTTTGGCCTATTCTATTTTTTTTCCACTTTCTTGGTATCTGTTGCTTCGATACAAAGAAAACCGTAACTCCTTAAAATGGTTCAGTTTACTCCTGTTCAATCAATTATTCTGGTATTTCACCCATCCATACCTTGGATTCATGATCACCGTTTTCTATGGCCTTGATTGGTTTATTCAACAATGGAGAAAACAAGCCTTCATCAAAGACAGCGTATTCGGATTGATACTGGTTTTACTACCTGTAGTCCTTGTTCAATCGATAGTCATGTTTACCGATTCAATCAAAGATCGTCCAACAACGCCCTATGGATTTTTTGAATACCAAGCGCATTGGAAAAGCATATTCTTGCCTGATGTTGGTCCGATGCACGAATGGATTTCCACGTATATTTCCTTTGATGAATTCCGCTGGGAAGGCTATGCATACATCGGTTTTTTGTCCATTTTGATGCTCCTTATTGGCCTTGCTCTACTTGTGTGCTTCCGTTGGAAAAAAACGGTGCAACTATCTGAAATGCAACAACATCTTTTCCCAGCTGTGCTTGCTGCTTTATTTCTGCTCATCCTTTCGTTTGGATTTCCCTTTAATGGGAATCCACAATGGCTTGAGCACCTGCGTTTTTTGAAACAATTTCGGGCGCTTGGACGCTTCTCATGGGTTTTTTATTACGTCATTGGGGTGATGGGGATATACGTATTACACCTCATGTATACGCAGTTGCGTAATTTGGAATTAACACATCGATTCAAGTACAAATCGTTCATCCTTGTTCTTGGATTATTATGCATGCAAATTTGCGAAGGGATGTCCCTTTTGAAAATCCCTAAGGCCTTTTCTAAGAATATTTTTGATGTTACTCAATTGACAGCCTCAGAGAAGAATCTCGTTCACTTCGCCAAGAAAAAGCGCAAGTCGGTCAACGCTTTTTTGCCTTTACCTTGGTTTCACATTGGATCCGAAATTTACGGGAAGGAAGTGGATTCACAAACGCTCAAAAATACTTTTCTCATTTCTGCGCACACGGGAATACCTATTTATGCGGTCATGATGGGACGTACATCGAAAAGACAAACCTTGGACTATTTTCACTTTTTCAAAAACGAGCAACACACGCGTCTATTCAAACCTTATCCACTTTTGGTTTATCAAAATACCCAGGTGAACTTATATCAAGAGGATGAACAATACCTAGCCAATCAAGCGACAACTTACTTTTCAAATACTACTGGAAACTTATCCATAATTCGAGCAGACAAAGTGAATAAAAAGCCTTTATTTACCAATAAAGAGGTTTTAGGTGACGAATTTTCTGATAAACACAAATGGGGCGATTTAATACAGCATGGAAGATACCGTGGGAAGATCGAAGACTATAACACCATCCTTCGTTTAGATTCTACTCAACTGAATCCGAATGAATGGTATGAAATTTCTTTTGATTACTACCCAGATTGGAGCAAGCCTATTGCGAATGTGTGTTACCTTGAATTTGTTCATCCGAAAACAAAAGAAGTGTCTTGGTTTTACCAGCGAAGTATCGGAGCCTTTCCTGGAATATCTACCAATGTCATTCATGTTAACATTTGTTTTCAAACACAAGTATTCCCCTGCAATTACCATTGTTTTTTACTTGGAAATTCCAAGAATGTTTTCTTCGAAATCGACCATCTGAAGGTTAAAAAAGTAATTCCTTAAGAAATAACTCCTAAATTCTTACCGACTTTAATAAATGCAGCAATCGCTTTATCCAAATCCGCTGACGTATGTGCGGCAGAAATCTGCGTTCGAATTCGAGCTTGTCCTTTGGCAACAACAGGATAAAAGAATCCAATTGCATATATCCCTTCCTCGAGTAATTGATTGGCAAATTTTTGAGAAAGCGCTGCATCGTATAGCATGATTGGAACGATAGGAGAATCACCCGGTTTGATATCAAATCCTGCTTCAATAATCTGCTTTTTAAAATAGCGCGTATTTTCTTCGAGGCGGTCTCTTAGTTCGGTAGTAGAACTCAGGATTTCGAACACCTTAATAGAGGCTCCAACAATTGCTGGTGCCAAGGAATTCGAAAACAAATAGGGACGTGAACGTTGACGCAACATGTCAATGATTTCTTTTTTACCCGTGGTATATCCACCCATTGCTCCACCTAAAGCTTTGCCCAGTGTTCCAGTGATGATATCAACTCTGTCCATTACGCCACAATGTTCTGGAACTCCTCTTCCTGTTTTCCCGATGAATCCTGCCGAGTGACATTCATCAGTCATAACTAGGGCATCGTATTTATCAGCTAAGTCACAAATTTGATCCATTTTGGCGATGTCACCATCCATAGAGAAGACTCCATCTGTTACGATGACACGAAAACGCTGGTCTTGTGCTTTGATCAATTGAGCCTCTAAGTCTTCCATATTGGAGTGCTTATAACGGTATCGAGCAGCTTTGGATAATCTTACTCCGTCAATGATGGAAGCATGATTTAATTCATCTGAAATAATCGCGTCTTGTTCCGTAAATAATGGCTCAAAAACACCACCATTTGCATCGAAAGCTGCAGCGTATAGAATTGCATCCTCAGTCCCGTAGAATTGTGCGATTTTTGCTTCCAACTCCTTATGAATATCTTGGGTACCACAAATAAAGCGTACGGAGGACATACCAAATCCGTGTGAATCTAAGGTGTTTTTAGCTGCTGCAACCACTTCCGGGTGTGAGGATAATCCCAAATAATTGTTTGCGCACATCACGATTACTTCTTCACCAGTTGAAATGTTCACTTTAGCTCCTTGTGGACTGGTGATGATGCGTTCTTTTTTCATTAACCCATTTTCTTCAATGGATGTTAATTCTTGAGATAAAAATTGTTTGATTGATCCGTACATATTACAGTTTTGCGCGTTCTTGCATTTTCTTTGTCAGTAATTGCGAAAGTAATTTCGCCTCCTTTTCGTTGAGTTTTCTCCCAAATGTAATTTTCTTTTGAAAATAGTCAAAGAAAAAACGTTCGCCTCCATTAATCCATGGTGACGATTCCCAAATGGACTGAATAGACCCTTGTTCTGGAATTTCGAAATTGAAGTTCTTCATGTTATCGAAATAATATGGATGAGATTTCCCGTAAGAAAGAATACTTTTCTTCAAATGAAACGCACGGTCATCAATTTTTATAAATTCCTGTCCAAAAAGAATCCATAGAAAGGACTTTGTTACGCGAAAGGCGTAGTAACACCAAAAGACAACAAAAACCCATAAGATGATTGCCTCTTGTTCCTTTAGTGGCATGACATTCAATGCCCAGAAAACCGTTCCACCAATCACGTACCACATCGCCAACCACGACCCCATAATGGAATTGATCCAAGCATTTTTCTCCGGATCGATGACAATCGTTGTTTTATTTCGTTGATCAACGAAACTGATTCTATTTCCTATCCATTTCACCTTACAAAATTAAAATAAAAAAGCCCCGTTTCACAACGGGGCTTTCAACTTATTCGATTATTTTAGAAATGCCATAGGTCATGTTCCCACTTACGGATATCTTCTTTGATTCTTTCTGCTTCATACAATGCATCAACACCGTATTTGTAATCTTGAATCTCACGATCAAATTTATCTGATACTTTATAGATAGTAGAATTAAACTTACGTTTCCAGAATAAATCATCCATTGACATCCATTGTGCGTCGTTTTTGTCGTTATACACGTAATAGTTAATGATCACGTTTCGTAACTCTTCGAAATAGATCCAGAACATTTCGCGTTCTTCTACACGTCCTTCGAATTCTTCAAACGTATTTCCTGTAGAACTGAACAGAAATGGTTTTCCGGTTTGGTCGTAAACTAATAACTCACCACGAGTTGGTAATTCACCTTCTCCTGGTTCTTCATACGTATAGCGTGCAACTGGAGCAATACCAATAATACGACGATCTAACAACGAACGTTCTTTATCAAAGAACCAATCTTCTTTGATGTTATACGCCACAATATTATTTGATGGAATGTACATGGTAATTCCATCTTTACGAACTGGGGAATTTACCGAAGCAAAGTCCCACCATTCTTGTAGTTTTGTGATTTCAATACCATATAAATCCTCATAATCTGGATCAGAACGCAATGAATCTAAATAAACTGTCAAAGACTGATCTGTTTTCACGATATCCAAAGTATCTTCAGAAACTGGACGGTAAATTCGCAACTTAGGACCGATACCACCAGAAGTGACCACACCATTAATTTCATTGCGGTATTTTTTCACTTCAAAATAGTCGTTTTGACCTTGATGAGCAATAGGATATTTGAAACTGAATCCATCTTCTACATCTGGATAAAATTCACTAGAAACGCGGTACATTGTTAAGTCTCCTAACATTAGGTGACGTAACATGATTGTCCAAAGGGACCAACGACGTTGATCTTTGTTCCATGTTGGATCATCGATGTCGTTTGGTGAAGACGGACGGTATGTAGAGCCAGAAGCCAAATCACCATCAAAATAGTCGTATGGCAAAAAGATATCATGATTGATCTTTTCACGTGAATCGATTCGAGAAAACACACGTTTCGACCATACTAAGTCCGCTTCGCGCACATATTCTGGCTGAACTGCCTGTCTAACTGGAACTTCTTCCTTAATTACGACCCCATCTTTTACCCCATTGGGCAATGTATTATAGGGCCCTCTTTGAGGACGATCTTGGCTGTAGCTTACCGCAGTAAGCAAACACCCGACAACCAACAATACATTTTTCATATGCATTTCTTTTAATTTATCACTATTAAGGAACAACCTTAAGTACTCCTGAAGCAATTGATGGTGTAGCAGTACCTGTTCTTTTGTACGTTACATCAATCGCGATTTTTTTACCTGCTTTGATTTTCGCAACCACACTAGATGGTACGCGATCACCAGAGAAAGGAATCGTTTCATTTCCAATGGAAACTTCACCTCCCATTACCGTAAATCCTACTCCAGTAAATGGACTATCCGGACCTAAACTCACCACGGCTTTAAACCCGGTTGTTTTTGAAATAGTTGTACCTTGCAATTGAGCACTTGGGAAAGGTTTTACTTTGTATTTAAATGTTCCAAAGCCTTTTGATTTACCGTCTTTATCTTTACCAGTTAAGGTAATGGTAACGAACTTCGAAGGACCAGTGATATTTACATAGAAACCATTGTACTTATTACCATCTGAATCAGTCCAAGAAGCTTTCGTTTTTGTACCGCCATTTACAGTAATGTCTGAACTAACCATTCCAGCAACAACTGGAACAACTTTGTTATTCCATCCTTTGTAAAGAACACTCATTTCAGGTAATGAAATAGAACCTTGAGGTTTCGCAATTGCCACTTTCCAAGACCAAGGACGTCGGTATTCAACACCTGACTTGTTTCGGATCATCACTGTACCACTTAAATTCATTTCACCAGAACCAGAAGCTCTTGTTTTTACCGTTCCAATTCCATCAGTTACAACAACTGAACCTGGACCCGTAACTTCTGGGTTGTTATCTGAATCGTAAGCAGCCATAGTTACTTTCAATTCAATGTCTTCACCTTCTGTAGCCACACCGGGACCAGAAACTAATTCTTGAATTTTATTGAAAGAAAATTCTCCAACGGTTACTTTACTTTTCAATAAGTTTACAGCTTTTGCACGTGCACTTAATATTTCATTTTGCATAGAAGACAAAGAAGCCAAGGCTCCTACTAGTGGAGCGTGGTCAAATGTACGTCCCATCCAGTGAATATTTTTTTGCTCATGGTGATCTGCAAATTCAATTTTGGTCAATTCCTGATAAAGTCCAAGCAATACTTCCTGGTCTTCCGGATTCACCTTATTGGATTTTGCATTGATCATCGCAGCAATCTTGTCTTGCAACTTCAAATTTGGAATGTTATCGTTGATGTTATTCACCTTCACTTTCCAATTATTTTTCTCGCCTTCACGGTACGTACCTGTTGTTTCAACGATGAATTTACGGAAATCGTTATATTGTTTCCATAGTTTCAAACCGTGTTTTGTTGGGTCTAGTTTCGAGATCTCAGAACCTACGATCTCATGCATTGGAACATCAAATTGATCTTTTGCTTCAACTGCAATTAAGTTCAAACGAGCTGGTTGAAGTGGGAATTTAGGATTGTATTTTCTCCATACAATCACCTTTTCATCTTCGTCTTTCACCGTTTTAACATCTTCGTTTGACTTCTCCATCATTTCGATTTTGATTTCGTCGATGTATTTGATTAATGATCCAGCTTCTTTATCAATTTTCTCAATCATACCTAGGTATTTTTTGATTTTAATGATTTTAGCTTTACCAGATTCGTCTTTTGCCGTTGAACTGATTTCCTCGATCAAGGCACTTTTTGCAGCGTTACCGCGCTCTAATTGTGTAATGCTTCCTCGTTGAATGTTTTCTTCAATTGCTACGAATGCATCCAAAATTTGTTTGGAAACGTTCAATGCAAGAAGAGCAGTCAAAACGAGGTACATCATACCAATCATCTTCTGTCTTGGGGTTTCCTTACCACCTGCCATAATTTCTAGCTTTTAGTTTGTTTGTAATTAAATAAAATTAGTACCTACTAAAATTAAGCTCTCATAGCTTTCAACATGTTACCATATACGTTGTTCAAATCAGTTAAGTTTTGAGACAACAATGACATGTTTTCACGGTAAGCAGCCGTATCCGATGCTGAAGCAGCAAGATCCGTCATGATGTTTTTGATATTCACTTGAAGATCACTCATTTGACCTAATGTATCCAAGTAGTCTTGAGAAGATTTCAATTGTAATTCGTACACATTATTCAATGCTCCTAGGTTTTGACCTAGTTTTTGCATTTCGGAACCAAAGTTTCCTTGTCCTTCACCTGCAATACCAGCGATTGCTTGTGCAGATGCTGCATACTGATCTGTTAATTTAGATAATCCAGCAGAAGCTGTTTCCAAACTTTTCACATAAGAATCTGTTGCTCCAGCAGCTGTTGCTACTGCACCAAGAGACTTGGCATTGTCAGCTAAATTTGACATTCCATCTTTCAAACGAGCTAATAACGCTTGATCGATTCCTGCTTTGTCTAATTCTTTTGCAAGTCCGTCAGCAGCGCCACCGCCACCAACACCTTTTTTCAATAAAGGTAAGAGACGGTTCTCTTCATTATTTTCTTGAACTGCTAACTCAGGGAAAACACGTGTCCAATCTGGTTCCTCGTGCATTGGCTCAAGTGCAATGAATGCAAAAATTCCCGCCTCTGTCAACAACCCTAATATCAACATGATATCACATCCTGGCCAGTGCATAATTTTAAATAACGCACCAACAATTACCACTGATGCTCCAAATCCAGAAAGATATTTAACAAATAACTTATACTTTCTTGAAGCAAAAAAACCACCATTACCACTCATAACTTTTGATTTTAAATTAAACTATAGATTAACATTGATTACTTAATTGTAATATCGCTTTGGATCTCTTCTCCGTTCTCCGCTTCGATATTTTTACCACCACGACCAAGGTGAGTCATTGTGTTTCTAAATCCAATATAAGATTTAGCTGTGTCTTGGTATTCAAATGAACGTGTGCTGTTCATTAAATAGAATCCAATATCTTTCCATGAACCACCACGCGTTACTTTGCGTTTTTTAGCTGGATGATCTCCATCTTTTGAATCGTATTCATAGTCAGCACTCATGTCCGTTTCGAATTCATACGCAGATGGATCATAAGCTGTTGAACACCATTCAGCCACATTTCCAGCCATACAATACAAACCAAATCCATTTGGATTATACGAGTATACCTTCACTGTATAGAATCCACCGTCTTCGAAGTATCGACCTCTCATTGGTTTGAAGTTGGCTAAGAAACATCCACTTGCGTTTCTGATATATGGGCCTCCCCAAGGATATTGCGCCATGTCTAGGTCGCCACGTGCTGCCCTCTCCCACTCACTTTCAGTTGGTAAACGGAAATCGTTTACAAATAAGTCCCCGTTTGATTGCAACCATGAATGGAAAATTTGAGTTCTCCAAACTGAGAATGCTTTCGCTTGAGGCCATGTTACACCAACAACTGGATAA
>CAIOSO010000156.1 GCA_903860985.1 uncultured Flavobacteriales bacterium
GATGAAGAAGGAAGACTCGTGAAAGATGTCACTGAAGGTATTCATCAAATCGTATGGCGTGTCGATGGAAAAGTTCGCGAAATCAACCGAACCAGTACTTCGACAAGGTCAAGATTAAAATTCGATTACGATGCAATGGGCCGGCGAATTGCCAAACATGTGTATAATAACCAAACAGGCTTGCTTGAAAAAAGTACCTACTACCTCTTGGATGCGCAAGGCAACACCATGTCTACTTATGACTACGCTCCAGGTCCGAATCAAACAATGAGCTATCAATTGAAAGAACGTCATATTTTCGGAAGTGCACGTTTGGGTATGTATGCAGAATCGGTATTATTAGTTGAAAACCCAAGCACTGAAAACAGCAATGTTTTGGTGAACCAAGGATTCAAACAATACGAGATGACCAATCATTTGGGCAATGTCCTTACAGTTATTCACGATATCAAGATTCCATTAAACAATGGCACAGGTCCGGCAGTAAGTTCAAATCGCGTCGGTATACGAACATGCTCCGATTACAGCCCTTTTGGAGTGGAATTGGACGGTAGAACGGTGAGTGGTGGGTATCGTTTCGGTTACCAAGGATCTGAGAAGGATGATGAGGTGAAGGGTAATAGTAATTCTTATACAACTGAGTTTAGACAGTTGGATCCTAGATTAGGTAGGTGGTTGAGTGTGGATCCTAAATCGAATGCAACAGAATCAACCTACTCAGGTTTAGGAAATAACCCCAATTTGTTTAATGATATTTTAGGTGATACCATTAAAAGAACGGCTGCTTTTGACAAAGAATATTACAATTCATACATAAAATTCTCACAAAGTAAAGTAGGTAAAAAATTTATTGAAGATTTTGGTATTGGCGGTAAATATGAGCACGTTTCGGTTGTTTTTGACGTGTTAAACCATAGTGAGGCTGGATTTAGTGGACAAACCAGTGCATTTGCAATGCCGAAAAAACCATCAATTATTCCAGTCGCACTAGACGGAATTCAATTCACAGATAATTCACTTGAATTTGCACAGAATAAATCCACAGACTACTATCTTGAATTTAGAATTCAATTACACCCTAATGGTAATTGTTCAAACGACTACAACTCACAAGAATTAGAACGAGTTAAGAATGGTGCTGTAATTCTTCACGAAACGCAACATGTTATGTTAGGAATCCTTGGTTTGATGAATAAAAATATTGCACGAATACCTCTTTCCTACGACCAACATACTGATATGAATGATTCAAATAAGGAATTCTATTGGCAAAGAATAAACTATTGGTGGCAATTTACCCCAATTTGGTATAATGACTTTAAAAAACGTCAAAAAGAAGAATCTAATCAATCATCTAAACAAATTTACACGCCAATCAATTATATCCATGAAAAAGATCAATTTTTTTATTAAGCTATCATTTTTGACAATGAGTATAATCGTCCTTAACTCATGTGAATTAAAAAAAATGAATCAAAACAATGATTTTTACTTTATACGCGCGTATCAAAAACACACAGGTAATATTGTAGATACGGTTAGAGTTAATCGTTTTTTATTTCATCAAAATGCTGATACCTTAATCAATGTTGACTCATTTTATTTCGATGGGTCTTCTCATCAATTCAGAATTTACAAGAATAAAAATCAATGTCAAGACGGGGGATATATACTTTATGAATTAGACACATTAGGAATTGTGTTCTATACCAGTTTGTACTGGATAAGCTCTAAAAGGATGATTACAACAAATAAGAATCTAAATTCACTGTTGGAATTTACTTTTTTTAGGATATTACATCATAACTCTAAATATATCATTGAACACTTTATTGAACCAAAAAAAATAGTCAATCCTAATCAAATATTTTGAGGTTAGATTCCCGGAAAAAAAGCAATTTGATCTAGAAAACTTGTATGGATAAGAAGAATTTAAAACAATTCTAGTTTAAATACTAAAGTGAAAAATTAATGAAAACATTCAATCGCGTCGGTATACGAACTTGCTCGGATTACAGCCCATTTGGTGTGGAATTGGATGGTAGAACAGTGAGTGATGGGTATAGGTTTGGGTTTCAAGATCAGGAGAAGGATGATGAGATTAAGGGAGAAGGAAACTCGATCAACTACACTTTTAGGATGCATGATTCGAGGTTGGGAAGGTTTTTTTCGGTGGATCCGTTGGCGTTAAAATATCCATTTAATGGTTCGTATAATTTCTCTGAAAACAGATTAATCGATGGAGTAGAACTGGAGGGTCTAGAATTTTCTAAAAGAATGAAATGGAAAAAAGTTGTTCAGTCATTATTTAGTTTAAAGAATAATGAAGTTGCAATCCATCAAGGGGGTGCGGGCACTTGTGTGATTGCTGCCATAACATACATTTGGTTGAAAAGAGATTTTGAAGGGGTAGTTCATGCTACAAAGCAATTATATTATAAAGGAGAAACTCAAGTAAATAATTTTCATATTGCTCCAAATGAAAGTATTTTCAGTGTAAATCCAGAAAGCAGTAGAAATTCAATGAATTCAGGTCAAGATTATGAAATTAAAGCAGGAAGAGAACTTGATGCTGATTGGATTCTACTTTCTTCCATTCAAAATTCACTTAAACCGGAGGAGAATTTCCTAGGTTATGCTAGTGGACCAAATAGTTATGCTAGTAATAATCCGGAAAATTTAATAACATTAATGAGGGATTTATTAGGACTGTCTGAGGTAAGTCAAAAGTATTACGATACTGATTACGATACTAGGGATAACATGAATCCCATAAATGTTCTAAACAACTTGGAATCTTTGAAATCAAATAAATTTGAAATTATTTTATCAGTAAATTCTCAATTAATTACTGGAATAAATCTACTTGATAATGGAAATCATTCAGTTAATTATCTTGGAGATTTTAAGGATTTAGGGGACGGTAAAATTTCATTTAAAGTTCAAACATGGGGTGAGGAAAAAACGATTAATACAAATGTGGAAGATTTTAAACGGTACTACAATGGTGCGGCTTGGGGTAAATAAATTGTTGATTTTTATGATTTTATTAAGTTTGGGTTGTGAATATCCAGCAAATAAACAACAAACTAATTTTAAGATTAAACCCTATTATCGACTTAAATTAGGAGATACGCTAAAGTTGTATTTCTTCACCAATGATGTAGGTAGTCATTTATGTTTACCCAAGAAGTTAACTTCATTAAACAGGTTGAAATATATTGGAATTTCCGATTATTGGGATTCTTCTAAGAGACTACCAGATGGTCAAAGTAAAATGGTTAGCTTGAATTTTACGGCAATAAAGAAAGGAAAGGAGGTATTCAGATATTGTATCGCGAGTCGTTTTAAAACCTGCGATTCCATACCTAAAGAAAAATATCGAAAAGTTTTTGTGTACATTCAGTAAATTCGTTTCATAAATAAGATCATATTCCAAAGAAATTGAAAAATATAACTAATCCCTTCTCTCCTCAATTTTCCCCATATCGCGTCGGTATTCGAACCTGCTCCGATTACAGTCCGTTTGGTGTGGAATTGGATGGCAGAACGGTGAGTGGTGGGTATCGGTATGGGTTTCAAGGAAGTGAAAAAGATGATGAGACAAAAGGGAATGGTAATAGCTATACAACAGAGTTTAGGCAGTTAGATCCGAGGTTGGGAAGGTGGTTGAGTGTGGATCCCTTAAAAAATAAATTCCCAGAATATTCTACTTTTATCTTTTGTTACAACAGTCCAAATAACGTCATCGATATTGATGGTAAAGAAGGTATAGTAGTCTCAGGTTCACCAGGGGATCATAAAAATAAGGAACACTTTTTAGTGAATGGGCTCGATAGAGCAAAAGCCGCCCAAAATCATATTAAAAGGGAGGGTGAAATTGTCACTTGGATTATTTATGACGACCAGACTGAAGGACAAGGATATACCCATGATCAGTTAAAGAAATATAGAAAAAAAGCTGAAGCAGCAGGTATTCACATGATGGTAGTTACAAGTACTGATGAAATAGTTGACTACATAAATGAAAAATATGGAGGAGATTTTGATGATGAAAAAAGTAGAGCTAGAGACAAAATAACAAGTTTTTATTATATTGGCCACGCTTACCCAGGAGATTTATGGGTTGGATATGGAGGGTCAAATGAAGATTTTGAGCCAGATGATTTTGAGCCAGAAGCATTTAGTAATGGCTGCCATGTCAACTTGGTTGGAGGATGTAGAACAGCAATTAATGATTGGTTTGAAGATAGTGCAGTAGAACAATTCAGTGAAATATTAGATAAAACTTCAAAAGTTTATGGTTCAAATGTAAGGACCTATTATCCAGGAGGAGTTGCAACAGATGAAGAGCTACTGAAAAAAAATAAAGGCAAGATAATTCCTAGTAAAGGACAGTTGCCCTCATCAAAGAAATGAAAATGAAAATAAAA
>CAIOSO010000157.1 GCA_903860985.1 uncultured Flavobacteriales bacterium
TATGCAGAAGGTTGAGGACATCATGGCGCCAATTCAGTCAGAATTGACAACATTTGAAGCTTATTTTAAAGAGTCAATGAGATCTGATGTGGCCTTGCTGGACAAAGTCACTCAGTACGTGGTGAAGCGAAAGGGTAAGCAAATGCGTCCCATGTTCGTTTTTCTAACAGCAAAAATGTTGGGTGAAATCAATCAAGTGACCTACGATGCCACGACCTTGGTGGAACTCTTACACACCGCCACACTTGTACATGATGACGTGGTGGATGATGCCAACGAACGCCGAGGATTCTTCTCCGTCAATGCATTATGGAAAAATAAAATTGCTGTGCTAGTTGGCGATTACATGCTTTCACGCATTCTATTGCTTTCCATTGAGAAAGAAAACATCGCCTTGTTGGAAGTCGTTGCACGAGCCGTCCGCGAAATGAGCGAGGGTGAACTTCTTCAAATTGAAAAAGCACGCGACCTGAATATCGACGAAGAAACGTATTTTGAAGTCATTCGCAAAAAGACAGCATCGCTCATTGCAACATGCTGCGAGGCCGGAGCAATAAGTGTCCATTCGAACCCTGATCAACAAGAGAAAATGAGAAAATTTGGTGAGCTAATCGGACTTGCCTTTCAAATCAAAGATGATATTTTTGACTACGGAACAGGTGAACACATTGGAAAGCCAACCGGAATTGATATCCGTGAACAAAAAATGACCTTGCCGTTGATCTACGTGATGAATCATTCTCCAAGTGAAATCCGCAAGGAATTAATGTACATCATGAAGAATGAATTCGACGTAACAGCACGAATTAAACGCGCCATTCAATTGGTCATTCAGTATGGTGGAATTCAGTTTGCGACACTTAAAATGGAAGAAATAGCCAAGGAAGCACTAGAATTATTGGAGTCTTTCCCCGACAACGAAGCAAAAAAATCGTTAATAGGATTGGTACATTACACAATGAATAGAGAGAAATGATGAAAAATACATTCTTAATCGCCTTAGTGGCATTGTTTACATTGAACGCATGTTCGGATTCCTCTTCTAAAAAGGAGGGTCAGCCGGAGAAAAAAGAAGTCCTTTTTCAAGTAAAAGATGGACACTTTACAGAGTGGTATGCAGGAAAAAAACAAGTGAAATTTGAAGGAGATTTAGATGTGAAAGGAGAAAGAGATGGTAAATGGACCTTCTATTCCGAAAAAGGAAACATGCTTTCATTTACATTCTATGATCACGGAAAACGCGAAGGATACTCTGTGGTAAAACATCCCAACGGACGCATACACTATCACGGTGAATACCATTTGGATAAAATGGTTGGTGTCTGGACTACCTATGATGTGAACGGTAAAAATAAACAAGTAAAAGATTACGGTCAAGCAGAAAGTGAGTAAGATTCCTCCACATATCATTGATGAAATCATGCAAGTTTCTCGCATCGAGGAAGTGATTGCTGATTATGTTCAATTAAAACGTGCGGGTTCCAATTTAAAGGGACTCAGTCCATTCACGGATGAAAAAACGCCATCATTCGTAGTCTCTCCAGCCAAACAAATTTTCAAATGTTTTTCTACGGGTAAAGGAGGCACTGTTGTGTCATTCCTCATGGAGAAAGAACATTTTTCTTATCCCGAAGCACTTCGCTGGTTGGCAGATCGCTATGGTGTTCAAATCCCCGAAACAGCGCAGCCAACAGCAGAGGAATTAGCACAGTTAAATGAACGCGAGAGTTTTTACATCATCAATGAATTCGCGAAAAATACATTTTCAGAGAATATGCACGGAACGGATGAAGGGAAGGCGATTGGACTTTCCTATTTCGAAGAACGTGGATTTCGTAAAGACATCATCGAACGTTTTCAACTCGGATATTGCCTCAACAAAGGAGATGATTTCACGAAAAAAGCACTCGAAAAGGGCTATAAGTTAGATTACCTCGAAAAA
>CAIOSO010000158.1 GCA_903860985.1 uncultured Flavobacteriales bacterium
AAACGCATACGTTTTTGCGCTTGCATCAACCGTACTATCCTTAATCTGAACAGCAAATTTCTCCTTGTCTAGTTCAATGAGAACATATTTCTTCTGATAAATCAAATGCTTGATCGTTTCTTGTTTACCAAAGTCGGAACTGAAATTCACAATCTTAATGAGGGAATCACGAGCGAAAATGATCATTTTTGCTTGAACGGAATCCTTCACATCCACGCGTTCAATACGGTAAGTCAAAGTCCCACTGAAATGATTCGCATCTTGTCCCCAACAGACCTCAAGGCTGAAGGAAAATAACACAGTGAAAAGAAGTAATTTGATCATGTTTGGGATTCGAAATTGTTCAGTTGATGTGAACAAATATACCTAATATTGAAGAAGTTCAGGAGCTCTAAATCAATACTTCCTATAGAAAGTTGTAAATTTGTCGAGCCCGATGAAAGGGAGTATTATGAATCGTCAATTACAATTTATTTTTAATCCTTCGGAATTAGGTGCGGGAACGCGCGGGGCTTCCTTAGGTCCTGAAGCAATTCGTGCCGCTGCAAGAGCTCAAAATTCTACCTTGTTTTCAGAATACCCAGTTTACACCTTGCCAAATCGAAATGATTTATTGGATCGTCCAACGAACTTTCCCTACGCAAAACGCATTGATGGAGTTCTTCAGATTTTTGAAGGCATAAAAACACAGGTGAAGGAAGCAATTGATTCTGGAATGTTTCCACTAATCATCGCCGGTGATCATTCTTCCGCAGGTGGGACGATGGCTGGATTGAAATTGGCTTACCCAGGAAAACGCTTAGGTGTTTTGTGGATCGATGCTCACGCGGATCTTCACTCACCTTATACGACTCCATCTGGGAATATTCATGGAATGCCCATAGCAACAGCGTTAGGAGTGGACCAGTCAGACCTTCAGAAAAACAACTTGGATTTGACCACCATGCAATATTGGAATCAGTTGAAAAGTCATTCTTTAAAGCCCGCAGACCTTATTTACATCGGTGTTCGCGACGTGGAAGAGGAAGAAATTCATGCGATGAAACAACTGAATCTCCGCAATTATACCGTGAAGGAATTAAGAGACCGAGGATTACAAACGTGTATCGACGAAATTTCAGAGAAATTACAAGCGTGCGACATCGTTTACGTTTCCTTCGATGTCGATTCCATGGATCCAAGTGAAACGTCCTACGGAACTGGAACTCCAGTCCCGATGGGAATCACTTTCGACGAAGCGAAAACCATCTTAACCGCAATGTCGAAACTCTCGAATTTGGCATGCATGGAACTTGTTGAAGTGAATCCATGTTTGGATAATGAAAAAAATAAAATGGCTGAACGATCATTTGAATTGATCAATTCGCTGGTAAAAAGTTTAAAATAAGGATGGAAAATCACATAAAAACACTGATTTTAAATCATGCGCTTTCCTTGTTTGGACAAGCGATTGATGAGCAAATGATTCAATTTCAAGTCACAAGAAAAGATGTGGAAGGTGATTTGACCTTAGTTGTTTTTCCTTTCGTGAAATTGCTTCGTTGTACACCGTTAGCCGCTGGACAAAAAATCGGAGACTTCATCGAACAGCACGTTTCTGATGTAGAGAAGTGCATTGTTGTGAATGGATTCTTGAACATCGTTTTCTCCAAAAACTATTGGTTGACTCAACTTGATCAAGTGTTTCATACCGCTAACTACGGTTTTGCGCCGAAAAACTCTAAGCCGACCATCATGGTGGAATATTCTTCACCGAACACGAACAAACCACTGCATTTGGGTCACCTCCGAAATAATTTCTTAGGTTATTCGGTAGCGGAGATTTTGAAGGCGGATGGACATGAAGTCATTAAGACACAGGTGATCAATGACCGTGG